>CAZDTN010000001.1:0-51813 GCA_964508355.1 uncultured Sphingobacterium sp.
TGAAAAAGATCAAATATTATTACAATACCCAAACACTCCGCTACGAAAAGCAGGTTGTTCCCCTTAGGGTCACCCTATTAAGGATCTTTGCCTTCATTTCAACGGCTTTTGTAACTGGTTTGATTATCGTAGCTATCGCATTTAGGTTCCTGGATTCGCCCAAAGAAAAACTCCTCAAAGTACAGTTAGAAAAAGCTGAAGAAACCAATAAGCTCTACGCCCAAAGAGTAGGCGAATTAGATGAAAAACTAAAAGAACTGGAAAAAAGGGATAATGAGATTTACCGATCAGTTTTTGAAGCCAAACCTATACCCGATAGTGCCAGGGCGAAACAAATGGAAACCAAAAAAGAATTACAGACTGTAGCGAGAATGGATAACAGTGAAATGACTGACAGTATATACAAGGTTTTAAACACACTGTCAAACAGAGTACGGGTGCAAGAAAAATCCTACAAAGACATTGAAGGAATGCTTAAAAACAAGGAGAAGTTGCTTGCCAGTACACCCGCTATTCAGCCCCTTAGCAACAGAGATTTAAACCGACTTTCTTCTGGATTCGGCTATAGAATTGATCCACTGTACAAGACAGTAAAGTTCCATCCAGGACTCGACTTTAGTGCGCCACAAGGCACCCCAGTTTATGCAACTGCTGAAGGAACGGTGAAAATTGCTGGAAATTCAGGAAATGCCTACGGAAACCATATTGTCATCAGCCATGGCTATTCTTATAATACATTGTATGGCCACCTTTACAGAATAAAAGCAAAAAAGGGACAAAGAGTAAAACGAGGTGAAATCATTGGTTATGTAGGAAATACAGGAAAATCGACTGGGCCACATTTGCACTATGAAGTACTAAAAGGTAATAAACGTCTTGATCCCATTTACTTTTTCTATAACGACCTCACCCCAGAACAATACCAAAGAATCTTGAAACTGGCAGCATCGAGAAACCAGACATTCGATTAAATCAATGTGCATAACTTAACCCAATTAGGGTTATTTATTCTGCATAAATTTGAACTGATGTACAATCAGCTCGATATATTTGGTGGTGAAAGTTTTGAACAACCCGTAAAAAAAACGGAGCCAAAACCCGAACGTAAAACTCCCCGCAATCCAACCCCACCACCTGTGGTAGAAGAAAAAGAAACTTCCACCGTGGTGAATTTGAATATTCCCGTAGACACAGAACTGGATAGCAAACAATATTATCCAATAAGTGAAGTGGCCAATATGTTCAATGTAAACATTTCTCTGCTTCGTTTCTGGGAAAAAGAATTCTCCATTTTAAAGCCCCGAAAAAATAAAAAAGGGGATCGACTGTTCAGACCAGAAGATATCAGGAATTTAAAACTGATTTATTTTCTCCTTAAAGAGAAAAAATACACAATTAAAGGGGCAAAAGAATATTTGAAAAAAGGGAAGAAGGCGGATGATAAATTTGATACCGTTGAAGTGCTCAAAAACATCAAAGCGATGTTGCTTGAATTAAAAGCAGGTCTTGTAAACTAACGCCTCACTTTTAACGCCAACTGTATTTTAATATACTTCCATCTTTTAAAAGATAACATCCAGTTGCTGTGAAATGCAACTGCACATGCTCCCTTAATTCAGCAGGAAGTAAAAATGATTTAGTATCAATATTACCAGGTGTATAGGTAATCAACATTTCTTTTTTTAGTCCAACAAGCTGCTTACCAACCGAATGGACCTCTTTCCAGTCCAGAAAAGCTATTCTATTTTTTAAAGCACCATAGTAGTCAAAAATAAAGAGACCATTTTTTTCATCATATATATAGACAAATCCACCTAAATCAAAAATTGATGATGGTACTATTGGTTCAGAAAAAATAAGTCTTAAATCAGCTGTAGCAAAAACCAGTTTCCCTTCTTCATTAATTTTCTTGAGTTTACTGTCTTGCTCATCATAAACCCAGAACAGGTTATCATAACTCTGTGCGACAGCCTTAACTTGAAAAATACCTGCTTTACGCAAATCTATTTTATTTACAACCTGCATCAGCCTATCCAATACTAATATTGTTTTGTAGTCTTTGAAGTACAATACAGTCCTTAACGGATTATCTGCTGAAATTGAATAGAGTTTACCATAGCGACGAATTTCATTGAAAACGCCCATGGAATCAAGATTGGTGTTGTATTTTTTGAGCTGACCATTTTTTGTCAGTGCAAATAAATTTCCCAATTCATCGGGCATGAAATAAGCAAAATCACCTTTTATCTCCTTGGTCAATGTTAATCCAGTGAGTTCTTGTGCAAACAATTGTGCACCCAAAAAGGAAAAAAATAAATATAAAAAAACAACTCTCATCCTATTGATAATACTTTAGATGTAAAGTATCTCCATCGAATTCTGCGTAGGAGTTGTATTTGATCCAGTCGCCCAAATTGACATAACGACTCGACTTATTCAGTTGAAAATCAATTGGCAAATGCCTATGGCCAAAAATAAAATAATCAAAATGCTCCTCTTTTAATTTTTGTTTTGCATAAATAACTAACCACTCATTGTCTTCTCCTAAGAATTTTTCATCAGCATTGCCTGTCATGATTCGACTGCGTTTACTGAAAAAATTAGCTAGTGAAATACCAAAAAAGGGAGGCAGTAACCCAAAAAGAAAACGACAGATTGGGTTTCTGAAAATCTTTTTCATGAATTTATAGCCATGGTCTCCCGGACCTAACCCATCACCGTGTCCAACAAAAAATTGCTTCCCATTAAAAGTATAGGTTTGGCTCTGATAAAAAACGGGGATATTCAATTCTTTTTCAAAGTAACCAGACATCCACATGTCGTGGTTACCAACAAAGAAGTGTACTGGTATTTGGTTATCGGTCAACTCTGCTAACTTACCCAATATTCTTACATATCCTTTCGGAACAACAGTTCTGTATTCAAACCAAAAATCAAATAAATCGCCTACCACAAAAATCATAGCGGCATCTTTTTTGGCCTGATCCAAAAAAGCAACAATTCTTTTTTCCCTCTCCACGCTTGATACATGATCAGGCACACCAAGATGGAAGTCTGATAAAAAATAAATCTTTTTGCCTGCGGGAATTTGCATGATCAAATATAATCAGTAATAGCGTTGAGGCCTTTATTTATCCAATAGAAAACAATACACTTCTTTGGGACCATGAACACCAACAACCAACGTTTTCTCAATATCAGCGGTTCTGCTTGGTCCGGTTGCAAAACTAATCATTGAAGGCAACTGATCACCATACTTACCCTGCAACATAACCAGTGCATCTTTAACATCATACACTAGTTGACTAGCTTT
The DNA here is from genome assembly GCA_964508355.1 of uncultured Sphingobacterium sp. Taxonomy (GTDB): domain Bacteria; phylum Bacteroidota; class Bacteroidia; order Chitinophagales; family Chitinophagaceae; genus Pollutibacter. The sequence continues at coordinate 3,314 of CAZDTN010000001.1, forward strand.
AGCTATACAAATATGTATAGGCGCATACACACTAGTCGTTCTTCCCGATGACACAGCACTACTCAAAACTATTGATCCAGTCCTTGCTACCAATGCTTCACAAATAGTTATTGAAACATCGGCATCTTTTAAGGGCTTATCCGTGAAAGGTTTGAATCCAAACGAATTTAAAGCCGATTTAATATTTTCATCCGAGCAATAAACGTCATCCCATTTTCTGTCATCCGCCAATGCAATTAATTGCTGTACCAAATCTGCTTCTGATTCACAAAATGAAAACTTACCCAAAAGAGATGAGAATTTTTCAGCGAATAAAACAGCCAAATCTTCTTTTGATCCATCAAATGAAAAATCGGTTTTCTCCAAGGCTGGATAAGGAATATCAGTTGAATGAACCAAGGCCTTCCTGATATTTTTCAAAATGGCTTCCTTACCTGAAGATGCTTCCATGATTTAGCAAAAATTAATTTTCTTCAGCTTGGGTTGTGTCATTCTCGATAGAGGGTGTCTCTACAACATCAGTGATTACTTCAACAGGGGTATCACTAAAAATCTTTTTTTCGCCGTATGGCCGCTTCCCAATCAAATCTTCAACATCTTGCTGATGAAGAACTTCTCGATCCAAAAGAGCCAAAGCAATTTTTTCAACCTCTGCTTTTTTGTCTGCAAGTAATTGAAGAGTGCGTTTATAGGCCTGATCTACAAGGCTTCTAACCTCATCATCAATCAATTTTCCTGTTTCTTCACTATAAGGTTTTGTAAATTGACTTTCTTGTTGAGGATCATAGAAGCTTACATTACCTACTTTTTCACTCATACCATAAACCGTCACCATGGCATAAGACATCTTGGTAACTTGCTGTAAATCATTTTGAGCACCAGTAGAAATTTTACCAAAGAAAATTTCCTCACTCGCTCTGCCACCCAATGTCATACACATTTGGTCTTGTAGCTGCTCAGTATTGTACAAATATTGTTCTTTCGGAGTATACTGTGCATAACCAAGTGCAGCAACACCTCTTGGTACAATTGTCACTTTCAACAAAGGATAGGCATGTTCAAGATACCATCCACAAACAGCGTGACCAGCTTCGTGGTATGCAATGATTTTTTTCTCTTCAGGAAGAATAATCTTGTTCTTTTTTTCTAACCCACCAATAACCCTATCAATAGCATCTTGGAAATCATCCATATCTACTTCAGACTTTCCTTTTCTGGCGGCTATCAATGCTGCTTCATTACAAACATTCGCAATATCAGCTCCTGCAAAGCCAGGTGTTTGTTCTGCCAATTTATGAATATCAAGTTTTTCAGATCTTTTTATGGGTTTCAGGTGAACCAAGAAGATGGTTTCTCTTCCTTTTACATCTGGTTTATCAATGCTGATTTGTCGATCGAATCTACCCGGCCTTAACAAAGCACTGTCCAATACATCAGGGCGATTAGTAGCGGCCAAAATAATTATACCACTGTCGCCGCCAAAACCATCCATTTCTACCAGCAACTGATTCAAAGTATTTTCACGCTCATCATTACTCATCATCACATTCTTACCACGTGCCCTTCCTATAGCATCAATTTCATCTATGAAAATAATACATGGTGCTTTCTCCCTTGCTTGTTTGAATAAATCACGCACACGACTGGCGCCTACCCCAACGAACATTTCTACGAAATCTGAACCAGACATAGAGAAGAATGGCACTTGCGCTTCACCTGCCATGGCTTTGGCCAACAAAGTTTTACCAGTACCAGGAGGTCCAACCAAGAGTGCTCCTTTTGGTATTTTTCCACCCAATGCTGTGTATTTTTTGGGATTCTTTAGGAAATCAACAATCTCCATTACCTCTTGCTTGGCTTCATCCAAGCCAGCAACATCAGTGAAAGTGATATTCACTTTAGTTCCTTTATCAAATAACTGTGCTTTTGACTTGCCAATGTTGAAGATACCACCTCCACCAGCTCCACCTGCACCTCCACCCATCTTCCTCATCATCAATACAAACAACAAACCAAACATCAACAAGGGGAAAAGAAAATTAACCAAGGGACCAAAAAATTCTGGATCGCTGACAGGATCAACCTTTACCGGAGTAACATTTGGATGATCGCTGAAATATTTATCGATATTTTCTTGGTAGTCGTCTACTTTGGAGTAACTGAACTGAAAGTGTGGGCCTTTTGAAGTTTTAACATGTGCCAGCTTTTTTGCACCAATCAAGGTGTCATAAAGTGGACTACTCAAACTATCTTGTTTGATGTACACACGAACAACACCTTTATTTTTTACCGGTTCTAGTTTTTCAACATGGTTTCTTTCTAATAATTTTTGTCTGAATTCTAACTCTGTAATGGTACTTGCATCTGGACTCACACCACGCATTACCTGATAGCCAATAAGCATGACAGCTGCTATTACATAAATCCAGTAAAAACTGAATTTTGGGCCTTTGGAAGCTGGACCATTCCCGCCACTTTCCTTATTTCTTTTAAAAGGGGAAAACGGATTTTGGCGTTTATCGTTATTATGCTCTTCTTGATTCATATCAATTCGTTGTTACTTTTGAGATTTTTTTGATTTCTTGGCTGGGGCTTTTTTTACTGGAACTGCCGATGCTTCCATTTCTTCAAGTTCAGCAACTCCATCACTCCACATTTCTTCCAACCTATAGAATTTTCTGGTTTCGCTTTGGAATACATGAACAACCACGTTTACATAATCAATCAACACCCATTGACTCGCACCATGACCTTCGTGTTTATAAGGCGGCTCTCCACATTGCTTTTTAACTGATTCTTCTACCCATTCTGCGATAGCTCGCACTTGGACAGTTGAGCTTGCTTCACAAATGATGAAGAAATCTGCAACTGCTTCTGGAATTTTTCGGAGATCAAGAGAAACAATATGCTCTCCCTTTTTATCCTGAATGGCTTCTACAATTACTTTCAGGATTTTACTGCTCCTTGTCAACCTGCTAACTTTTTTAACGGGTACTGCTTCTTCGGCTCTTATTGTCAAATGCTATTTTTTTAATTGTTCCTTGAGTATCTTGCCCAAAAATAAGGATAAATTCAGTCCGTTTTGGGCATACAACATGATCGGCGCACCTTTTATCATATTGCCAACAATTGATAGTACCAATAACTATGCCAAAGCATTAATAAGAGATGGCCTGGCCGCGGATGGAATGGTGATTTTTGCGGAGGAACAGACTCAGGGAAGAGGGCAAAAAAACCACAATTGGGAAAGTTTAAAAGGAGAAAACATTATGATGAGTGGCATCCTTGCAACATCCTGGCTTAATCTCGATAACCAATTTCAGCTTTCGTGTGCAACAGCATTAGCCTGTTGCGACTTTTTCACAGAATTAGCAGGTGACGAAACGTGTATAAAGTGGCCAAATGACCTTTATTGGCGTGACAGAAAGGCAGGGGGGATTTTGATTGAAAATATAGTAAAAGGCAATATTTGGGAAAATGCTGTTATTGGAATTGGAATTAATATTAATCAGGTAAATTTTACCAATATGAAAACCCGACCAGTTTCTTTAAAACAAATAACAGGACAATCATTTGACCCTAGAACATTGGCAAAAGGATTGTGCCAGAAACTTACGCTCCGTTATGAGGAACTGAAACAAAAGGGATTTAAAAATCAGCTTGAACTTTTTAACCAAAAACTATTTCGGTTGAATCAAACTGTAACCTTTAAAAAAGAGAATGAGCTCTTCAGTTCCACCATTGTTGGTGTTAATGTGCTTGGTCAATTAATGGTGCTCAAAGACCAGGAATTACTATTTCTAAATCACGGAGAAGTAGAATGGATCCTATAAACCAAAACCTGCAGCAATTTCTGCAGCATGTTCTTTCACTTTTGGTTTTGCAATTACTTTAACCACTTTACTATTTTCATCAATAAGAAAAGTCGTTCTGAAGACACCCATGTACTTATTGCCATAAAGTTGCTTTTCACCCCAAACTCCATATTTTTCTACTAATTTCATATCAGTGTCAGCAATAATCCGAAAAGGAAGTTTATGCTTGGCAATGAATTTAAGATGTGATTTTTCATCATCCGGACTCACTCCAATAACCACTATTCCCTTTTTCTCCAACATTTTGAAACCATCTCTCAAATTACAAGCCTGCACGGTGCATGTGCTGGTATCATCTTTAGGATAGAAATAAAGAGCTAGCTTCTTACCCTTAAAATCTGCGAGTTTAATTTTTTCACCATCCTGGTCCACAGCTGTGAATGATGGTGCTTTTTTTCCTTCTTGAATTGACATAGTAGTTAGTTTCTGATTACCTGAAATTCTTTAGATACAGCATTACCTGCTTCGTCTATAACAAGAACAGTTAGTTTATGTTCACCTTTTGGAAAATGTTCATCAACAACATATGAATATCTAATACCAGACGGAACAAACAATAACCACTCGCCATCAACAGTAACCTTAAATTCTTTGATCACTTTTAGATCGTCAATAACATCAAAATAAATCCTAGAGCCGGTCGTCAACCTCGCACCATTATGCAAGTGTGTCGAAATCTGGGGCGGTTGAATATCGTGCAACAATTGGAAAAATCCAAAATCACGAAAAGAGGCACTGAACCCATCTTTTTCTTGTGTAGCCTTTTTAATATCAGTTTTTCCGCGATAACTTCTTTTTATCACCAATCGGTCTTTATTCAAAAGATCTATATCCTTGCTGGGCTTGATGCGTACCTTAAAATAGTTTTGAACCGGAATATGCTCCGGCAAGGTTTGATAAACTGAAGAAGCATCATGTGCAGCTGCTGCATAAATAGACTGTAATTGAAAATGAAAATCATCATAAAAGGCATCTTCATTGAATACGAATTGAATATTTTCATCTTCATAAACATTCATCTCTCCTGCTTTCATAAATTGTCCCGCTCTACTTTGTACTGGCGTGACTCCCGGCTTTCGTTTGATTGAAAATTGGATGCTCGACCTGTTTTCATAAGCATCAAATACGTCAACTACACATTCTTGTTCAAAATCTGAAATGGTAAGATAATTCTCCCCCTTCAACTTATAAATTGGTAAATCCATTTTCTTAGCAGGAAATAACATCTGATAATAACCCCCGCCCCTCATTTTGTGCATGTAGTCAATGTGTCCATTCAAATACCTGGTTTGATCATAGCTAATATTATCCAAAGTAAAAGAAGATACCCATTGGTTATCAAGTTTTACATGAGCAGCAAAAATACCATTGGCGTTAGGTACCCCTGTCATGCGATCTGTTGCTTGAATGGCAATAAATACTCGATCATAAGGCAGCTCAACCTTTCCTGCAATATGGTATTCATTGCCTTTTTTGATTAATGGATACACTACCGGTGTTTGCTCATATACACTTTTATCACGATCATAAAAGACTACCCGAAAAAGATCAGGTGGTGTAACATCTGGCAATAAAAACCTAAACCTTAATGGATTCAAACAATTTTCTGTCTTTGTGTCCCTGATTTCAAAATGCACATGAGGTCCTTGAGAAGCACCAGTATTTCCACTATATCCAATGAGTTGTCCCTTTTTAACAGTTATCAAGCCCGATGGCACTTTGAGGTCAATTTTCCAAGACTTCTGCTCATATTGCTGCTCTTCCAAATATTTTTCAGCTACAGGAATAAATCGATTCATGTGCGCATATAGGGTCGTCGTGCCATTGGGATGATCCAAATAAATCGCCCTTCCAAATCCTCCCAATTCAATTTTCATCCTGGAAATAAATCCATCTGCAGGTGCATATACAGGGAGGTTTTCCCTCGACTCAGTTGATAAGTCCAGCCCCATGTGAAAATGATTGGGACGCATTTCTCCAAAATTTGCATTCAACTTGGGCTTAATGGATAGCGGATAGGCAAAATACTCAGGAACACCTTTAGGTTGAGCTTCTGCTCGACTGTACCAAATGATAAGGCAAACAAAAAAGATGAGTCTCCATTTCATGGCGCAAAACTAAGTCGAATCAAAATCTTACTCATCAAAGTAGAAAAAAGGATTTTAGCAGTTTTTACACACTTTATAAAAAATTTATTCGTTTCTGATACAACATATTTAGCCCAAAAGTTGTCTATATATTATTATACAGATATGAAAACACTTTTTACCAAATTCATTCTAATTTTCGCATCAGTTACCACTTTACTTGGAATCTCCAAGCGAAAAGAGGAGCAAACTGCTGAAAATGATGCTATCAGGTTACCTGAATTCCAGCAACAAGACATTGTGGAGGATTATGAGATGGCTGCCTACCATAATCAGGCTTGATTTTCCCACCAACTATTAACAGATTAGCTTTTCTTGAAATAATCAATTGCTTTTCCTGGTGAAAAGTAGATTGCAAGCATTACTTTTGCACTCCGGGTACAACCCGGTTTTTTTGTGCCCTTTACCGACTAAAAAATATCTTTTATGCCAAAAGACGCTTCAATTGGTTCAGTGTTAATTATCGGATCAGGACCCATTATCATTGGACAAGCATGTGAATTTGATTATTCAGGCTCTCAGGCTGCCAGAAGCCTGAGGGAGGAAGGTGTAAAAGTAATTTTGATTAACTCCAACCCAGCTACCATTATGACTGATCCTATGATGGCTGATAGGGTTTATCTGCTTCCATTAACAGTTGATAGCATAGAAAAAATATTACAAGAAAATCAAATTGATGCTGTATTACCAACCATGGGAGGTCAAACGGCATTAAACTTGGCCAAAGAAGCAGAAGAACTTGGGATTTGGGAGAGGTACAACGTTCGATTAATTGGTGTAGATATTAAAGCTATAGATAAAGCAGAGGATAGGGAAAAATTCAGGCAATGGATGATTCAAATGAATATTCCTGTAGCCACAGCCAAAACAGCCAACTCCTTCTTGGAAGGAAAAGAATTTGCACAGGAAATTGGATTTCCACTTGTAATTCGTCCCTCATTTACTTTAGGGGGAACAGGAGGAGGCTTTGTTCATAGTAAAGAATATTTAGATGAAGCCTTGAACAGAGGCCTATCCGCCTCTCCCATACATGAAGTTTTGGTTGAAAAAGCAGTTTTAGGCTGGAAAGAGTTCGAATTGGAATTGCTCCGAGACATGAAAGACAATGTAGCCATTATCTGCACTGTTGAAAACTTCGACCCAATGGGGGTTCATACAGGAGATTCCATAACTGTTGCACCCGCAATGACACTTAGTGATACCGCATTTCAATTGATGAGGAATACCGCTATTCGCATGATGCGAGAGTTGGGCAATTTTGCTGGAGGTTGCAATGTTCAGTTTGCACTTAACCCAGAAACTGAGGAAATTATTGCCATCGAAATTAATCCCAGGGTTAGTCGCTCATCCGCATTAGCTTCTAAAGCGACTGGCTATCCAATCGCAAAAATTGCAGCTAAGTTGGCTTTAGGTTACAGCCTTGATGAATTAAAAAATCAGATAACAAAAACCACTTCGGCATATTTCGAACCTGCTTTGGACTATGTGATTGTGAAAGTCCCAAGATGGAATTTCGACAAATTCAAGGGAGCAAATGATACCCTGGGCTTACAAATGAAATCAGTTGGTGAAGTAATGTCTATCGGAAGAAGCTTTACTGAAGCCATACAGAAAGCTTGTCAGAGTTTAGAAAATAATGCTGTTGGATTGGGCTATTATGGTAAGAGCCTCATGCATGCTGATGAAATCGTTGAATATCTTAAAACACCAAAATGGGATAGGATATTCCGAATTAAGGATGCCTTAATGATGGGCATCAGTGTGAAAACTATTTGTCAGGCTACTCGCATCGACAGATGGTTTATTTATGAAATCCAAAAGATCGTAGATATTGAAAAAGAAATTGCTAAATATAAATTCGATAGTCTACCCATTGAGCTGATCAAAAAAGCAAAGCACCACGGTTTCAGCGATGAACAGATTTGCAGAATAATGCAAGATGGCAATGAAGATGCATTGTATGAAAAAAGAAAAGCTGCAGGTATAACCAGAGTTTATAAAATGGTAGACACTTGTTCAGCTGAATTTGAAGCCAAAACACCTTACTTCTATAGTAGCTTTGAAAATCAGGGAACGAATGAAAGTAAGGTTAGCGATAAGAAAAAAATAATTGTATTAGGCTCAGGCCCCAATAGAATTGGGCAAGGTATTGAATTTGATTATTGTTGCGTACATGGCTTGTTAGCCATCAAAGAATGTGGATTTGAAGCGATTATGGTGAATTGTAATCCAGAAACCGTTTCAACAGATTTTGACATTGCAGATAAGCTCTATTTCGAACCTGTTTTCTGGGAACACCTCTGGGAACTGATAGAATATGAAAAACCAGAGGGAGTGATTGTGCAATTAGGCGGACAAACTGCATTAAAATTGGCAGAAAGATTGCACAATAAAGGAATCAAGATCATTGGTACTTCATTTGACAGCATGGATATTGCAGAAGATAGAGGAAGATTCAGTGACATGCTTAAAAGTTTAGGAATACCCTATCCAGAATATGGAACTGCTTACAATGTAGATGATGCTGTGGAAGTTGCACAAAAAGTTGGTTACCCTGTTCTTGTTAGACCTTCATATGTATTAGGTGGACAAAGAATGAGGATTGTAATCAACGACGAAGAACTCGAATCAGCTGTAGTCAGTCTGCTTAAACACATTCCAGACAATAAAATTCTGATTGATCATTTCTTGGATCGCTGCCAAGAAGCTGAAATTGATGGCATCTTCGATGGAGAAGATTTCCATGTAATGGGTGTGATGGAACACATTGAACCAGCTGGTATCCATAGTGGTGACAGTAATGCGGTTTTACCTGCATTTAACCTGACACCAATGGAAGTAACAACAATGGAGTTTATCGCTGAAAAAATTGCCAGAGCGCTCAACATCAAAGGATTGATTAATATTCAGTTTGCCATAAAAAATGGACAGGTATTTGTAATTGAAGCCAATCCAAGGGCCTCTAGAACAACACCTTTCATTGCCAAAGCCTATCAAATTCCTTATCTCAACATTGCAACTAAAATAATGATGGGAACACATAAACTGAAGGATTTCCAATTTGAAAAGAAATTGGATGGCTTTGCCATCAAAGAACCAGTTTTCAGTTTTGAGAAATTCCCAGGTGTGAGCAAGGAATTAGGACCTGAAATGAAGTCAACTGGTGAAGCCATTCGCTTTGTAAAAGACCTGAGGGACCCCTACTTCAGAACTTTATACAAGGAAAGAAGTATGCACCTGAGCAAGTAGATTAAATTGCCAACTTTAATGCCCCTAACAAAAACCACATTAATTCAGTTGATGAGGAGAAGCGTTTATTTAATGCTCCTCTCTCTTTTTTTGAATAATGTTGTAAATGCACAAGTACCATTTAAGCAGCTCTTTGGAAAAATTAAAGACAGTCATTCTGACGAGTCTATCCCATTTGCTTCAATACAATTCCAAAAATCAGGTATTGGCAAGTTGAGCGACTCTTCTGGTACCTTCATATTTAATTTGCGCAGCTGGCCAAGTGATACACTCATGATTAGCTATGCAGGATATGAAGACTTCATACTAAAGATTGATACCGGGAGAAATAAAATTGAAGTACTAATAAAACTAGAGAGAAAAAAAATAAATAATGAGGTTGTAGTTAAGAGCAAATTTAGCAGAGGCTATTTACTCTGGAGAAAAGTAGTAAGAAACAAAGAAAAAAACGACAGAAGCAGGTTTGATAATTACAGTTACGAATTATACAATAAACTTGAAATAGATCTTAATAATGTGAATGTCGAAAAAATGCAAAAAGGTTTTTTGCCACCAAAACCATTTAAATTCATATTAAATAACGTTGATACAACAAGTGAAGCTTCTCCCATTTTACCTATTTACTTGGTAGAAAATATTTCAGACTATTACACACAAAAAGATCCTTCAAAAAGCAGAGAGGTTATTCGTGCAAGTAAAACAATTGGACTCAAAAACGAATCTGTTTCTAAGTTTTTGGGTGGGATGTACCAAAATGTGAATGTCTACAAAAATTTTATTCCGGTTTTTGATAGACAATATGTAAGCCCAATCAGTAACGACGGAGACCTTTATTACAACTACAAATTAGCTGATACACAATATGTTGCAGGTAGAAAATTTTTCAGATTAGTCTTTTTCCCAAAAAGAAAAGGAGAAAATACTTTCCAAGGTGATGTTTGGATAGCCGATTCAAGCTTTGCAGTTCAAAAAATGAATCTTCAAGTATCTCCAGGTACAAATATCAATTTTATTGAAAAACTTAGTCTTGTTCAAGAATACCAACTTATACAAGACAGTATCTGGTTTTTGGCCAAAGACAAATTCATTGCCAACTTTAACCTTACTGGTTCAAAGAACTTGAGTTTAATTGGAAGAAAAACCACGACGTACAACAAAATACTGATCAATCAACCCGTACTGCCAAATTCAATTTTTTCAGAAATCAAAGACGACAAAAGAAAGGAACTGGTTGTTGTAAGAAATGATGCCATGGAAAAACCTGATAGTTTTTGGCAGGCCAACCGTCATGAAGGACTTAATAAAAATGAAAGTAATTTTTATAAGATGGCCGATAGCTTACTCAACATGCCAGAATTTGAAAGCTACTCAGAATGGCTAAGTTTTATTGGCACGGGATACAGGTTTGTTGGCAACTATGAAATTGGCCCTTGGATGAACTGGATCAGTGGAAATAATTACGAGGGGCTTCGCTTGCGTTTTGATTTAGGGACCAACTATCATTTTAATAAAAATATTTATTTATCAACATATGTCGCCTATGGAACGAAAGACAAAAAACTAAAAGGAAAATTTGAATCCTTATTCATGTTGGGTAAGGACCCAAGAAGTAGTATCAGGTTACTTTATAAAAATGATCTCGATTATGGCCAAACTTATTATGATGAAGTGGGTTACGATAACGTATTTGCACTTGCAGCTCGAAAAAATCAAGTGCCTATAAAACTAATAAGTATAGAGGAACAAAAAATTGAATATTTTAAAGAATGGAGAACCGGTTTGTCACTGACCAGTAGTCTTCATAGAAAAATATTTAACCCTATAAAAGACCTTCCCCGAAAACAAGATTTTCCAAGTTCAGCTATACCAGGAAATTTCAATGATTTTCAATTTAACCTACGCTTACGATTCGCATATCTTGAAAGATTTCTTCAAGACGACTTTTTTAGAACCAGCTTGGGCAGTGATTATCCAGTGCTCGAACTAAATTATACCAAAGGCATTAAGGGAATACTAAATAGCGGTTACTCATATTCTAAAGCCACGTTTAGCATAAGTGACTATTTGAAAATTCCACCCATTGGTACCATATACTATGGAGCATATGCTGGTAAACTATGGGGAACCTTACCTTATATGTTGTTAAACATAGCCCCTGGTAATGAAATATATTACTATAATAAATACGCATTCAACCTAATGAATAGGTATGAATATATTTTTGATGAATATGGAGGTTTCAATATTGAACATAATATTGGAAGAGGCATTTTCAGATTACTTCCACAAAATAAAAAATTAAAATTGCGTCAATTTTGGAATGCTAAAATCCTTTGGGGTAGCTTAAGTGAAAGTAACACAGCATTAAACCTTAATAACAATTTTCCCTTTACAAGTTTGAATGGAAGGACCTATATGGAATTAGGAACCGGTGTTGATAATATTTTGAGGTTCTTTAGAGTCGACCTAGTTTGGAGAATAGCACCAAGGCCGCTTCCGATTGAGCAATATAAAAAATTTGGAATTTTCGGAAGCTTCAGATTCTCTTTTTAAATCATGTAAACCCATTACAAGCATCAAGAATCACTTTACAGGAATCACGTATATCCTCGTCACTTATAATGAGTGGTGGAGCTATTCGCATACAATTGGGGGCAAATAGAAACCAATCTGTAAATACACCAAGCTCAATACACTTATCGATTATTTTTTTATTGGTCTCATAAGAATCAAATTCTATAGCCATGAGCAAGCCCTGGGCCCTTACTTGCTTAATTAATGGATGTATAAGCAACTCCTTAAAGAGTGCTGATTTGGCCATGACTCCATCAATTAAACTAGCATTCAATAAATAATTCATAGCAGCCAATCCAGCAGCACAACAAACAGGATGTCCTCCAAATGTGGTGATATTACCCAGTACTGGATTATCTGTAAATGCATTCATATTGGCTGTACTTGATACAAAAGCACCTAAAGGCATACCTCCACCAAGTGCTTTACCTAGCAACAAGATATCTGGTACAACACCAAATCTTTCAAATGCAAATAAAGATCCAGTTCTACCAAAACCTGTTTGAATTTCATCAAAAACAAGCATCGTACCTGTTGCAGTACAAATCTCCCTCAACTTCTTCAACCAAGTTATGTTTGCAGGATTCACACCTACCTCAGCCTGAACAGGTTCAATAATAACACAGGCAGTTTGATGATTTATAAAATCTAGAGCATGATCATCATTGTAATTCACATGTACAATCCCAGGTAATAATGGCCTGTATGCATTTCTCCAATATTCATCCCCCATAACACTTAATGCACCCTGGGTTGAACCATGATAGGAATTGTTGAAAGCTACAATATTTGTCCTGCCTGTAATTCTTTTTGCCAATTTCATAGCACCTTCAGTCGCCTCAGCACCAGAATTGGTAAAATAAACAGCATTTAGACTTTCAGGTAAATGAGTTGCTAATTGATGGGCATAGGCTACTTGTGGAGATTCAATCAACTCTCCATAAACCATTATATGCATGTAGGCATCAAGTTGTTGATGAATGGCGTCTATCACTGCTGGATTACGATGTCCAACATTACAAACACTTATCCCACTTATAAGATCAGTATAAGCTTTTCCCTGTTTATCCCACATCTTCACGCCTTCTGCTTTGACAATCTCCAATGCCAGAGGTGCTGTTGATGTTTGAGCTACATGTCTCAGAAATAATTCACGCTGGTTCATTGCCACAAAGTTCCTGATTATGCAATAACTTTAAGAAAAAAATGTCAGTAATACTTCCTGTAAGGGGATTTACACCCAGCTTTGGTCAAAATGTTTTTATTGCACCTAATGCCACAATCGTTGGGGAGGTTACCACTGGTGATGATTGCAGTATCTGGTTCAATGCGGTTGTTAGAGGGGATGTCAATTTCATAAAAATAGGCAATAAGGTAAATATTCAGGATAATGCCGTAATACATGGTACGTTTGAAAAAAATGGTACTACTATCGGTAACAATGTGAGCATTGGTCATACTGCTATTGTTCATGGCTGTACAATCGAAGACAATGTTTTAATCGGCATGGGTGCTATTGTAATGGACAGGGCGATAATTGGATCTAACTCAATAATTGCTGCAGGTGCTGTTGTCCTTGAAGGCACAATTGTTCCACCAGGATCTATTTTTGCCGGTGTACCCGCAAAAAAAGTCAAAGACATATCAGAAGAAAAAATAAAAGGAGAGATCAATCGAATTGCAGAAAACTATATCACCTATAGCAGTTGGTTTAAAAAATAATCACCATTGTTTATCTGCAATAGAATCTAGAATGGTACAATAACTGATATAACGCTCTTCATGTATTTCACCATCAATAACGGCCTGTTTAATGGCACAACCAGGCTCATTGAGGTGCATGCAATTATTGAACTGGCAGTCGTTCAACCTTTTATTCATTTCTGGGAAATAATGAGACAATTCATCTTTGGTTATATCAGCGATTGCAAATTCCCGCATACCGGGCGTATCTATAATCCTGCCTCCTGTCGGCAAATCATACATTTCCGCGAATGTAGTTGTATGCATCCCTTTCCCACTCCATTCACTCACTTCAGTGGTTCGAATATTAGCACCCTCTAATATGGCATTGATCAAACTGGATTTTCCAACACCAGAATGGCCACTGATTAAAGTGGTTTTATGGTGCAACTCTTCTTTCAATGCTTGTAGTCCCGTTTTTTCTTCTACTGATGTTAGCAAAACCTTATACCCAATCCGTTCGTACATCAACTTCCGTTCCTCATAAATTACCTGCTCTACATCACCATGTAAATCTGCTTTATTGAAAACAATTATAGCAGGTATATGAAAGGCTTCACAGGTTACCAAAAATCTATCTATAAAACCCAGAGAAGTACGAGGTTCTTTAATTGTTGCAATAAGAAGCGACTGATTGAGATTACATGCAATAATATGGTGTTGTCTTTTATTGGCGGGTGAAATACGGTTGACGTAATTCTTTCTTGGCAAGAGTTCAGTAATGATGGTTCTGTTTTCAAGTTCATCTTCCATTTCAAAAATCACTTCATCACCTACAGCTATTGGATTGGTTGATGTTATATCTTTTATCTTAAACTTTCCTTTGAGTCGCGCTTGATAATGATTACCTTCTTCATCTTTCACCACGTACCAGCTGCCGGTAGATTTATATACTTTTCCTTTCATACTCAACAGTGGTTTTTTAATTTAGCTCAAGTACTTTGCAACTATTGGTAATCTTCTACCCACACCAAAAGCTTTAGTGCTTACACGAACAATAGGACAGAACTGATTACGTTTGTATTCGTTGAGGTTGACCATGCGTAAGGTTTTTTTGACTAACGTTGCATCAAATCCCATATCTATAATTTCAGCAGGCCCTTTTCTTCTTTCGATATAGAAATACAAAATCTTGTCGAGCACATCATATTCCGGTAAACTATCGCTGTCTTTTTGATTAGGCCTAAGTTCAGCAGATGGTGCTTTAATAAGAATATGATTTGGAATAATTTCCCTCTCAGCATTTATCAAACGCGCAAGTGCGTAAACTTGGGTCTTATACAAATCTCCAATCACACTCAGACCTCCTGCCATATCACCATATAAAGTACCGTATCCTGTTGCCAGTTCACTTTTATTAGATGTGTTGAGTAATACATAACCAAATTTATTGGCAATGGCCATCAATAAATTTCCCCTACTTCTACTTTGAATATTCTCCTCGGCAACACCAAACGGCGTTCCCTCAAATAAAGGCTTTAATGTATTGACAAAACCATCATACACATCTCCAATACCAATCACATGATAAGGGTTTCCTAAGTTTTTACTGAGCTGAACTGCATCCTGTACTGAATGCTCGCTCGAAAAAACAGATGGCATTAAAACTGCAGTCACGTTTTCAGCCCCTAATGCCTCTACGGCAAGAGCCAGGACAACGGCTGAGTCAATTCCACCGCTACTACCCAGTATAGCCTTCTTGAAGCCTAGCTTAGAAAAATAATCTTGAATACCAACAATAAGTGCAGACTTGATTTGTGCTATATTATTGTTGTTGGTTAGATAGTCGATGATTTGCAAGGGATCAGAAGTTTTTGCAACGCGCATATCGACTGCTATCTTTGGATGAGTTTGAGTATCAACCTGATTCATTTCAAACAATTCATCTGTTTCAACCAAGATACTGTCCTCTTTAAAATAAGCCAACTCATGCTTTAATCTACCACCCGCTGTATACACGAGACTTCCCCCATCAAATACAACTTCAGTCTGAGCACCAACAGCATTGCAGTATATCATAGGAAGCTTATACTTCAATACGTTGAGTCGTATTACTTCTTTACGATCTTCATCATGATCATAATCAAAAGGAGAAGCAGAAATATTGATCATGAGATCAGGGGACTGCTTCATCAATTCATCCATAGGACAAATTCTATACAACGGGTTATCACCTAAATTCCAAATATCTTCACAGATGGTAATAGCTAATTTTTTACCCTTGAACGGTATAACCTGCCAACTATATGCAGGTTCAAAATACCTGTACTCATCAAAAATATCATAGTTAGGTAGCAGCGTCTTGTGGGCAATACCATGAACCTTTCCCTCATACACCAAGATGGCAGAGTTAAAAAGATCTTTTCCTTCCATCTGTGGATTACGGGTAGGTGCTCCAATGAGAATACCAAGATCAAGACTATGATTGGCCAATTCAGTAACAGCAGATTCGGCCTGAATCAAAAAATCTTCGAATTCCAAAAAGTCTCTTGGGGGATAGCCACAAACAGATAGTTCAGAAAAAACAACCAACTCAGCACCCATTTGTCTGGCTGCCTCTACTTCACGAATCATCTTCGCTTTGTTCACTTCAAAATTGCCAATATGATAATTCTGTTGGGCGATGTACACCTTCATGGTGCAAAATTGCAGAAATATGCTGATATATGGTTAAAATAATGAAGGTACATGCAACAGATAGTCCTTTCCATTAATTTTGAAAACAAAACCATATAACTTGAAATTCGGTATTAATATTTTAGCCTACAGCTTATTAACCATTCTTCTATTTGCTTCTTGCAAAAACAACAAACCAGATACGAGTAAGATTGATATACAATTAGAAGTAGTGAGATTTGAAAAAGATTTCTTTGCATTAGACACTAACAATATCAATCTGTCGATGCAACAATTGAACGAAAAACACCAAAATTTCAACAACGACTTTTTGCTGCGCATACTTGGGCTTGAAGGAGTAGATACAACTATCTGGACAACAGCAATCAAACAATTTATTCGTGATTATACACCAATGTATTCTACAATTAAAACTTTAGATCCTGCAATAGATAAATCAATAGATGATACTAAAGATGGTCTGAAATTAGTTAAATATTATTTTCCCAATTATAAACTACCTGAACAATTTATTACATTTATTGGACCAATTGATGCATATGCATCAAATCAGACAGGTGGATCTGGAGACATTATCACTACATTTGCATTGGCCGCAGGTCTTCAATTACATTTAGGAACAGATGCATCAATTTACAATACAGATATAGGAAGACAACTTTACCCAACATATATTTCAAGAAAATTCAATGTCGAAAATATACCAGTCAATGCAATGAAAAACGTCATAGATGAGCTGCTTCCTCCAATTCAGCAAGGCAGTACATTACTTGAAATTTTTGTTGATCACGGAAAAAGAATGTACTTGTTGGACTTATTTCTGCCCGATGCTGATGATACGCTCAAATTAGGGTATACCCCGAAGCAATTGGAGATCGTTAGCAACAACGAAGGATTGATTTGGAATTATTTTCAAGAAAATAACTTATTATTTGAAACTGATGGATATAAAGTAAGACCATTCACAACTGCAGCTCCATCGACAATTGAATTTGGAGAAGATTCACCAGGCTTTATTTCATTATTTGTAGGAAGACAAATAATAAAGGAATACCTAAGAAAGAATTCAGAGACAGACATCAATAGTTTACTGAAACTAGATGCTAATAAAATTCTTGCCGGCTCTAAATATAAACCCAGATAAGTAGAGTTTACTTTGAAGCCCTGCCCATTAAGTGCATAAAACGTACATGGGAACTAATTGCAGCTCTAGTGGTTGGGAAATAAATATAATTCAGGTCAAATTTCTCACAAGTCTCTTTCACTATCTTACTTATTGCAGGATAGTGAATGTGACTGATTCTTGGAAACAAATGGTGTTCGATTTGGTAGTTCAGGCCACCCACAAACCACGTAACAAGCTTGTTGGAGAATGCAAAATTTGCAGTCGTTTTTACTTGGTGTATCGCCCATTCATTTTCAATTTTTACAGGATCGACTCCCGCAGCATCGAAATCTGCATGTTCTACAACATGTGCCAACTGAAATACGATAGCAAGTGTTAAGCCTAGTGTGAACTGACTAATTAGAAATCCAATTAGCCACCATTTCCAACCAATCAACACAATTGGAACAATAATGTAGAAAACAATAAAGAAGATCTTACCTACCCAAAACATCAAATGCTCTTTGAAATCCATGGGTTTTAAAGGGGTGGTATAGACTTTCTTTGAAAAATATTTAATGTAGTCCATGAAAAACATGAACAAAGAAGTAAATCCATATAACACAAACATGTATGCACTTTGAAACTTGTGCATAGGTTTCAAGGGCTGGGTAGAGCACTGACGCAAAAATGGCATATTATTGATGTCGTCATCTACACCATCAATATTAGTATAGGTATGATGTATTATATTGTGCTTTAACTTCCATAAAAATGCATTTCCTCCCAAGAAATTATTGGTGAGGCCAAACACCTCGTTCACCCAACCCTTTGTAGAAAAACTGCCATGACAAGCATCATGCATGATATTAAAGCCTATAGCTGCCATGTTCAAACCAAATAAAAACCACAAAGCAATCGAGAGCAAAGCTGGCATATCAATAAACATCAACAAGCTGTATAAACCCAATGCACTTGGAATCAAAATCATGGTCTTGAGATACAACTTCCAATTTCCTGTTTTTTTAATCCCATTTCTTTCAAAATAAGCGTCTACTTCAGCCTTTAGCGCATTAAAAAACACCTTATTCTTGTTGTTGAAAGTTACTTTATATCCCATTACCTTAATAATATTTGTACTTGGTAAAGTTATGATAACGTATGTTAATAAAGATTAATTTCTTTTGAAAGGAGCTTCCATGTAAAACACAGGAATATTGACTTCAAACTGCTGTTTTGTTAAAATATTTTCCATTAAATATGTTCCATACATTTTACCCAACTCAGACCTTAGGTTACAACCCGAAATATATTGATACTTGTCGTTCGGTGCAATAATTGGTTGTACCCCAATCACTCCCTCACCTTCCACCTCTTTTCTTTCCGCACTGCTGTCGTTGATGTACCAATGTCTTCTTAATAATTGCACCGGAAAAGAGTTATGGTTTTCTATAGTAATTCGGTATGCAAACATAAACTCCATCTGCACCGGATTGGAATAATCCTGCTGATAAAATTGTTCAACACTTATTTTTATTCCATCTGTTACCTTCGACACCATGCTACTTTTTTTCGAATTTAAAAATAATTGACTTACCGCAGTAGTGACTATTTTTTTGTAAATTGAAACCTATATAAACGCAACCACAATTATAATAACAAAAAGCATATGAAAAAGTTTTACCTGATTGCTGCACTGGGATTAATTTCGTCAACTTCTATCGCACAAGAAAGAAAAGGAGACCCAACACTTACAGAACTCTGGAATCCAGTTCCAAAAATTGTTGAACCGGGTAAAACAAGTCAGGATCCCCCTGCTGATGCAATTGTGCTTTTTAATGGAAAAGATTTTTCGGCATGGAATGGTAAGGGAGGAAAACCTGTAGAATGGACAATTGCAGATCAAGCAATGACTGTAAAAGGGGGATCAGGTGAAATCATCTCTAAACAAGGTTTCGGAGATTGTCAGCTTCATATAGAATGGAGAACTCCTTCAATTGTTAAAGGTGAAGGTCAGGGCAGAGGAAATAGCGGAATTTTTTTAATGGGTAAATATGAATTGCAGGTACTTGATAGCTACAATAATAAAACCTATTCAAATGGTCAGGCTGGCAGCATTTACAAACAGCTTATTCCGCTAGTTAATGCATCAAAAGCACCTGGTGAATGGCAGACCTATGATATCATATTTACTGCACCGAGATTTGGTGCTGATGGAAGATTACAAGCTCAAGCAAGGATAACAGTGATTCACAATGGAGTACTCATCCAAAATAATCAAGCAATCTGGGGAGGAACAGAGTACATAGGAATCGCTGAGTACAAACCACACAGTATAAAAGAACCTTTGGTTCTTCAAGATCATGGCGATGCAGTAAGTTTCAGAAATATTTGGATCAGGGAGCTGTAGTACTGTTTTGATCTTGCACTTCCATAATGGTTTGGTTCAAAGCCTGCAAGAATTCATAAACTTGTTCCATGTTGCTAACAGGCTCAGTGATCAACATGAAATTTTTACCTACTTGCTTGAGATGACTTTTATTCGTCTTTGTTTGCAAATGAAGAAGAATTGCATTGAAAGTTAGCGAGTGAAAATATGGAGAGTCAGGATTATTGACAAAATAACAACGGAGTATTCCTTGTTTTAGGGTCATCCTTTCGAATCCAATACCTACAGCCAATTTTCTGCACCTCACGGTTGTGAATAAGCCTTCCACTGGGTAAGGCATTGGGCCAAAGCGATCGACCATTTCATCGTGAAAACGTTTTAACTCATCCTCATCTCTGCAATTATCCAAACGAGTATACAATGTTAATCTTTCAGCAATCTGATCAACGTAATCGTCTGGTATCAATATCTCAAGATCAGTATCAATAGTGCAGTCGCTAACAAAATCATCTTGCTTACTGATTTCCTCTTTAAACACATCCTTGAACGCAGTTCTTTTTAATTCACGAATGGCCTCATCAAGAATTTTTTGATACATCTCAAAACCAATTTCGATCATAAACCCACTCTGTTCTCCACCCAGCATATTACCAGCACCCCTGATATCCAGATCTCTCATTGCAATTTGAAATCCACTTCCTAGCTCAGCGTGTTGCTCTAAAGTTTGTAATCGTTTTCTGGAATCAGGTGGCAATACACTTATTGGTGGTGCCATTAAATAGCAAAAAGCCTTTCGGTTACTTCTTCCTACCCTACCTCTAAGCTGGTGAAGATCGCTCAATCCAAACTGATGGGCATTGTTAATAATAATGGTATTGACATTTGGAATATCAACACCACTTTCCACAATATTGGTACAAACCAACACATCATATTTTTTATGGATGAAGTCAAAAATTCTTTCTTCCAATTCATGCCCCTCCAACTGTCCATGTGCAAATCCAATACTTAAATCTGGACATAAACTTTTTATCAGGTTAGCCATTTCCGACAAACCATTCACCCTGTTGTGAATAAAGAAAACCTGACCCCCCCTTTCTATTTCAAAATAGATGGCATCTCTAATTTGATCTTCATTAAATACAACCACTTCTGTCTGTATAGGTTGTCGGTTAGGAGGTGGCGTATTGATTATACTCAAATCGCGTGCGCCCATCAAACTAAATTGAAGTGTCCTTGGAATTGGCGTAGCGGTCAGGGTTAAACAATCAACATTCGTCTTCAGCGTCTTAATTTTCTCTTTGTGCGCTACCCCAAATTTTTGCTCTTCGTCAATTACAAGTAATCCGAGATTTTTGAACTTAATATCTTTTGAGAGTAATGCATGTGTTCCCACAATAATATCAATCTTTCCTTCCTCTAGTTTTTTATAGGTTTCTTTTTTCTCTTTGGTCGATTTAAAACGGTTGATAAAATCAACAGTAACTGGTAAATCTTTTAACCTTTCACTAAAAGTTTTATAATGCTGATAAGCCAAAATGGTAGTTGGAACGAGGACTGCAGCTTGTCTGCCATCAATACAGGTTTTAAATGAAGCGCGAATAGCCACTTCAGTTTTACCAAATCCAACATCGCCACAAACCAGTCTGTCCATTGGTGACGGGGCCTCCATATCTTTTTTTACATCAGCTACTGCACGACTCTGATCTGGCGTGTCCTCATACATGAAAGAGGCTTCAAGCTCTGTCTGCAAATAGTTATCCGGACTATGAGCAAACCCTTCTTGCGCTTTTCGCTCAGCATATAATTTAATGAGATCAAAAGCAATTTCCTTAACTCTACCTTTTGTCTTTTCCTTTAATTTGACCCAAACATCACTACCCAATTTATTGACCTTGGGCATATGTCCTTCTTTACCAGTATACTTTGAAATTTTGTGTAAAGAGTTAATATTGACGTACAAAATATCATTGTCGCGATAAATTATTCTTACCGCTTCTTGAGTCTGCCCACCATTCTGCACTTTTTGCAAACCACTAAATACACCAACCCCATGGTCGATATGCACAACAAAATCCCCAGGTTGCAACTCTTTCAAAGCTCGTAGTGTTATGGCCTTACTTTTGTTATAAGCTTGCTTGATTTTGTATTTGTGGTACCGTTGAAAAATCTGGTGATCTGTATAGGCAATAATTCCATGCTCTTTATCAATAAAGCCTTGATGAATAGCTGCAGGTATAGGAACAAACTGAATCTCAGATTTTAAATCTGTGAAAATTGAGTACAGCCGCTCAAGTTGCTTTGCATTTTCTGAAAAGATATAGAGTTGTCTTTGTTGGACTTCATGTGATTTTAAGTCCTTGATCAAGAGTTCAAACTGTCGATTGAAAGCAGGTTGGGGAGAAGATTGAAAACCAATATTCAAATTGGGATTGTGGATAGTATTAACAGACGCAATTTCCACTACTTTTCTTTGTTCAAATGCTTTTTCAAAAGCATCCGCGCCAGTAAAATCATCTTCCCCTACTTCTACAGGACGATCATCCTGACCACCTACCTCTCTATGGCCATCTTGTTGAGAGAAAAAGAGGTGAATATTATCTTCATAATCTCTAAATCGGTCAAGAACCAGCTGCCAATTGGATGTGTAAATGATTGAATTTGCAGGAAGTAAATCCAGGAAATCAACTTTTTCAGCACTGCTATAATTAGCATCTGCATTAGGGATGATATTAACTTGAAGTAGCTCTCTTTCACTCAATTGAGATTCTGGATCAAATATTCTTATTGAATCCACTTCTTGTCCGAATAACTCTATCCTGTATGGCTTTTCATTTCCAAATGAATAAATATCAAAGATGCCTCCCCTCATGGCAAATTGCCCAGGCTCATAAACGAAATCGGTTCGTTCAAATCCATATCCAACAAGCTTTTCCATCAATTGATCAGAATCCAGCTTATCATTTACTTTGATTGAGATGATATTGGCAGATAAGGTACCTGCATTAGCCACCTTCTCCATCAATGCTTCAGGATAGGTGACAATAATTTTTTTGTTTCCTTCAGTAGCTAATCTGGTCAAGGTTTCTGTTCTCAACATCACATGGCT
Organism: uncultured Sphingobacterium sp.; assembly: GCA_964508355.1. GTDB lineage: Bacteria > Bacteroidota > Bacteroidia > Chitinophagales > Chitinophagaceae > Pollutibacter. The sequence continues at coordinate 26,142 of CAZDTN010000001.1, forward strand.
ACTGCTCTGAAGTTTAAAATTCTTGTTGGTTTTAAAGGATGATGGAAAATAGAAAAGATCAATAGGGGCAATCAACTGCTCAATATCATTATGGAGATAAGCAGCCTCTTCCGCATCCTCCAAAATGAAGAGATGATTGAATTTACTGATATGATTGTTGTTATAAAGGGCGCTAAATATGAATGTTCTAAGGGAACCTGCAACCCCATTTACAGCAATTTTAGAAGGATCAGGCAATAGTATGCCATCCGCTATTTCAGCAATGCGGGGGGATGCAGCATATTTATCCAATAGATACTTCAGGTTCATGACTTCACTACAAAAGTAAAGATACACCTAATGTAGGTGGCGTTATCGTCATATAAATGTGACACAAAAATTAAATACAAAGGCCAAAAATTGGTTAAATTGCCAAGGCGAATACATACCCATGAAGAAACATAGACTCTTTTTATTTTCATTTGCAACTTTTCTTCTGTTTGCATCTGTATTGTATAACAAATACCACATTGATTTCCCAAAAAATAAGAAAGACCTCACCATTTTGAATAAGGATGAGGAAGAAGAAAGTGAGGAGCTAGAACAAGAAAATTCAAGAAGACGAGCTGAATTTGAATGGACCTTACAAAGAGACCCCAAAACGGGGAAAATCCCTGAGGGCATAAAAGAGAAAGAAATTGAACTTTTAAAAGTGCTGCCGGTAAAGGCTGACGGGATTTTCAGAGAAGCGCTTATCTCATTATCCACAGATGTCCAACAAACTGGAGGTGCAGAAAATAGCTACGGCGCAGTTGGTCCCTCTCAGAATGGAGGCAGAACCAGAGCTGTTGCCTATGATAAAAGATTTGGATCAACTATCAACGGGGCAGTGAACCGTGTGATTTTAGCTGGTGGGGTGAATGGCGGAATATTTAGAACAACAGATGGAGGTCAGAATTGGAGATATGTCCACCCCGATGGAGAAGCTAGAAACATTTCTTGCTTAGCTCAAGATCCAAGGCCTGGGCAAGAAAATACGTGGTATGCAGGAACTGGCGAGCCGATTGGAGCATCAGCAGGATATCCTACGGGATTTATATTCGGCAACGGAATGCTTAAATCGATAGACAATGGTGCTACATGGACAAAATTATCGATCACCAATGTAAATGATCCAACACAGTTCATCTCGGAATGGAACTTCGTTCACAAAATTGCTATCCATCCTTTAACGGGTGACATTTACGCTGCAATACACAGGAGAATTGTTCGGTCAAGAGACGGTGGTCAAACTTGGCAAACAGTTTTTATTTCATCTAACAACACACCAACGCTAGCTGTGGGTGGCATAGCTGATATTCTAATATCAAGTAATGGAAGTAAAATTATTGTAGCCATGTCAGGCAGAAATGCTGATCCCAATTTAGCAGGTGTTTTTGTTTCAGCGACAGGTGAACTTGGTAGTTTTACCAGAATAGCGGGTGGTAATTTAGGAAATCCAGATTATGTGGCGGGCTGGAGGCCTTATAACAACACGCAAAATCAATCTGACGAGTTCATTTCTGGTTGGGGGAAAATTGTAATAGCACTAGCCCCCTCCAATGAAAACATTCTTTATGTGATGGTTGAAAACACTGACCTTGCAACAGATAATAAGCCTGAAGCGGATTTATTTAAGTGTGATATGTCTACTGCTACACCTACATGGTCAAATCTTACCGCTAACTTAGTAGCCCAAAGAAACTCAACAAGAGTTGGCGTTTCAACAAAATATTTGGAAACACAAGGGGCTTACAACATGCTACTGGCAGTACACCCGACTAACCCTAATATTGTTTTAGCAGGTGGCATAAATTTATTTAGATCAACAGATGGATTCAGTACAAGAACTAATGTAAGGTTCATTGGAGGATTAGAATCTGGAAACACCTACACAGATAACCTTGGAACAAGTCATGTAGATTTTCATAGCTTTTCATTTGAGCCAGGAAATCCAAATCGTATCTTAATTGGATCTGATGGTGGATTAGGACAAATTGAAAACATCACAGCTCCCACCGTAGTATGGAACTTCTTCAATGCCCAAACCAACCTTACCTACAACTCACAATACCAAACATTACAATACTACCATGTAGGCATTGACCCCACTCCAGGTTCAAGAAATTTTTTCGGAGGTGCTCAAGATAATTCAACAACATTTAGAGATCGATCAGGAATATTTGGGGATCCATTAGTTGACACCAGCGATCACTATATCATCTTGGGAGGCGATGGCTGTCAAGTTGGTATGACCAAAAAGAATGGCGCAGGAAAACAAGTTTTGTTTTGTGCTGCACAAAACGGACAGTTTTACAGATCCAATCTCCCACCTTTTTCTTCAAATGATTACGCCCTCATAAAACCAGAAAACACAGGAGAAGGACTTTTTATTACTTATTTCCATTTGGATTATGACAATACTGATCTTTTGTATTACGCTACTGAGGATACATTGTTTAGAACAAATAGTTCGACTACTGTAACATCCACAACATGGACATTGATGGATAGTGTTCACCCAAAAGTTTTTGGTGACATTTATTCATTAGAGACCACAAAAGGACCCTACTCTACTTTGAACCACTTGTTTATTGGCACAGGAGCAGGAAGAGTTTACAAAATTAGAGATCCACAATCTCCCACAAGCTCTGTAGTTGAAATCACTCCACCAGGTATGGCTGCAGGCTCTGTAGTTAGAGATATTGCCGTTAATCCAAGAAACCAAGATACATTGATGCTAGTTGTTTCCAACTACAATGTGCAAAGTATTTTCTGGACAGGTAATGCTACAGCTCCAGACCCAACTTGGCAATTGATTGAGGGTAATATTTCTACTCCATCCATCAGGGCATGTGAAATTATAGCAAAGACAACAGGAATAGAATATTACGTGGGAACTTCCATTGGTCTATTTAGTACGAAATTGATCAATGGTTCCAATACAATTTGGTATAGAGAGGTAGCCCCTCCAGGTACTCAAGCAGCAATGCTCAATGGGGCTGTGGTAAATGCGTTAGCCAGCAGATGGGCAGACAACACTTTGGTAATTGGTACACATGGTAATGGAATGTTTGCGACTGCCCCTTTAGGCAATCCTATTACTGTCGTAACATCTGTTTTTAATCCAATAAGAAACAATTCAAATTTTATCAAGAACATTTACCCCACTATTACACGGGATGTAGTTAAATATGATATAGGCAACATGTACTCCATCAAAAAAATGCACCTCAGGGTTGCAAGTATGTCAGGTGGTATTGTCATTAGCAAAGATATTCCTTACCAATCCGGAGCAACGGATTTAAGTCGACTTCCTGCAGGCACTTATGTATTAACCATAACCAGCCCAGACAATAAATACCAGTCAACCAAAAAAATAATTAAAAACTAAACAGCTGCAAATCAGCTTTTCAGCTATGTTTTGGATTGGAAAGGTTATTGGTGTATTACTTCATCCTCTTCTTTGGATTATTATATTGCTTGCTATTTCGGTATTTTCAAAAAATGTAAAAAGGAAATCTTTATTCGCCATCGCCACCTTACTGAGTTTTGTTTTCTTCTCCAACAGCTGGATAATTACAAACCTGATGGCTCCTTTTCATGATCCACCTAATCCTATGAAAGCAAATGAGCAATATGAAATCGGAATACTCTTGGGTGGAATAACCAATTATGATAGAAGCAGCAAAGAAGGTTATTTCAATATTTCCTCCGATCGATTTATTCAAACTGCATTATTATATAAAAAAGGATACATAAGAAACATTTTGGTTTCAGGCGGACAAAATGGAATCTTTAAAGAAGATAATTTTTCAGAAGCTGGTTTTATCAAAAAGCATTTAATGGATTTAGGAATCCCACCAGAAAATATCCTCATAGAGGAAACCTCAAAAAACACTATTGAAAATGCAAAATTTTGCAAAGACATCCTCAAGAAAAATAAAATGGATAATAAAAGTGTAGTGCTCATTACATCTGCATTTCATATGCAGAGAGCAAAAACAATATTTGAACAGGAGGGGTATAAAATTAGACCATTTCCATGCGCCTTTAGTATTTTACCTGGAGCTACAAATTTTAAATTACACCATTTATTGCCAACCACTAAAGCCATGGATTGGTGGCATATTTTTTTAAAGGAACTAATTGGACAGCTCTACTATAAGATGAGCCGTTAAAGTTTCCCTTTAATGAACTGTGCTAAGCCATCAATTGGAATTCGCTCTTGTTGCATGGTATCGCGGTAACGAATGGTAACTGTTCTATCTTCCTTTGTCTGATGATCAATTGTAACACAGAAAGGTGTACCCAATGCATCCATTCTTCTGTAACGCTTACCAATTGTATCCTTCTCTTCATAGAAACAATAAAACTCGTTTCTGCAACTCGCCATAATTTCTTTTGCAATTTCTGGCAATCCCTCTTTCTTCAATAATGGCAAAACCGCAAGTTTAATCGGTGCAATTTTTGCAGGTATTTTTAGAACAACACGACTGTCTTCACTACCATCTTCTTTGTTCCATTTTTCTTCTTGATAAGCATGACACAAAGTGAGCAAGAACATCCTATCAAGGCCGATTGAGGTTTCAATCACATAAGGAACATAGTTCTGGTTGATTTCTGGATCAAAATATTGCAGTTTCTTACCACTGTATTGCTGATGACTTTTTAAATCGAAATCTGTTCTACTGTGAATACCTTCCACTTCTTTCCATCCTATTGGGAAAGCAAACTCAATATCTACAGCAGCATCGGCATAATGTGCCAATTTCACATGATCATGATATCGATAGCTGTCAGCTGGAAATCCAAGTGAAGTATGCCATCTCATCCGTTCTTCTTTCCAATAAGCATACCATTCTTGTTGAGTACCAGGTCTAACAAAGAACTGCATTTCCATCTGCTCAAATTCTCTCATTCTGAAAATGAACTGGCGTGCAACTATTTCATTTCTAAATGCCTTACCAACCTGTGCAATACCAAAAGGAATTTTCATTCTGGCTGTTTTTTGCACATTAAGGAAGTTCACAAATATTCCTTGAGCCGTCTCAGGTCTTAAATAAATTTCACTAGCTTCTTCAGCAACTGAACCTAGTTGCGTTGAAAACATAAGATTAAACTGACGCACATCTGTCCAGTTACATGTAGCACTCACACTACACTTCATCTTATGCTTTTCGATGAGCTCCTTCAATCCTACAAAATTATTGTCCGCCAACAAAGCATCCATCTGTTTCAACAAAGCCTCGGCTTCAGCCTCCCTTCCTTCCTTCACCAATAAATCAGCTGTCGCCTCTATCAAATGATCAACCCTATATCTTTTTTTGGAATCCTTGTTGTCAATCATCGGGTCGCTGAAATTATCAACGTGCCCAGATGCTTTCCAGGTAGTGGGGTGCATAAAAATTGCTGCATCAATACCCACTATATTGTCATGCATGCGGGTCATGGCATTCCACCAAGACTCTCTGATATTCTTCTTCAGCTCACTTCCCCAAGGTCCGTAATCATATACAGCACTCAAGCCATCATATATTTCACTGGATTGAAAAACAAATCCATACTCTTTGGCATGGGATATTATTGCCTGGAATTTATTATTATCATTGATTACCATAGGCCGCAAAGATAATAAATCAAGCTTATGGGTAAATCTGGAAATTGCCAGATCGAAAAACCAGTTATTTCAATTTTTCATTCTGTAGGTGCCTATCTGCATCTCTTGTGGTCTTTTTCACCATGTTTTTTTGAAATGCCTCTGTAAGGTCAACACCAGTTTGATTAGCCAGACAAATCAAAACCCAGAGCACATCCGCCATTTCATCTGCAAGACCTTCAGGATTTTCGTCTTTTTTAAAGGATTGGTCACCATATTTCCTGGCCATGACACGGGCTAATTCGCCAACTTCCTCAGTTAGAATTGCCATGTTGGTCAATTCACTAAAATACCGGATACCGACTGTTTTGATCCAGTGGTCGACTTGATTTTGTGCTTCTTGCAGGGTCATTACTCTTTGTTTTTCGTGTCAATAATAATGGTAACAGGACCATCATTGGTTAATGTAACTTTCATATCAGCTCCAAAAATTCCACAAGCAATCTGATTGCCTAAATCCAGCACCAATTGCTGTTTTAGTTGTTCATATATGGGTATTGCCTTTTCAGGCCTTGCAGCTTTAATATATGATGGCCTATTCCCTTTTTTAGTGGAAGCATGAAGGGTAAACTGACTTACCAGCAACAGTTCCCCTCGGATGTCTTTTAGGGATAAATTCATAACATCAGATTCATCATTAAAAATGCGCAGCTGAACTAGTTTCTGTGAAATCCATTGAATATCCTCCATAGTATCTGCATCTTCAATACCTACCAGAACAAGCATGCCTTTACCGATAATACCCACATGAGCACCGTTAACTTCAACAGCTGCACTAGAAACCCTTTGAACTACAACACGCATGATTCAAGATTAATAGGTGTAAAAATAGGAAATGAGCACTTACTTACACAAAGACATTACATATGCCTTATTTTTGAAAAAAGAATAGGCATTGGCAGCCATAAGACAACTTGCAAATCAGACAGTTTGGTACGGACTTAGCAATATTGTGGGTCGATTTATCAATTACCTGCTTACTCCCATCCTTACCTATATTTATGCCTCTGCAGATTACGGGGATATCTCCATCTTATTTGCAACAGCTGCATTTTTAAATATCATTTTCACCTATGGCATGGAAACCTCTTTTTTCAGGTTTACCCAGATGGAGCCCCCTCAAAAAGTATTTAATACAGCATTGAGTATGCTATTGATGACAACGGCACTATTTACACTAATACTGATATTGCCAATTCAATTCATCGCAGATACCATGAAATTGAGCAGTCATCCTGAATGGCTTGTATATGTAATTTTAATAGTTGCACTTGATACAATCGCGGTACTTCCTTTTTCAAAACTGCGACAAGATGGAAAACCAAGGAAATTTGCTTTCATAAAGCTCTTGAACATCTTGATCAATATGTTTTTCGTCATTTTTTTTCTATACTTATGTAAATCAGATTACGAAGCAGGAAAACAAACTCTTTTTTCAACTTTATATAATCCGAACATTGGAATTGGCTATGTTTTTATCGCCAATTTGATTGCTTCATTTTCGACTTTGCTATTGCTACTAAGTGAATTTTCGGGTTTTCATTTTCAAATAGATCGAAAATTATTGAAAGAAATCTTTATCTATTCTACGCCGCTTATTATTGTAGGATTTGGTGGTATCATCAATGAAACAATCGACAGATTCATGATAGTGTACCACTATAACGGAACAATAAATGAGGCTAGATCTGCAAATGGGATTTACAGCGCTAATTATAAATTAGCTGTGCTCATCGTATTGTTTATCCAAACTTTCCGAATGGGGGCTGAACCTTTCTTTTTTAAACAGTCTTCAAAAGAAAATGCAAAGGAGACTTACGCGCGAGTGATGCATTTTTTCATTATTGTATGCTGTCTGTGCTTCTTAGGAGTTGTGCTTTTTCTGGACATCTGGAAACATTTTATGGGGATCGGAAAAAATCCCGAGTACATACAAGGCTTATTTATCGTACCAATTCTCATGTTAGCAAAAATATTTTTAGGCATATATTACAATCTTTCAGTTTGGTATAAACTGACCAATAAAACTACCTTTGGCGCAACAATTACCCTCATTGGGGCAGTACTGACCGTGTTAGTTAATTTCTTATTAATTCCTCATCTCGGCTATCTAGCATGTGCAATTGCAACTGTTGTTTGCTATGGCAGTATGATGGTGATAAGTTATGTGCAAGGACAAAAATATTACCCGATTCCCTATAATATTAATAAAGGATTCTTCTACATCATTTTTGCACTCATTTTATTTTCACTGCACTACTATTTGAGAGCACAGCAATTGAATATATACCTCTTGCATAGCATTGGCATGTTGCTCCTAGTTGTGTTTACAGCAGTAGTGATTAAAAAGGAAAGAAATGAATTAATTAAAATTCCGATTTTACAAAAAATATACAAGTAAACAGAATTAGCCTTTTACAAAAGGATTGTATTTTTTTTCATGTCCAATTGATGTTGGTAGTCCATGACCTGAATAAACAATAGTTTCATCCGGCAATCTATACAGTTTTGTGAGTATGCTGTTCACCAGAATATCCGGATTTGCCCCTGGCAAATCCGTTCTTCCAACACTCTCTTTAAACAGTACATCACCAGCAATTAAAAAACCTGATTCAGGAAAATAAAAACTTATACTTGCCGGGGAATGGCCAGGGGTCTCTAAAATTTGTACCCTTTCACCGCCAAAATCAAATGAAGATTCTGCTGCAATTGTCTCCAAGGGACCATTATAATTGTCAAATGGAAGATTCCACATGAGGCCTGTTTCTGAAGCACGATCCAAAACTTTTTTCTCCCCTTCATGAATATGCAAAAACAAACCATATTGCTCATGGATAAACTTATTCCCAAAAACATGGTCCAAATGGCAATGTGTATTCCATAACTGAACTGGAAACAGTGCATTTTTATTGATAAAATCAACCAAAAGATCTTTTTCATGATCAAAATAACAGCCAGGGTCGAAAATCAGGCAGTTTTTTTGATTATCATATACCAGATAGGTGTTCTCCTGTAGCGGATTAAATTGAAAAATTTTAACGTTTAACATTGGCAAAGATTCTTATTGAAATACGTTAATTTTAAGTCACACAAAGGTACCCAATCAATTTGAATTAGCCTTTCATGAAAAATCTTGCATTCGCCCTCTTTGCTATCCTGATATTTAGCCTTAATGCAAAAGGACAAGTAAGTGCTGTGGAGTTTGGGAAAAATAGAGTACAGTATAAAAAAATAAAGTGGAAATATTACCAAACCAGAAACTTTAATACTTACTACCACGAAGGTGGATTGGCATTGGGTAAATTCGTTGCTCAAGTCGCAGAAGAAGAATTAGGATCAATTGAAGAATTTGTTGAATATGGTCTTCAACGTAGAGCAAACATTGTTGTTTATAATAGTTTTGAAGAATATAAACAATCAAATATTGGCATAGGAATTGATTGGCAAAATACAGGGGGCGTTACCAAAATGGTAAACAACAAAATAATACTTTTTCACGATGGTAATTTAAATAACCTAAAGATTAAAATCAGACAAGGAATCGCAAAAATATTAGTTGAAAATCTTCTATTTGGCGAAGATCTAGGTGAATTTGCAAGCAATCAAGCTTTACTTGATCTCCCAAAATGGCTAACTGATGGCTATATTTCCTATGTTGGTGAAAATTGGAGCACAAAGTTAGATGATCAATTGAAGTCTGCATTGCTATCAGGTAAATATGAAACATTTTACCAGTTTGCTTTTTTGGAACCTCAATTAGCTGGTCATGCTTTTTGGAGATTTATTGGAGAAAAATATCAAAGAGACAATATCACCTATTTTCTTTATTTATCAAGAATTTATAAAAGCCTTAATGCAGCGAGTCTTAAAGTGACAAAGCAGAAGTTCAAAGACTTGCTCATTGAATTTATGGAGGTAGAAGCTGATAAATACCTAGCTGAAACTCGCGGACGTAGAAATCTACCCAAAGGAAATATAGTAGCAATTGAAGAAAAAAATACTAGAGAGGATTTTTATAACTTCCAAGCTAACCCCATCCCTAGGAACTCTAGTTATGCAATGGTCCATTATAAAAAGGGGATTTACAGAATAGTATTTGAAGATTTTTCTGAAAAACGAAAAATACTCTTAAAGGCTGGAATATTAAACCTCCAAGAAGAATTAAATCCAAACTATCCAATAATTGCTTGGGATGCTAAGGGGTCGCATCTACTTTGCATCTACACAGAATCAGGAAAAATAAAAATGTTCGTCTATGATGTCATAGCCAGAATAAAAATAAACAAACAAGTTTTAGACGAATTTCAATTGATTCAAGATGCTAAATACATGCTTGATAACAATACGTTGATTTTGAGTGCTGTCAAAAATGGACAAACAGATATTTTTACATATAAAATAAATGAACAAAAAATTGATCAGATCACAAATGACATCTACGATGATTTAGATCCTTCATTTGCAGCCTTCCCAAATAAAAATGGAATTCTATTTGCATCTAATAGACCCTCTGCAAATGCAAGTAAAGCAGATACAGCAATACCATCAAGAAACAACTTTAATATTTTCATGGTTGACAATTGGACCAAAAGTGAGTTCAGACAAATCACCATGTTGACCAATCAGCCTTTGGGTCAAGCCCGTTACCCTTTGCAATACAATGTGAACCATTTTACATTTGTAAGCGACGCCAATGGCATTGGTAATCGATATGCAGGATTTTTTAGTACAAAAAGAGCTGGACTAGATACAATCTACAGGATTGGCGATCAACTGCTTAGAAACCCCGATAGAATAGAACTAGATTCCACCCTTAAAGCCTGGGAGAAGCAAACCCCTGATTCTATAGCTTACATTTCTTTAACAGCTGACAGTACCTATACATTCCCGATTACAAATTACCAAAGCAGCCTTCAAGAAACAAGAGGATCAGGAGATAACAACCAGGTTAGTGAAGTTCGACAAGAAGGAGATTTGAAATTATTGTATAAACTCAAAATCAATGAGACCGCCTTACTCAAAAGGAATGTTACTGTAAAGCCAACTTCTTATATGAAGGAAGTTCTAGAAAATCAACAAAGAGAAAAAATAAATCAGGACTTCATAAATGACCAATTCATCAAAGATAGAAATCAAAAATCAACTACATTTTTTCAAACTGAATTTGATAATGATAGTACTGCCAATCTAAAATCACAGGTTAACGAAACACTAAAATCACCTTCCAATAGTATTTTATCCAAAGCCCGATTATTTGACTACAAGTTAAAATTTGCATCTGATTATGTGGTTACCGGCTTCAACAATACGGTAATGATGAATAGGCTTCAACCTTATGGCTTTGGCTCTGGACCAATTTTTCTAAACTTCAATAATGGAGGAGGCGGCATTTTAGGCAGTTTTAACAATATGACCGGTATAGCAAGAATGGGTATATCAGATTTAATGGAAGACCAAAAATTCATTGGAGGTTTTAGACTTGCACTAAACTTAAAAGACAATGACTATTTTGCTTCTTATCAAAATAAAAAAGGAAGATTCGATTGGGGTTTAACTTATTTTAGAAGCAATACAGAACAGTTTGATATATTCAAAAAGGGAACTTTTTATGCAGATTTAGCCAATAAGTTAAAATCAAACCTTTACCAATTCAATTTGAGCTATCCCTTTGATGAAACAAAAAGTATAAGATTTTCATTAGGCTATAGAACAGACAGGGTTGTATTTCCAGCGATAGGAAATTTTGACACCTCCCTTGTTATTCCCGATACATTATTCCAATACTCTATAAACAGAATAGAATACGTATATGACAACACCATTGCCAAAACCTTGAATATTTGGAATGGCCTCAGATATAAAATATATACTGATATAAATACACGATTGGCAAGTACCAGAAATACAGGAAAATTTATGTTTAATGTGGGTGGTGACCTTCGTTATTATTTTCCTATTTATCGAAATTTTATATGGGCTGGTAGAGCAGCTGCAGATTTTTCATTTGGTACAGAAAAAATCATTTATTATTTGGGAGGTACTGACGGCTGGCTTAATCCTAAATTCAATACAGCTAACAGACCTGATAATGATGTCGACTATGCATTTCAAACACTTTCCGTCAATTTGAGAGGCTACAAACAAAATATTGCAAATGGCAACAACACAATTGTTATCAATTCTGAATTTAGATTGCCTTTATTTGCCACTTTTTCAAATCGCCCTATAAATAATGCCTTGATTCGTAATTTTCAATTGGTTCAATTCTTTGATTTTGGATCAGCATGGAATGGAAAATTTGATAACCTAAAAAGACCTTACATCACATATGGCAATCCTCCTCTACAAGTACGAGTTAAAACAGGAGGTATTGGTCCACTTATTGGCGGATATGGTTTTGGAGCACGAAGCACATTACTAGGCTATTTTTTAAGAGTGGATGCCGGCTGGCCAATGAATAGGTTCTTTAGTGGAAAACCAATGTGGTATTTTTCTTTGGGTCTCGACTTCTAATCTATTTTTTAGAGAGAGCAGCACCATATTTAAGTTCTCTCAATTTCAAAGTATATCCACCTCGCCCGTTCTTGCTTGATAAATAGACAACAAAAAGGTTATCATATTCATTATCAGGTATTTCCTTTTTTGAAGGACGCAAATCTAATTCCTCAATCATTTTTAAAACTGTATTGCTGTGGCCGACCACCAAAGCATTTTCACCAGATTCCAGTACTCGGTATAAAAATTTTGGCATGGTATCATGAGTATAATATTCGATGGGGACTGATATGAACTCAGATAAAGGTTTAGCAGTTGATACAGTCCTTTTTGTCTGTGTTGAATAAATATGCCTGATTTTCTTTCCACGCAATACTTTTTCCAAATCCCTAGCTCTTTGTTCTCCTTCAGGCGTTAACGGAGGATCTGTTTTGGTCGCAGTAGATTTTTCTGCATGCCGCACAAAAAATATTTTGGCACTACTACAGGAATAACATGAAAAAACCAGAATAGCCAAAAGCGCAGATAGAAAGAATTTCATACGAACTTTTATTTTGATCTAAGTTACAATAATTGACCATTAATTAGTGATGATAATACCTGATACCTCAGTCCAAATCACCCGCATCAATCATCTATTTATAATGAAATTTAGGATTTAGTAAAACTACTTTTGTTTGCGCGTTATCCATTTCTGAGAATATTGACTCCATTCATCATTGGAATACTGGCTTCGAATGACACTACACTAGCATTGATTTCATGGGTAATTTTATTTTGGATTGTCCTTGTACTGCTTGAAAAATTCGGCTTACTCAGTAAATGGAAAAACAGAATCATAGCGGGAATTCTCATTCAGCTTTTACTTTTTGGCGTAGGTTTTTTCTGCAGATTTAGCAATAAAGACATAAAGAATGATATCAGTAATGAAACCAGTAAGCTGGTACATTTACAAAAACTTGATAAATCAGGTAAAGTATATGAACGATATATATCAACCGTTTATTTCAAGAAAAGGGATTTGAAATGGGAGAAAATACGTTGCTATGTTTACATCAGTTCAAAAATCCACAATATACATTCCGGAGTAATTTTCGTTACAATTAACCAACCCCAAAAAATTAAGCAGCTTTACAACCCTGGTGGTTTTGATTTTGCAACATATGCCGAACAAAAACAGATATATTATACCTTATACATCAATAACGATAGAGAATTTATAAAATTTTCCTACAAAAAAAATAACCGACTTTATTTACTCGAAGAAATTCGAAAATGGATTATACATACACTTCAAGTTAACATCAGGAGCCCAACAGAAGCAGCACTTACTGAAGCGCTATTAATTGGTTATAAAGAAGATCTCGACAAAACTCTTCAAGAACAATATACCGTGACTGGTGTATCGCACATCATTGCTGTATCTGGGATGCACCTAGGATTAATCTTTTATGTCTTAACAGTATTTATTGGATCATTTACAAATAAAAAAACTGGTAGATTGATTGGCCTATGTTTTATTCTTCCATTATTATGGGCATTTGCATTAATTACAGGGGCTTCAGCATCGGTTCTTAGAAGTGTAGTAGTTTTTACAATCATGTTATTCGGCAACGCAATGCTTAAAAAAGCAGAAAGTATAAATACACTATTAGCCTCTGCATTTTTTTTGCTTGTTGCTGAACCTGGAATGATTAAGGATATTGGTTTTCAATTGAGCTATACTGCAGTTTTATCAATAATCATTTTTGAACCAATAGTTTCAAAATGGTTGTATATAAAAAATAAAATTCTCAATTATTTGTGGAATATGATAGCAATAACAGTCGCTGCCCAAATACTTACTACGCCGGTTGTTTTATATCATTTTCAACAATTTCCTGTTCTGTTCTTGTTGACCAATCTCATTGCCGTGCCTTTATCAAGTTTAGTTTTACTACTTGCCATTGGTGTCTGCCTACTCAGTCTTGCAAATTTACCTACAAGTCTACTGGCTGAAATAATTCATATCTGTCTGACTGGCATGAATACCTATATTGGAAAAATGGCAACAATACCATTCAATAGTTTACAAATTTCCATTTCTATATCAACAATGATATTATGCTATGTTTTGATAGCAATTTCAACGATAACATTTACAAGCAAAAAAATAGGCTCAATTTTTCCTTTAGTTGCCATTATGTTCGCACTGGGAGTTTCACATCATACGCATTCCATTGTTCGCTCATCAATTAAAAGAATAATGGTTTTGCACATAAAAAATGAAACATGCATTATTCACCAACATGGAAGATCTGCACAAATCTATTGTTCGAAGACCTTATTCAATGATTCAGGTACTATGAACTCAAAATTAAACCAAATAAAAAAGCATTTAGGCGTTGAATCCATCCAAATGATCGGCTTTAAAAATCAACCAGCAGTTATTCGGATAAAAGCACCTAATTCTAAAAAAAATACTGTGATTATGCGTGCTACGGATATTTCATTGGAACAGCTATTGCAGCTGGATACTCTTAAATTTTCTAACCCAATTGTAATTGCAGATGGATCAAATAAACTGTGGAAAATTAGGCAATGGGAAAAACAGGCACATGAACTACATTTGCGACTCTATTCGACCCAGGAAATGGGTGCTTTTATTTTGCCTTGCGAACACAAATAAAGAAGTATTAAACACAGTATATGTACAAGAAGATTCGATCTGCATTAATTTCAGTATTCTATAAAGATGGATTAGAGCCATTGGTGCAACTTTTGCATAAAAATGGTGTTGCCATCTACTCAACCGGAGGTACACAGCAGTTTATTGAGAAAATGGGACTAGAATGCATTCCAGTTGAATCTGTAACTGATTACCCATCCATACTCGGTGGACGGGTTAAAACCCTGCATCCAAAAATTTTTGGGGGTATTCTTGGCAGAAGAGCTGTAGAACAAGATATACAGGAAATGAAAGAATATGAAATCCCCGAGATTGATCTTGTCATTGTCGACCTCTACCCTTTTGAAGAAACTGTTGCGCAAACCAATGACGAAAAATTGATCATTGAGAAAATAGACATCGGAGGTCCTTCTATGATTAGGGCAGCTGCCAAAAACTTTAGCGATTTACTTGTTGTGGCTTCTAAATCAGATTACCAAAGCATTGTAGAGCTCTTGGAAAAGCAGGATTGCTGTACTAGTGTAGAACAAAGAAGGAGTTATGCAGCAAAGGCTTTTGATGTAGTAGCGCATTATGATGCTGCCATTTCAAATTATTTTGCCACTGATCCAGCACAGGAATTTGTTTACGCACAAGGAAACCCTCAGATACTAAGGTATGGTGAAAATCCCCACCAAAGAGGTGTCTTCTATGGAAAGCTCGATGAAATCTTTAACCAGATCCACGGAAAGGAACTTTCTTACAATAACCTGGTGGATGTTGAAGCTGCAACACAACTCATTGATGAATTTGAAGCAGAAACTCAAGCCACGTTTGCCATCATTAAGCATACCAATGTATGTGGAATTTCAACCAGAAAGACAGCTGCTGAAGCATGGAAATTTGCTCTACAAGGAGATCCCGAAAGTGCATTTGGGGGAGTACTGGTATGCAACAAACAAATTGATAAAGAAACCGCTGAGCAAATCAATGAAATATTTTTTGAGGTATTAATCGCTCCAGGATATGATGAAGATGCATTAGCTATATTAACGACCAAGAAAAACAGAATTCTATTGGTTCAAAAAAAGAAAGCTACTAACAAGAACCAATTCAAATCATTGTTAAATGGTGTGCTGATGCAGCAGGTTGACGAAGGCAATTTCGATAAATGGGATGAGACAGGAGGAAGAAATTGCACTGAAGAAGAAAAGCAAGAATTGATTTTTGCAAACAAGGTATGCAAACACTTAAAGTCAAACGCTATTGCATTAACCAAAAATTTACAGCTGATTGGAAAAGGATGCGGACAGACTTCAAGAATTGATTCACTAAGGCATGCCATAGAAAAGGCCAAACAATTTAATTTTGATTTAAAGGGCGCAGTTATGGCCAGTGATGCTTTTTTCCCTTTTGATGATTGTGTGAGAATGGGACACGCAGAAGGAATCACAGCCTATATTCAACCAGGAGGTTCAATCAGAGATAAGGACTCAATTGAATACTGCAAAAACAATGGGCTTGCATTGGTATTGACTGGACTTCGCCATTTTAGACATTAATCTGATTATTTTATAACACAACAGACCCCACAACCATTGAATCAAACTGCAGAAAAATCAGCCAAGTCAAAAGCACTTTTTGCAGTCGCTTTGGTTTCAATATTATGGGGAACTACATGGATTGCCTCTAAAGTTGGGGTGAAATACTTGCCAGCCCTTCAACTATCTGGACTAAGGCATTTACTAGGTGGAGGAATTTATGTGTTATTTTTTGCTTTGTACAAAAGAATGATTCCGAGGAGAACACAGTTCTGGAGAATCATCTGGATGTCGGTCTTGATGTTTGTTATCAGCAATGGATTCAGTGTTTTATCTGTCGTTTATATGCCTAGTGGCCTTGGTGCTGTTGTTGGAGCGATAAGTCCTATTTGGGTTGTTGTGTGTAGTTTCTTGTTGTTTAAGAAAGTTAAGTTCAAAGCCAAAACTATTATTGGAATCCTACTTGGTTTTTTGGGTGTATTGGTAGCATTTTTTGAGTTTGTAGAACACATCATGTACACCGATTTTTCACTTGGAATTTTATACGGAGTTATATCAAGCATGACATGGGCATTAGCTACACTGCTAACGGTAAAACAATCCAAAGATATGGACCCCTATTTTTCTTTGGGCTGGCAAATGTTTATGAGCGGTGTGATACTAAACCTTGTATCTTATATTACTGGAAATTTTGTTGCTTACGCAGACATCCCAAGTGAAGCCTGGTTATCGATCGGTTACTTAATTTTGATAGGTTCTGTAATTGCATTTGGTGCTTATATTTATGCACTCAAGCACTTACCCGCAACACAAGTTTCTATACACTCGTATATAAATCCGATAGTTGCAGTTTTACTTGGTGATTTATTGATGAATGAAAAATTAACCATCTATATTATTGCTGGCACTATAATAACACTAATTGGTGTTTACCTTGTCAACAATAGCTTTAAAAAAATTGCAGAATAACAATTAAAGATTTTGCTTTTCTTCAGTAGGCTGAGCCTGTCTTTCTTTCCACAGTTGGTTGAAGGTTTTTTCAGGAAATTGCAAATCTGAACGATGAGCTACCCAACCTTTGAACAGCTTATTCATCATCCAGTTTTTAATTTTTGCATTGCCAAGATTCATAACAGGTCTATATAGCATACTCTGTTGCCAGATTGTCCATGCAATTTTTTCCATCATATTGCCCTTTCCCAATCTAACTGTTTCTCTCCTGTTATTGAGGAGCAATTCATGCAAATTGATTTTTACTGCACAAACTTCGGTACAATTACCACATAGAGAAGATGCATGACTTAAGTGGTTCCACTCTCCCAAGTCTTTCAAGTTAGGTGTTATTACACTTCCTATTGGACCACTGTATGTAGTACCATAACTGTGTCCTCCAATATTTTTATACACAGGACATGCATTTAAACATGCACCACAGCGAATACAATATAAACTTTCTCTTGAGACTGGATCTTGCAAAATTGATGTACGTCCATTATCAAGCAATATCACATACATCTCTTGAGGGCCATCTTCTTCTTTAGCACGCTTAGGTCCGCTTATAATTGAATTATATACAGTCATTTGCTGACCAGTACCGTAAGTTGCAAGTAAAGGCCAGAACAAAGCAAGGTCCTGCAACTGTGGAATCACTTTTTCTATACCCGTAATAACTATATGTGTTTTAGGCCAGGAGGCACTTAATCTGCCGTTACCCTCATTCTCAGTAATGGCAATACTTCCTGTTTCTGGAATTAAAAAATTTGCTCCTGTTACACCCACTTCGGCCATTCGGTATTTCTCCCTTAATTTCTCTCGCGCAACCAAAGTCATTTCCTCTGGTGTGAGATCAAGAGGAGTATTGAGATGTTCATGAAATACTCTTGCTACATCTTCCTTGCTTTTATGCATAGCAGGTGTAACTATATGATATGGAGGCTCCTGATCAAGTTGCTGAATATATTCTCCTAAATCAGTCTCAACACTTTCAATATGGTGTTGTTCAAGAAATTCGTTAAGGTGAATTTCCTCTGTAACCATACTTTTACTTTTCACAAGTGTCTTGCAGTTCTTTTCTTTACAGATTTTTAAAACTGCATCACAAGCCTGCTGTGCATTTTCAGCCCAAATTACTTTACCCCCATTTTTCAAAAAATTTACTTCAAACTTTTCGAGTTGCACATCCAGTGTCTCCAATGCTTTCCACTTGATATTCTTGGCTTTTTCTCTTACGAATTCCAAGTTATTGAACTGCTGTTTGCCAATTGGTACAACTGCATTGTACTTACCAATATTATAATTGATCGTTTTTCGGTGTTTCAAATCCGCAGCCTTATCAAAACTTTTTTCTTTGAATAAATCAGATGTATGCTGCATGAATGATTATTTTTTTCCTTTAGGATTGACCTTTGTATAATATTCATCCGCTACCTGCTCTAAGGCTTTATAGAAAGTTTTGCCATATGCACGTTCAAGCGGTTCTTTTAAAAACTTGTAAACTGGAACTTTGAGCTCTTCTCCTAGCTTACAACCCGGACTGCATAAATCTGCTCGTGGTTCATAGTTCAGCAACTCATGATCTGAGTAACGGCTCTTACTTCTTTTAATGGGATATAAATGACAAGAAATAGGTTTTTTCCATTTGATTAACCCATCATTATATGCTTCTTCAAAAGTGCATTTTATAACTCCTTGTTGGTCTTTGTATCCGTAAGCACAAATTTTCTCGTTGACAGTTGGTGTAACCCAGCCAAAAGATTTATCATACCGGTAAAGTCCGTTTTTTTCAACCTCTTCCAAACCTTCTGGAGACATGTTCACTTTAACTTTATCAAATGCCTTTAACACCTCATCCAATTCTTGTTCGGTAAGAGGTGCGCCTGCATCACCATCTTCACAGCAGCCGCCTTTACATTTAGCAATGTTACAGACGAATTCCGCTTCTACAATTTCATCACTCAACAAAACTTTATCAATAACAATCAAGGGGATTTGTTTTTACAAAAATAATACTAAATGATTAGCCGCTGATGGCTATCTGTACACAAGAAAATCACAGGCTCATCATCTCTTTGAATCGAACAGCTTGCCTCCTGGAAACTTCAATTTTTTCTCCCCCCTTGATTTCAAGCAAAAGCCCCCCATTAAAGAATGGTTCTACTTTTTCAATCATACGTAAATTGACAATATGCTTTCTGTTCGCCCTAAAAAATGTTTTAGGGTCCAATCGCTCTTCCAAGGAATTTAGCGATTTTAAAATTAAGGGTTTATTTGCCCCGAAAAATACCCTGGCATAGTTTCCAACTGATTCAAATAACCTGATTTCAGATAACCTAACAAACCAGCATTTATCCCCATCCTTGACAAACACCTGATCGTTATCACTCAAAAAAGACCTGTTTTCCGCTTTATTTTCAATTGAATTCATTTCACGGTCATCAAATAGAATCAATTTTTGAACAGCATCGAAAAGTCGCCTTGGATCAATTGGCTTTAGCAAATAATCCAATGCATTTACTTCAAATGCCTTTAATGCGTATTCATCATGGGCAGTAGTAAAAATAACCGCGGGAACTGTTTCCAGCTCTGAGAGTAAATCAAATCCCGTCTTAGCAGGCATCTGAATATCTAAAAAAATCAGGTCTGGAGATAACTCTTCAATAAGCTTCACCCCTTCATCAGCATTAGCCGCTTCTGCAATAACCTCTATCTCAGGGTATTCACTCAACATTTTTTTAAGCTCATTTCTAGCCAACCTTTCATCATCAATAACGATAGCTGTTTTTTTCATAATACATCATTTATTTGAGGGGAATGATTGCTTTTGCTTCTACATGTTCTGTATCCAACTGGTGGATCGAAAAAGTTGCCTTTTCTCCAAAAATCAAAAGCAACCTATTTGCTGTACTTGCTAATCCAAATCCCTCATGCTCTTCAGTCAAGTTTAATTTTCCTGTATTCACCACCCTCACTTCATAGTAATCATTATATGCTTTCGTTGCAACCATTATTTCGCCACCCTCAATAGCTTTACCAATTCCATGTTTAATTGCATTTTCAACCAAGGTCTGTAACAACATTGGAGGTATGGGATTTTTCAAAGTTGCTTCATCGATTTGATAGACTAACTTTAATCGATCTTCAAAACGAATAAACTCCAATGCGAGATAATCTTTTACAATGTCTAACTCTTTTTCCAAGCTGATTATCTCCTGTTGATCTGACTGCATACTTGATCGAAGAATCTTACTCAATCCAGTAACCGCTTGTCTTGCTCGAGTTGGATCTTCATCAATCAGTGCGCGAATACTGTTCAAGGCATTGAAAATAAAATGGGGATTGATATGCGATTTTATTGTCTTTAATTCAAGCGATTTTACCAATGCCTCCAGCTTTAAATTATCTAGTTGATTTTTTCTGGTTTCAGTCACATAGTGATATATAAAGTATATACAGTTCCAGATAAAAAAGTAAATAAATGAAGTAAATAGGTTGCTAATTATCTTTTGCAAAAGATCAAATTTTGCTTCTTCCTTGTATTCTAGATTAAGCAACATGCTAGAATAGGTTTCAAGGGTTCCAACAATCACAGAAAAACCAAAAGAAACAAGAACAAACCCTACTAGCTGAACATTAACATGTCGCTTGAGTAACCCAACAGCTTTAATAACACCCCGCATAATATGAGACATTACAAATCCTATTACAACATAAATACTTATGCGAAGAATAAACTGGCGGTCAAACAAATTATAGGTTAAAGCAAAGAAAACATTAACACAAGTAAAGAGCGTCCACCCCAATACTTGGAACAACCAATACTTTGGAAAGCTGTTTATTTTATTAAGCATTGACCCAAAACTATCAAAAGGGAGCTATTCCACATCGGATTTTTTGACCAAAGGTGTTTTGGAAGCGTTGACTGGCAAGTTTTTTGATTAACTTTAACCCTGTAAAACATGAAAAACACCGAACAAATCACTAGCTTGTTTGTTCTTTAAATCAGACCCAAAAACTTTGGAATGAAGATTGAACCAGGCGATATTCTGAAACACATCAACTCTCCGGAAGACTTAAAAAAACTAAGTAAGGAAGAATTATATAAGGTTTGTGATGAGCTCAGACAATATATCATTGATGTAGTGAGTATTCACGGTGGTCATTTTGGCGCCAGCTTGGGAGTCGTAGAGCTTTCAGTCGCTTTGCATTATGTTTACAATACTCCATATGACCAACTGGTATGGGATGTGGGCCATCAGGCATATGGACATAAAATACTTACAGGAAGAAGAGATAATTTCCCAACGAATAGAAAATATGGTGGCTTGAGCGGTTTTCCGAAAAGAAGCGAAAGTGAATATGATGCATTTGGCGTGGGTCATTCCTCTACATCCATATCAGCGGCTTTAGGTATGGCTATTGCTGCAAAACACAAAGGAGAACTCGATAGAAAGGCAGTCGCTGTAATTGGGGATGGTTCAATGACCGCAGGTATGGCATTCGAAGCCATGAACCATGCTGGCGTAGCTGAAGCCGACTTACTTGTTATCTTAAATGACAATAATATGAGCATTGATCCTAATGTTGGATCATTGCGTGAATACCTTACTGATATCACAACATCACATACCTACAACAAGATCAAGGACGATATCTGGAATACATTAGGGAAACTTCCAGTAGGAGGTAATTTTTCCAGAGAGATTGCTAGCAAACTGGAGCACAGCATCAAAGGCTTTATCAGTAAAAGCAGCAACCTGTTTGAGTCGATGAAAATGAGGTATTTCGGTCCAATTGACGGCCATAACATCACCAAATTGGTAGATACCCTCAAAGATCTAAAAGATATTCCGGGTCCAAAATTATTACACATCATCACCACAAAAGGAAAGGGTTACGCGCTGGCAGAAAAGGATCAAACAAAATGGCACGCACCTGGATTATTTGATAAAGTAACTGGAGAAATCTATAAAAAAACATTTGATACCCCGCAACCTCCCAAATACCAAGACGTATTTGGCAAAACCATTATTGAGCTAGCCAAAAAGAACGATAAAATATTTGGTATAACACCAGCAATGCCTTCAGGATCATCACTGAAGTTCATGATGGATGAAATGCCAGATCGTGCAATAGATGTAGGCATATGCGAACAACATGCTGTTACATTGAGTGCAGGCATGGCGACACAAGGCCTCAAAGTATTCTGCAATATTTACTCGTCATTCATGCAACGCGCATATGATCAAGTAGTGCATGATGTTGCTATTCAAAAACTACCTGTCATCTTTTGTTTAGATCGTGCAGGACTGGTTGGCGACGACGGACCTACACATCACGGTGTTTATGACATCGCCTACATGCGTTGTATTCCCAACATGATTGTTTCTTCACCAATGAATGAAGCAGAGTTGAGAGACCTGATGTATACTGCTCAATTAGAAAGCAACAAACTCCCATTTGTTATTCGTTATCCAAGAGGAGAAGGTGTAATGCCTGAATGGCAAACAACTATGAAGGAAGTAGAGATTGGAAAAGGAAGAAAATTAAAAGATGGAAAAGAGATTGCTATCTTATCATTTGGACATCCAGGTAACTTTGCTGCAGCAGCAATAAGAAATTTAAGAACAGAGGGAATTACGCCAGCACATTATGACCTTCGTTTTGTGAAACCGCTGGATGAGGAAATGCTTCATGAAGTTTTTACTCATTATAATAAAGTGATTACTGTTGAGGATGGAACTATCTTAGGGGGAGTAGGTTCTGCCATCTTAGAATTCATGGCGAAACATGACTACAAAGCAACCCTAAAAATGCTAGGTATCCCTGATAGAATAGTAGAACACGGCTCTCAGAAAGAACTACACAGAGAGTGCGGATATGATACAGAAGCCATTATGGATGCTGCAAGGCTTTTAATGGGAGAGCAGATTAAGGTTACCCATTAATATCAAACTGAACATCTGCAGGTCTGTCTTCATTATATTCAATAATGAAATTATTTCTGCCTTCTCCAACAATTATTGCCATGTAGTTTTGTTGAACCAACTCCAAAACTGTCAGGAAAACAAAAATGGCGTGTAATCGATCCTGACAAACATCAAACATTTTCTCAAAAGAAAGCGTCTTTTCTTTGGCAGTAAGAGAAAGCACTTGCTCTCTTGTCTCTTCCATAGTGTAGTTGTATCGGTATACAACGTGCTGGGGCTTATTTTGACGATCATGCAAACGCTGCATCACTTTTTCAAATACTTTCATCAATTTGAAAAGTGATATAGATTGTATCTCAGTTCCTTCAGCGGCCTCTTCACCAACAGCATGTAAGTCTGTTTGCTGATTTCCTCGCTTGAACATAAACAAGCGCTCTTTTTCCATTTCTGCAAGTTTGGTAGACGCCTCCTTGAATCTCTTGTATTCAAGAATTTTGTCAATCAATTCCTGACGAGGATCAATCTCATTACCTTGCTCATCCAATTCCTTCCTGGGCAATAATAATTTTGCTTTTATCCGCATTAAAGTTGACACAAATAGGATGAACTCACTGCTCAACTCGATATTATCTTCTTCGGATTGTTTAATAAAAGCAAGGAAATCATCGATGATTTTTTTGATGGGAATATTATAAATATCCAACTCATCTCTTTCAATAAAGAACAATAGCAAATCAAAGGGACCCTCAAACTGAGGCAACGAAATCTGGTAGGATGTGGTATTCAATGGTCGATTTATTATAGATAGGCGACAAATATAGAAAAATGCCGCGTATGATGGATGGCTTCCTAATTAAAATCCGACATTTGCAACTCAAATGTTTACTCATGAAGTGGCTGCTTTTCATTTCCCTATGCTTAATTTGGGGAAGTTCATTTATCCTGATAGCTGAGGGGCTTGAGACCATGAGTCCATATCAGGTGGCTTCCATTCGTATTTTTTTTGCTGGTACCTGCTTTTTACCACTGCTTAAACAAGCGTACAAGGCCACTCCAAAAGAGGCATTATTACCCATTATTATTTCTGGATTCCTCGGCACCTTTTTCCCAGCGTTTTTCTTCAGTATTGCTCAAACAAAAATAGACAGTTCACTTGCAGGTATTTTGAATGCACTTACACCCATTTTCACCATTGCTATAGGGACTTTCTTTTTTCAACTACAAATTGGCTGGTTAAAATGGCTGGGTATATTTATTGGATTTATTGGTATGCTGATTACCAACTTGGGTGGAGCTCATGGTATTAATTTTGACCACATTACCTATTCACTTTTTGTGCTTTTGGCTACAATTTGTTACGGATTGAATGTAAATGTGGTAAACAAATATGTGCAGAATGTAGCACCACTTCATATTGCCACTATTGCCTTTACTTCTCTAATTGTTCCTACTTTACTGGTTCTTGCTGGCACAGGATATTTCACACATCCAAATTTGATGAATGGCAGTTGGACAAAAGGCACATTGATTGCAGGTTTACTGGGGCTTATTAATACAGGAGTGGCCTCAGTTATTTTTTATCAATTGATGAAGAAAGCTGGACCCGTTTTTGCCTCAACAGTCACATATATCATACCATTCGTTGCTATTGGGTGGGGCATTTACTTTGGAGAGCTGGTAACTACCCTGCAATTAATTGGAATGTTTATAATTCTTATTGGTGTTAGACTAGCCAATAAGTAAGTTTAAACACTCATAATTTCCTTTTCTTTGGCTGAAAGATGTTTTTCAACCAGTGCTATGAATTTATTGGTCAGCTCTTGAATTTCTTTTTCTCCATCCTGAGCTGCGTCTTCACTTAATCCATTTTTTTGCATTTTTTTCACCTGCTCTATGGCATCTCTTCTGATGTTTCTGATAGCTATTTTTGATTGCTCACCTTCAGCCTGCACCCTTTTCACAATCTCTTTTCTTCTCTCTTCAGTAAGCGGTGGAAGGAAAATCCTAATAATTGCGCCATCGTTCTGGGGAGTTACACCAAGATTTGCAGCAATGATTGAACGTTCAATTGGCTGAAGCATGTTCTTTTCCCAAGGCTGGATGGTGAGTGTTCTTGCATCAGCTACAGAAATGTTTCCTACCTGGGCAATGGGTGTTGGAGAACCATAGTAATCGACCACCAAACCATCAAACATTTGGGGATTAGCACGTCCAGCTCTAATTTTTACTAACTCCGTCTCTAAATGTGAAATTGCCTTATCCATTGAAGATCCGGCTTCCTTAATGTGTTGATGAAGTTCTTCAGACATAATTCAAAAATTTCAAGTGCAAATCTAAGAAATGAAGGCGAATGCGCACAAGAAAACTAAGATGTTCAATTATTGAA
>CAZDTN010000002.1:0-24616 GCA_964508355.1 uncultured Sphingobacterium sp.
AGCTGGTGTTGAAAGTACTTCCTCCAGCTTCAAATACAATACTTTAGACAATGATGCGTTAAATGCATTGATGGCATTGGGCATTCAAAAAAATGTCGCTGAAAATGCCCTCAAAAAAGTAAAAAATAGCGCTCCAGAAGACAATAACCTTGAATCACTCATTAAAAAATCCCTTCAGCTTATTTGATAAGAACTCTACCCCATCAAATGTTTACCGCGAGTTGAACCTGTTATCAAAAGCGATAACCTTATTGACCATCCTCATTGGTTTTCAATTTTCTGCATATGCGGAGTGGACATCACATGCATTACCTCAAACAGTTAAAGACACCCTCCCCAAAAAAGACACATTAAGGTATCCGATCAAGGACAGGTATAGCGATAAGTTTACTCAACCTGGAAAAAACCCATTTGATTTAAAAGATCCTGTCAATATCCGAGATTCTATTGTTTATGATCCTAAGACCAAGGAGTATTATATCATTGAGAAAATAGGCAATAAATATTTTAGGAAACCAACTAGCTTAACATTCGAAGAGTACATGCGTATTCAAGCGCGGAAGATGGAGGTTGATTATTTCCAGAAAAGAGCCAATACAAGTAGTCTGTTAAACAGAAAACTTTCCAAGCCAAAATTGACTATGGGCGACGACCTGTTCAATCGTCTTTTTGGATCAGGGAAAATCGATATCAGACCACAGGGTGAAGTAAATGTTACCGCGGGATATCAGGGTCAAAATGTAAAGAACCCCACTCTACCGGAAAGAGCAAGAAGAAATGGTGGATTGGATTTTGACATGGCAGCCAACCTAAATGTAGTAGGTAATATTGGTAATAAAATGAGGTTCCCCATCAGCTACAACACCCTATCAACTTTCGATTTTGAAAATCAATTGAAACTTGATTATACAGGAGATGCTGATGATATTTTCAAGAAAATTGAAATTGGAAATACTTCTTTTGCAAGTAAAGGAACCTTGATACCAGGCGCTCAACAATTGTTTGGTATCAAGACACAAATGCAGTTCGGTAAACTATGGTTGTCGACTGTCTTTGCTAGTCAGCGCTCTCAGCGCCAGTCAGTAGGCTTCCAGGGCGGATCAAGTGCAACACAATTTGAAATCAAAGCCGATGAATATGAGGAAAATCGACATTTCTTATTGGCACAACATTTTAGAAAAGAGTACAATAAAGCGATGAAGAATTTACC
This sequence comes from uncultured Sphingobacterium sp., assembly GCA_964508355.1. Lineage (GTDB taxonomy): Bacteria > Bacteroidota > Bacteroidia > Chitinophagales > Chitinophagaceae > Pollutibacter. The sequence continues at coordinate 1,211 of CAZDTN010000002.1, forward strand.
TATTGTAAATTCTCAAATACAAATTCTTCGTTTGGATGTTTGGGTAACCAACAGAACTGGAGCAACAACCAATGCAAGAGATATTGTGGGTTTAATGGATCTTGGTGAAAGCAATCCCTATCAACAAGCACCCATTATTAACCCGACTGGTATGCCGTATCCAGCCAATGGCGCAAATGATCTTTATGGAAAAATCGTTAGTAACCCCATCAGCAGAGACCCCGCACAGATTGTCAACTATTTAAATAACATTGGACTTCAACCAGTCCGCGACTTTGAAAAAACATTTGCCCGTAAACTAGATAGTACACAGTATTACTTCAATAGACAACTTGGATTCATTTCACTGAATGTCACCCTACAACCAGATGAAGTATTAGCAGTTGCTTACCAATATACATTAAATGGTAAAGTATATCAGGTTGGTGAGTTTGCCCAGGATATTCCAGTTGACGCCAATAATGGTGTACAAAAAGTATTATTCCTGAAATTATTGAAAGCAACTTCTCAAAGGACTTCACTTCCGATGTGGGATTTGATGATGAAAAATATTTATGCTGTTGGTTCGGGTCAATTAGAAAGACAAGATTTTCAATTCAACGTATTGTATCAGGAACCAGGTGGTGGCGAAAAAAGATATTTACCTGAAGGTGATGAAGCAGGAAAGCCATTGATCTCATTGATGAATTTGGATAGATTAAATAACCAAAATGATCCACAACCAGATGGTATTTTTGATTATGTAGAAGGCTATACCATCAATTCTTACCAGAGCCGTGTAATTTTTCCAGTACTTGAACCATTTGGTCATGATCTGGACTATATTTTTAGCAGCGACCCTTCGCTTAGAGAAAAATATTTATTCTACCCACTGTACGATACGATTAAAGCAATAGCACAGACATATGCTAATCTGAATCGATTTGTCATGCGTGGTAGCTCTAAATCTTCTGGAGCAAATAATGGAGAAATCTCTTTGAATGCATTTAATATACCACAGGGTTCTGTAACGGTAACTGCAGGTGGACAAGTATTACAAGAAAATGTAGACTATACTGTTGATTATATTTCTGGAACAGTAAGAATTATTAATAATTCAATAAAACAATCTGGCTTACCAGTAGATGTAAAGTTTGAAAACAACGCCACATTTGGTGTACAGCAACGAACCTATATGGGAATGCGATGGGATTATTTATTCAATGATAAATTATCCATTGGTGGTACCATGGTCAGGCTGACAGAACGTCCATTTTTTACCAAAATGGAATATGGATCTGATCCCATCAAAAACAGCATGCTGGGATTTGATATCAATTATAACAATGAACTACCAAGACTTAGCAAATGGCTGAGCAAGCTCCCGTTTTATGAAGCCAATGGTACATCAAAAATTAATTTCTCTGCAGAAGCTGCTAAAATGATTCCTGGACACGCTCCTCAAATTGGAAGAGGTGGTGATGGCCTAATTTACCTAGACGATTTTGAAGGGACAAAAGCTAGCATTGACTTACGTTTCCCCATAGTAGGATGGACTCTAGCTTCAACGCCAGCAGGTGCAACAGACCGATTTGGAAATATTATGTTTCCCGAAGCGACAGCTTTCGATAACCTAGAATATGGCAAGAACAGGGCAAAATTGGCCTGGTATAACATTGAACCTATTCTTCAAGAAAGGAGAAACCCCAATAATCCCATAAGAAATGATTTGGCACAACTTTCGGATCCTAGAGTACGATCTGTTGGTCAGCAAGAATTATTTCCAAAAAGAACACCAGACTACGGACAAAGTCAGCTTGTTACATTTGACCTTGCTTATTATCCCCAAGAACGTGGCCCCTATAATTTCGATGCTTTAAATATTAACAACAATGGTAAATTAAATTCTCCCAGTAAAAGATGGGGTGGAATCATGCGGGGTATAGATCAAACTGATTTTGAAACAGCCAATATTGAATTCATTGAATTCTGGGTCCTCGATCCTTTCATCAAGAATACCAACCCTGCTGGTGGTTCTCTATATTTAAATCTGGGTAATATCTCAGAAGATATCCTAAAAGATTCTAGAAGATTCTATGAAAATGGATTGCCAACACCAAGTATTCCAGCTGTAACTGCAAATTCAATATGGGGTAAGGCACCGCTTAACCCTGTACAAATTACCCAAGGGTTTAGCAACGAACCAGCAGACCGACCTTTTCAGGATGTTGGATTAGATGGATTGACAGACTCTGCAGAAGCCATAACAAGAAGACAGTTCCTTGCAGACCTTTCTTCAAGACTTGGAGTCAGTTCACCTGTATACCAAGAAATAGCAAAAGATCCTTCATCTGATAATTTTAAATACTATCGAGATGAATCATTTGACAGAAGTAATGCAGGTATACTATCGAGATATAAAAATTTTAATAGCCCACAAGGAAACTCACCTATCGCCAGACCTGGCGATGCTTTTGCTTCAGCCTTTACACTATATCCGGATGGTGAAGATTTAAACAGAGATAATACGCTCAACGAAGCAGAAGAATATTTTCAATATAGAATTGATTTAAAGCCAAACAACGACCCAAGTATGCAAGTGGGTCAAAATTATATAGCTGATAGAAAAATTGTTGGAGTTACGCTTGCCGATGGCACAAGAGAAAATCAAATTTGGTATCAGTTCAGGGTTCCTATTGCAGCCTACACAAGCAAAGTTGGTGATATCCCAGATTTTAAATCTATCAGGTTCTTTAGAATGTTCCTGACCGATTTTGCTGATTCAGTTGTCTTACGATTTGCTAAACTTGAATTGGTAAGGAATAACTGGAGAAGTTTTGCCTACGAATTGGACACATCTGGCTTGTACAAGAAAATTGATTTAACCAATAATACCACCAAGTTTTTTGTTTCTGCAGTAAATATTGAAGAGAACGACAGGAGAGATCCAATACCTTACAGAACTCCTCCAGGTATCGAACGTGTACAAACCTTAAGTAACGGAGGTATCAATATCCTCCAAAATGAACAGGCGCTAAGCATGAATGTGGTTAACCTGAAAGAAGGAGATGGTAGGGCTGTCTTTAAAGCATTCAATCACGATTTAAGACAGTACAAAAAAATGTCACTGTTTTACCATGCGGAAAGCTTAAAAGGCTACAGCACAACCAAAGATGGTGAAATATATGCAGTAATACGTTTAGGAAATGACTACATCAATAACTACTATGAAATAAAATACCCTCTTAAGATTACGCCATTTGGAACATCAGATGAAAGAAATATATGGCCGGAAGAAAATGAAGTCAATATTGATCTACTAGATTTAATAAAACTTAAAAATGAACGCAATAAGAATACCAATAACCCTAATGCCATTTACAGAACGAACATCAAAGGAAAAATTTTCTCGATAAGAGGAAATCCAAATCTGGGAGAGATTAAAGGGATTTTAGCTGGTCTTGAAAATCCAGCAGATCCATCAGGAGGAAGACCTGTCAATGCAGAAATATGGATCAACGAACTTCGATTATCTGGCTTAGATGAAGAAGGTGGCTGGGCGGCAGTAGGACAAATGAATATCCAACTTGCAGATTTAGGAAACGTATCGATGTCTGCCAATATTCATACCATTGGGTTTGGACAGTTAGAGCAAAGGGTGAATGACAGATTTAGAGATGATTTTACCCAATTTGACATATCCACCAATTTGCAATTGGGTAAATTATTACCTAAACAAATAGGTATTGAAATTCCATTCTTTGCTAATTTATCACAAACCATCAGTACTCCTGAATATGATCCATACGACAAAGATGTTACTCTAAAAGAAAAACTAAGAATTTTTAAGGACCAACGTGACTCTATAAGAAATGATGCTGTTGATTTTGTAGGCTTGAAAACCTTCAACTTCACCAATGTCAGGTTTAACCAACGCCCCAATAAAAAAATAAGACTCTGGAGTATATCCAATTTCGATTTCAGTTATTCGTTTACCGAAACTCGACAACACAATCCACTTATTGAAAATAATCAAGTCAGCAAAACACAAGGTGGCATAGGTTATAACTATTCATCTGAATCAAAATATATTGAGCCTTTCAAAAAAATAATCAAATCACCAACGCCTTGGCTCGACTTCATCAGAAACGTCAACTTTAATTTGATGCCATCATTGATAGGTATAAGAATGGATACTAGACGACAGTTTGGTGCAATTAGACCAAGGAATGTAGGAGGAGGCCCATATAAAATACCTGAAACATACGATAAGTATTTTGTGATCGATAGGAACTACAACATGAGATGGGATTTAACACGTTCACTGAACTTTGATTTTAAAGCAATCAATAATTCAAGAGTAGATGAACCTTTTGGCAGAATTGATTCTCAACAAAAAAGAGATTCTTTGATGAAAAACTTACTAAAAGGTGGTAGAAATACTATTTATAACCAAAGCGCTGATATAACCTACAATTTTCCAACAACTAACTTTCCTTTTTTAAACTGGACCACTTTCAATATTGCTTATAGAAGTACCTACAATTGGGTGGGGGCATCAAGACTAGCTATCAATCTTGGAAATACTATTCAAAACAGTGGACAAACTGGAGCAACAGCAGAACTGAATTTTACTCAACTGTACAGTAAGCTAAAACTGTTCAGAGCAATTGACGAAATCAACACCACTGATCCAGGTACAAAAACAGCCTTAAAAGGTCTACCCAAGAAACAAGCAAAAAAGAAAAAAGGAACTGCAGAAGAAATTCAAGCTAAACTGACAAAAGAGGAAGAAAAACTGGCTAAAAAAGAGGAGAAAAGATTGGCCAAAGAAGAAAGAAAACAAAGACCAATCGTATTGAATGGAGCTGAAAAGGCCATCTTAAGGATCATCACCTCGCTTAAACGTGTGGGCGTAACTTATAATGAAGGGGGAAATACTTTCTTACCGGGCTATATTGATAGTACCAAGTTTTTTGGACAAAACTGGAAGAGCATGGAACCAGGCTTAGACTTTGTAATGGGTAAACAACCTAACCAAGCCTGGCTGGAAAAAATTGGTAAAAAGGGACTTATTACAAAAGATCCTATCCTAAATAATTTATTCCTGCAGAATTATGAGCAGAAACTAAATATAACAGCTCAAGTAGAACCATTTAGAGATTTTATCATTGATCTTAATTTAGATAAAAGTCTTACCAAAAACTATTCTACATTATTTAAAGACACATCTGGTAACGGACAATTTAATGCATTGAATCCCTATTCAGGTGGCGGCTTCAGTATCAGCTATATTTCTTACCAGACATTATTTGGAAAATTTGATCCCAATAATACAAGTGAGACATTTAAGAATTTTGAAAAACACAGAGTTGTACTTTCAGAAAGATTAGGTAAGCTAAATAAATATAGTCCAACTAAAGAAGCAGATGGATTTTATAAAGGTTATGGCAGATATGCCCAGGATGTATTAGTACCTGCTTTCATTGCTGCCTATACCGATAAAGATCCCAAAACTATAGGTTTATTAAAGAATGGCAACGAGGGGTCTGTAAAATCAAACCCATTTGGAAGCTATCTCCCTAAACCCAACTGGAGACTAACTTATAATGGCTTAAGTAGAATAGAAAGTCTTCAGAAATACATAACCAACTTCACCATTTCACATGGCTACAGTTCCACATTAAGCATGAATAGTTTTAATTCTGCATTATTGTTCCAGGATACCATGCAGTATGGATTTCCTTCTTTCATTGATACCATTTCCGGCAACTATGTTCCCTATTTCCTTATACCTAATCTGTTGATTGCTGAACAGTTTTCACCATTAATTGGTATAGATTTTTCAACAACAGGTCAACTTTCAGGAAGATTTGAATACAGGAAATCACGTCAGCTCAGCATGAGTTTGGTAGATTTCCAACTAAGTGAAGTAAGATCAACAGAAATCACTTTTGGTATGCGTTGGAGAAAAAGAGGATTCCCGCTTCCTTTCAGGATCAAATTTAGTAACAAGGAACCTAGTGGTAAACTGGAAAACGACATTACTTTTTCGCTTGACTTCAGCATCAGAGATGATATCAATTCAAACTCAAGACTTGACCAAGCCAATGCATTTGCAACAGGAGGTCAAAGAGTAGTAACTATAAGACCAACGATTGACTATGTGATAAGCAATCGGGTAAATATTCAACTTTACTTTGATCAAAGAAGACTAAATCCCTACATCTCTAATGCAGCACCTTCTGTGAACACTCGAGCAGGTATGCAAATAAGAATATCTCTTGCTCAGTAATTTTTATGCAAATAAAAACTATTGGGTTGTGCTGAACAGGTCATTACAATACTATTTAAGCAAACATGCTCTGGAACTGTGGTTGCATAATAGACAACTTCTGCAACATCATTGGCGTAAAGAGGCTTAAACCCTTGGTAAACTGCTTTTGCCTTCGTTTCATCTCCTTTGAATCTCACTAAAGAAAACTCTGTATCAGCAGCCCCGGGATGTATAGCAGTCACTTTGATATGGTGCTTTACCAAATCAATACGCATTGATTTACTTAAAGCTTCCACAGCGTGTTTGGTAGCACAATAAACATTACCTCGCTCATAGACTTCCATACCAGCAGTAGAACCTATATTAACAATATGTCCTCTACCCCGCTTTGTGAAATAAGGAAGTATTGCTTTGGTTACATACAACAATCCTTTCACATTAGTATCAATCATTGTCTCCCAATCATCTAATGATGCTTCATCAAATAAATCACGACCAAGAGCCAGTCCTGCATTGTTAATTACTACATCAACATCTTCAAGATAACTGTCATTTGATAATGCCTTAAACACTTCATCCTTGTGCTGCACATCAAAAATTTTTGCTACAACCTGAATACCAAACTGCTGCTTCAAGTCTTCAGCCAATGTGTTTAATCGATCAGCTCGTCTTCCTGTGATAATCAAATCATGGCCAGTTGCAGCAAACTTTTCAGCCATTGCTTTTCCAAAACCTGAAGTAGCCCCTGTGATTAAAATTTTCATTTTCAATGGATTTATTTTGAGTATGCCCACGTTTTATATGCCATAGCAATCATGATTGGAAATAAAGCATATGAAATAATTCCAGGGATTACAATGGCTGTTCCAATTAATACAACGACTAAACCAGTATATAGTTTAGCATAAATTTTTAACCACCTGGACAATTGACTTCCCTTGAAGACCAAAAACAGTTGAATGGGAAAAGCCCAAATCAAATTTAAATTTCTTGCCGTGCTCTGGTGATCGGTTCCCAGCCACATAAAAACAAGAAGAAGTCCAACTAGACTTGCTGCAATAAATACACCTTTTTCAATGAAAAATTGAACTTTAGTCAATGATGAAAATCGCTTTGGTATTGGTAAGAGCATGATTAAGGCGATAATAAAGAAAACAAAAAAGGGTGTTTTCCAAAATGCAACCTTTTGCGGTTTTGGCTGAAGATCAGGAACCAAGACCTTTTCTTCAACTACTAGATTGATCTGGCCAAGTTTAGTCGCTTTTGCACCCATAGCCAAAAACTCAGGTAAAAACATTGCATCACTGATGCTCATTTTTTTATCGGCTTCAATACCCAGAATAATATCAATTCCCAGTTTGGTCCATTTCATTTCCGCCCTATCCAGATAAGTATGTAAATGATCTCTGAAAGTCAACCCTTCAGCAGTAAATGCAGGTGGACTAAACGCATTAACTGTTTTTGACTTGAAGATTATATCACGAAGACGGGTAGAACAATTATCGTAGAAAAAATCATAGGTATAGTAACGATTTTCTTCAGTAAGGTTATCAAAAAGCGCTAACTGTATTTCTCTTTTTTCGTTTTCCGTCAAATTAAGGACCTGTTCTGTAACCCCCCTTTTGAAGTACATGTATTCAAAAAGAAAATCATTTAAGTTATACTGACTTAAAAAATATTTTAGTTTGCCCCTAACAAATTTGGTATAGAAATCAGGATCATTAAAATTGAAAGTCCCGAAATTATAAGCAATATCAGTCCCAGCTGCAGAATCAACAATTCGTAAAGCGTTGTGGCCAAATACAGAATACAACTCAACACCAGGGCTACAAGTAATTAAACTGATACGTAAAGCACTTGGCTTTTCTTGCGCAGGTGTATCTAAACTAAAACAGAGAAGAACCAAAAGAAGCGATATGTTTTTCATTCGGCTCAATATAAAACTATCTGCTGTAATTAGGCGCCTCTTTGGTTATGGCAACATCATGTGCATGACTCTCGCGCATACCGGCATTGGTAATTTTTATAAACTGTGCCTTTTGTAATTCATCGATATTTTTTGCACCACAATAACCCATACCAGCGCGCAATCCCCCAACAAACTGTGTTACAATTTCACTGAGATTTCCTTTAAATGGCACTCTGCCCTCAATCCCTTCAGGCACCAATTTCTTGATACCATCTTCTACATCTTGGAAATAGCGATCGCTGCTTCCCTGTTGCATTGCGCCGATAGAACCCATTCCTCTGTACTGTTTGAATTTTCTTCCTTCGTAAATGATGGTTTCACCAGGACTCTCCTCAACTCCGGCGAAAACGCCACCCATCATTACAGTTGAGGCACCTGCAGCTAATGCTTTTACAAAATCTCCTGTGTATCGAATACCCCCATCAGCAATAATTGGCACTTTCATTTTCTTTAATGCCGAAGAAGCTTCAAGTATGGCAGTTATTTGAGGAACACCTGCACCTGCTACAATTCTTGTTGTACAGATTGATCCAGGTCCAATTCCTACTTTCACACAATCAGCTCCAGCCTCTGCAAGGGCTTTTGCACCTGCGGCAGTTGCAATATTACCTGCAATGACTCTTAATTTTTTGAAATTCTTTTTCAATAATTTGAGTGAATCAACTACACCTTTTGTATGACCGTGTGCACTATCTAAACATACCACATCAACCCCTATTTGTTGTAAAGCAGCTGTGCGATCCAATAAATCTTTTGTAATACCCAAAGCTGCACCTACTCTCAATCTTCCAAATTCATCTTTAACAGCATGAGGGTGACTTTGTAACTGTAAGATATCTCGATAGGTAATCAATCCTATAAGCTGACCATTTTTCTTGACAACAGGAAGTTTTTCAATTTTATAATTCTGAAGAATTTTTTCAGCCTTTATCAGATCAGTCCCTTCCGGAGCTGTAACCAGGTTGTCTTTGGTCATGACCTGACTAACCTTCTTAGTTTTATCAGTCTCAAATCTGAGGTCTCGATTGGTTAAAATCCCAACAAGCTTATTTGATGTATCTACAATTGGTATACCCCCAATTCGATTTTCTTTCATCAATTTCAATGCATCAGCTATAGTTGCATTTACATGTAAGGTAACAGGATCAATAATAAGACCACTTTCACTTCGTTTAACTTTTCTTACTTGCTCAGTCTGGTTTTCAATACTCATATTCTTATGCAGAATACCAATACCCCCTTCACGAGCCAAAGCAATTGCGAGTGTAGATTCAGTAACTGTATCCATTGCTGCTGACAAAAGAGGAATATTCAAACTGATGTCTTTAGTCAGTTGAGTGGTAATATTAACCTCTCGGGGAAGTACGTCAGAGTATGCTGGTACCAGCAAAACATCATCGAAGGTCAGACCTTCACCAAAAAACTTGGGGGATTGTGGAGTTCTTGTTGCCATATGCGAAGATAGGAAAAAAATAAAAATCTCCGTTATCTGTAGACTGCTGCAAATAATTTTCCCGGACGAGGACTGACCAATCCTTTCATTTCCAAGGAGAAAAGTGTAGCGGACACTTCACTCGCTTTTTGTCCAGATTCTATAATTAAATCATCAATTCCTATAGGCTCTCTTTGTAAAATAAGATCATATAATGCTTTTTCCTTTCCAGCCAAAGACAAAAACAATTCAGTTTGTATTGCTTTCTTTTTAATCAATTGAGGCTGCCAATTCATCAACTGAACAAAATCAGTCCCCCCAGTAATCAAATTAGCCCGATGGGTCATGATAAGTTGATTACATCCCAAACTGGTCAGATCAGTTGATCTCCCGGGAAAGGCAAATACATCCTTATTGTAGCTATTAGCAATTTCAGCGGTAATCAGACTTCCACCTTTATCTCCACTTTCTATAACCACAACGGCATCAACCATACCTGAGACAATTCTGTTTCGCTTTGGAAAATTTTGTCGATCAGGTTTTGTTTTGTGCATGAACTCTGAAAGTAGTCCGCCTTTATCTAACATTTCAGTCGCTAATCTGCGATTAGAAGAAGGATAGACTTGATCCAAGCCATGCCCTAATACCCCAATAGTAGCCATACCTTGTCGCACACATTCACGATGAACTAAAGTATCAATACCATAAGCCAATCCGCTTACCACCAAAGCATCTAACCCAACAAGTGCATTGATAAATGCAGTAACTGCATTTTTTCCATAATCAGTTGGTGTTCTTGTACCGACCACAGCCACCAAACGCTGTTGATTTAATGACTGACTACCTTTATAGTAAAGTACATGAGGAGCATCAATACAATGCTCAAGTCTTTTTGGATACCCTTCATCACGCTTAACAAGTACTTCAATTTTATGCCTTTCAATAAATGAGAGTTCCTGCTCTACTCTTTTAAATCCGTTAAATTTAAGAATTGCATCAGCTCTTACAGATCCTATACCTGACAAACTTTCCAGCGTTTTTCTATTGGCTGCAAAAATGGAAGATGGATTTTCAAAGTAATCGAGTAAAACACCAATGTGTACATGTCCAATTTGAGGGACAAGTGTGAGTGCCATATGATAAAAGAGTTCTTCTTGCATTACAAAGCATTCAATGCAAAATAGGTTGTCCCTTTCACCTTAACATGGTTAATTAGACAGTAAAATTTAATATTTACAACAAGAATCTCCCGTAAAGAAACCTTAGTTATTAGACAAAATAAGCATTTCTGTTCTTCGGTTCAATGCTCTGCCGCTAGGAGAATCATTATCAGCTATTGGTTCTTGAGCTCCCATTCCTTTAGCAATAACCCTGGTGGCTGGTATTTGCTTTTCATTTAAATATGTTAAAACTACCTGTGCTCTTTGGTTAGAAAGCTTAAGATTATCCTGTTCATTACCAATGTTGTCGGTATGCCCTGTTATTTGCACTTTTAATTTAGGATTCTCAGAAAGCAAATTCACCAATTTATCCAATTCGATGTAGGACTCTGGTAAGAGTTCAAAACTGCCAGAAGTAAATTGTATATTTTTCAATACCATTTTAGTGCCTTGACGCAAAGGCTGCAATGAAATGTCGTATTCAAAGTTTTGTTGTGAAACTGTCTCTTTCATGATAAATCTGCCTGAGTAAAACAAGTAGCCTTTTTTACTCACGTTCAAGGCATAATTTTTTCCTGCCGGCAGAATTGCTAAATAACCTCCATCTTCTTGTGAATGAATAGCCGATACAACCTGTTTCGTATCCAAATCAATAACTTCCACCAAAGCAGATAGACCAACATTGGTTAAACTATCATATACTTTACCTGTCAACCATGAACATGAACTAGGTTTTATCCCATCATACAAGAGAATACTATAGATATCTAATCCTCCTTTACTATCGCCTCTGTCGCTTGCTAAAAAACCAGTGAGTGCATCAGAGGCAACAAACAAACTTCCCTCATCATCTATCGTATTAATTGGATAACCTAAATTTTGAGGAACAGAGAATCCCTGATTAGTTTTTTGGGTGAGGTAAAGATCGGTACCACCATAACCTAAATGCCCATTTGAATTGAAATACAATGTTTGGTTATCCGCATGCATAAACGGACAACTTTCATCCCCTGCAGTATTGACAGTTGGACCAAGGTTTTGCGGAATTGACCATTTCCCATTAGCCATCATTGTTGAAACATAAAGATCTGTACCGCCATAGCCACCAGGACGATCAGAAGAAAAATACAATTGTTTTTTATCTGGCGACAAGCAGGGTGCAGACTCCCAATATGCTGTATTGATGGTATTACCGGCATGAATACGTTCACTCCAACCATTTTCCGTTAGAACAGACATATAAATATCGAAACTTCCTACTCCTTCTGGATAGTCTTTTGCAGAAAAAACCATCCATTTCCCATCGGGAGTAATTTGCTGTCCCCCTTCTTTGAACATCGTATTTACTTTACCCTTTAGTGGTGTTGCATTTCGCCAGACTCCCTCTATTTTGTTTGATACATAAAAATCTTCGTCCACAGCATTTCTTGTCCGCCTTGTTATGATGAGTTCTTTTCCATCGATAGTCATGGTGGGATAATACTCTGAAACTGGTGAATTAACGCTATCCCCCATATGCAACACTCGCGCATGCTGTCTATCGGGATACAACTCTTGAAGCGTGACAGCAAATTCAAAACATTTTTTACGATATTTTGCTGCAAGTACAGACGAAGTATTAAGGTTAGGCAATGCCAAGAAACGATCAACTGCAAAAAGTGCTTTTTTAAATTCTCCTAGCCCAGCTAATGCTATTGAATAGACAAACAAATAATCTTTTGAAGACCCATCATCAATAAGAAAAGCTCTTTCATAAAAATCGACAGCCAACGCGTAGCGCTTAAGCTCTATTAATATACCAGCCTTTGACAGTAGTGCATCAAGATAGTTTTCGTCAGTCAATAATGCTTGATCCAAAAAGACCAGTGCTTTTGAATAATCCCCAAAATCAACCTGCTGCATCGCCAATTCATAATTCTTCTTGGCTTTCTTTGAAACTTTATCCTGATTCCTGCCTTGTGCAAGACCCTGCTCTACTTGAAGTAGCAAAAAAGCGAGCAAGAAAAAAGCACAACGTGATATCATGGTATATCCAGGTACTTGTGTGTTTGTAACGATAATATCCACTTAGGATTAGCCTTGATGTAGTCGATAATCAATGGATTCATTTCTGCAGCTCGACTCCACTCGGGCTGCAGGTACAAAAGACAGTCTGATTTGACTTGGCTGGCATATTTTTCTGCCCAATCGAAATCCGACTTATTATAGATTACAACCTTTAACTCATTGGCTTTTTCATTGAATTCCGAAAGGGGTGCTTTGAACTTTTTAGGCGACAAACAGATCCAATTCCATTGGCCACTTAATGAGTGTGCACCGGAGGTTTCAATATGTGTTCGAATTCCTTTCTCATTTAATGCTGCAGTCAAAAGACTCAGGTCATGCATCAAGGGTTCTCCACCAGTGATTACTGCAATTTTCACCCCAGACTCCACTACCCAATTAACAAGGGTGGGTATATCAACCAGGGGATGCTTTTCCATATCCCAGCTTTCCTTTACATCACACCATACACATCCAACATCACAACCTCCTAAGCGAATAAAATAAGATGCATGACCAGTATAACGCCCCTCACCTTGTAAGGTGCAAAAATGTTCCATCAATGGCAACTCATATGAAAAAGGTTTACCCATTATTTAATCTTTTGCAACACATGCCTTAAATGTATTCATCATCAATGCAGCAATTGTCATTGGGCCAACGCCTCCAGGAACTGGTGTTATGAAACTTGATTTGGGTGCAACCTCTTCAAAAGCGACATCACCTTTGATGGCAAAACCAGATTTTTTTGAGTTGTCTGCCACTCTGGTTATACCAACATCCACTATCACTGCACCATCTTTTACCATATCTGCTTTCAAAAATTCTGGTCTTCCTAATGCAGCAATGATTATATCAGCCTGAAGACAAATATCTTTTAAATTAGGAGTGTGTGAATGACAAACAGTCACTGTGCAGTTTCCTGGATATTCATTTTTACTCAACATGATGCTGATGGGTCTTCCAACAATATTACTTCTTCCAATTACTACAGCATGTTTTCCTTTTGTTTCAATTTGATAATGCTCAAGCAATAATAAAATCCCATAAGGTGTAGCGGGATAAAAAGCAGGAAGGCCTTGCACCATTCTCCCCACACTCTCAGGATGAAATCCATCCACATCTTTGGATGGATAGATAGTTTCAATTATTTTTTGCTCACTGATGTGCTTAGGCAGTGGAAGTTGAACCAAAATACCATCGATATCAAAATCTTCATTCAATTCATTCAACTTGAAAAGCAACGCTTGCTCTGTAACATTTTCTTCTAACCTGATTAAAGTCGATTTGTAACCAATCTCAGCGCAAGACTTAACTTTTGAGCTAACATAAGTTTCACTAGCACCATTGTTACCAATCAAGATAGCAGCCAGATGTGGCACTTTTTTTCCTTGTGCAATTCTCTCCTGGGTTTGTGACTTGAGTTTGTCTTTTACAGCTTGCGAGACAAGCTTACCATCTAATAATTTCATCCCACAAAGGTACATTGGTGGAAAATGACACCCAAATATGATGTTTTGCTCATGGAGGGAACCCTGCGTATTTGCAATTTTAACCCATGAAGAGATGGATTTGTGTGCTGCTGGTATTACCTTATTCTACATATGGGCAGAACTGGAGCAATCAGTTTGCTATTCCACCTCATGTTTCAGCGTATCAAAAAAATCAATCACCTATCACCGGTTTGGTTGATTTACCTGCTCTGCTGGGCTTTGAAAAGAAAAAGGAAGTAGGCATATTAATAGAAAACAAATACAGCCTTTCTTCATTGAGCCTGCTTTATGTATCAACAAGTCACCCATTGGGAAAAGGAAATATTAGCCTCAATACTGGAATTCAAGCAGGAGCTTTATACACTCATTTAACAGGTAACCTCAACTATGGCATTCAACTCAATAAAGTGTCTACAATGGGCATCTCAATCGGAATTGCTCATTTTAAAATAAAGCATGATGTACCCGAACTTATTGTACAAACAAATACAGGAATAGCTCAACTGATTAATGACAAAACTTTAATCGCGATTCATTACCGGCATAGCAGAAAAATTAGACCCGCAACTTTGAAAAAAACAAGAATCCCGGATAAGATTTATTTAGGTATTGGCCATCAGGTGAGTCGTTCTGTTTTTATTCAAATGGAATTACAGAAACAGGAAAATATTCAACTACTTCCTTCATTAACATGGAAGCCTGATCCTAAAATTGAAATCTGGTGCAGTTTGGGTGGAAGCGAACAGTTAGCCATCGGTATTTATGGTCATACTAAAGCCATATCTACCGGCATTGCTTTAGCCAATCACCCTCATCTTGGCTACTCTATTCAACTAACGCTAAACAAACGTTTCCATGATAAAGAATAAGTTATTGGCACTGGCATTGGCAACTAGTCAGTTTGTCTATTCACAAGAAGAAATAGAAAATGAAATGGAACAACTAGTCATCAATACAACTGAACAAACTTATGACGCCATTGAAAATTTACCTATTGAAGGGCAAATCAAATTCAACATCAATACAATAACAGCAGAGGAATTATCTGCATTACTCATTTTAAAATCCGAAGAGATTGAAGCCTTTATAGCACACAGGAAAATTTATGGCAACTTTCTAAGCTTATTTGAACTACAAGCGATAAAAAACTGGGATATCAGCATTATCAAAAAGATAATCCCCTACTTATACTTCAGCTCTTCTTCTGATAAAATAAATGTAAAACATAGTATCGCCGAGGGAAAACACATTTTATTATACAGGACTGGAGGAAAATCAAATAGTTATTCCGCAAAACAGTCTTGGATAACAAAAAACAAGCAACTGCTCAATTACAAATTCAAATACAAAGATCAATTTCAAGCCGGATTTATTGTAGAAAAAGATGCAGGCGAAACCAATTTGCTTGATCACCATGGTGCTTTTTTACACCTTAAAAATAAGGGCATGATCAAAGATTTATTGGTTGGTGACTTCAATATAAATATGGGACAAGGACTGATTCACTGGCAAGGATACGCTTTTGGAAGAAGCAGTAATTTGTTGGGTGGTTATCGGCAAGGAAATTTTATACAACCACATACAGGAACTGATGAAAATAGATTTCACAGGGGAATAGCAATACAAATCAAACGAGGAAGGTTTGAGTTTGGAAGTTTTGCTGGCCGACTAAAAGTTGATGCCAATGTAATCTATGATAGCCTTATGGAAAGATATTCAGTAAGCTCATTACTTTTATCTGGTTTACACCGAAATGATGCAGAAAAGACAGATAAAAACACATTGACAAAAATTACTTGGGGTGGAAAAATAAAAATGTATTTACCCAAAGGTGCAATTAGTTTGAACTTCATACAAACTAGATTTTCAATTCCCATTTATAAAAGGCCTCTTCCCTATAATCAATTTGCAATTACCGGAAATCGCTGGAACAACATGAGCATTGATTTTGCAAAACCAACCAACATAGGGTTTTTTTTTGGCGAGCTAGCCTTTGACCATCAATTCGACCATGCATTCAACATAGGTTTATTAAAAAGTCTTGACCCCAAGCTAGATATATCTTTTATCTACCGAAACATGAGACCAAAATATCGAGCATTTGAATCCAATTGTATATCAAGAAATGCAGAAGCAGGTAATGAAACAGGTTTATTATTTAGTGTTAATTTATTAATCCACCCAAAACACAAGCTTGAAGGTTTTGCAGATTATTACCAAAACCAATGGCCTGGCTATACTACAGATAGGCCCGAAATAGGAAATCTGTTTTCAATTCAGTACAACTGGAAGCCCAATAAAAAAACTGAGATTTCAACACGTTATCAAATTGAAAAACGAACTGGAAATCAAGGCCATGAGAAAAACCAGACCAGTCTAATTGGAGAAACAAAATCTCACCGATGGAGAACACACGTTTCAATTACACCCTTAGAAAGCTTGACCATTAGATGTCGAAATGAAATTATAACCATTAGGGAAGAGTATAGATCAATCTCAAAAGGGCTATTAAGTTATCTTGAATTCATTTTTAAACCCTTTTCAGAGCCACTAAGCATCAGCTTTCGTTATACTTTTTACTCAACCGACAATTATGCTTCAAGAGTTTATGCCTATGAAAGAGATATATCCTCTTTCTATTCAATACCAGCTCATTTCGATGAGGGAAACAGAAGTTATTTGCTATTACAATATACCTATAGAAAAGCCGTAAAAATTCAAGCCAAATTTATTGGAGATCAAAGAAGCGAGAAAAATACGCAACTAGCGCTTTATCAATCAGCCATTAGAAATAAAGAATGGCGACTCCAAATAATCTGGGAATTGGGAAGTTAGCAAACAACTTGGAAACAGTATATTTGGGTCATAATTCATAGATCATGAGTGAACAACAGAATCAAATCAACATAGAAATAGCTGAAGAAATAGCTGAAGGACAATATGCAAACCTGGCCATCATTACCCACAGTCATGCAGAATTTGTAGTCGACTTTGTAAATGTGATGCCCGGCACACCAAAAAGCAAAGTGAAATCAAGAATCATTTTGACACCACAACATGCAAAAAGATTACTCAATGCCCTCGCAGACAACATCAATAAATTTGAAGATGTACATGGTGTGATAAAAGATTTCGAAGAAGTACAGATCCCCTTTCAATTTGGCGGTCCGCAAGCACAAGCTTAATCAACTTAATTAAAAGATTCTACGGGAATTGTTTTGTTGATTTTATTAATTAAGCCCTGTAATACTTTACCCGGACCAACTTCAATAAATTTTGAAGCTCCATCGTTAATCATGGCTTCGATAGTCTGTGTCCACTTAACAGGACCAGTAAGCTGATCAATCAAATTTTGTTTGATCTGATCTGGATCTTTAACGGCTTTGGCAACAACATTTTGGTAAACTGGACAAGCTGGGCGGTGGAAATTGGTGGATAGAATTGCTTTTGCCAATTCCTCTTTTGCAGGTTCCATCAATGGCGAATGGAAAGCACCGCCGACAGGTAATTTTATTGCTCTTTTTGCTCCAGCAGCTTTCATTTTTTCACAGGCAAGATCAATACCTGCATTTGAACCACTGATGACTAACTGACCGGGACAATTAAAATTAGCAGCAACAACAATTTCACCGGTCTCCTCACTTATCTCTTTACAAATTCGTTCAGCTTCCTCATCAGATAGTGCAAGAACTGCAGCCATAGCAGATGGATTTAATTCACAGGCTTTCTGCATTGCCATAGCCCTGATACTGACCAACTTTAAAGCATCCTCAAAGGGTAAAGTTCCATTAACCACTAAAGCAGTAAACCCACCCAATGAATGTCCTGCAACCATATGAGGAGTTGCTCCATCAATCATTTTGTAAGCAACGAAAGAATGCAGAAATATAGCAGGTTGAGTAACTTTTGTTTGCTTTAAATCCTCTTCGGTACCATTAAACATGATATCCGACAATTTGAATCCTAGAATTTCATTGGCCTGGTCAAAAAATCTTCTGGCAAAAGCATTACCCTCATAATGGTGCTTACCCATACCTGGAAACTGAGAACCTTGACCTGGAAAAACGAACGCTTTGATCATAGTGAAATTTGAGAGTGCAAAAGTAAAAGAAAAGCCCGAAATAAATCGGGCTTAAGGTAATTTACAAACCAAAAATCAATGCAATTTTGAACCGATTAATCGAATAAACTCACTACGAGTCTCATTCTTTTCAAACTCTCCAAAAAAAGCTGAAGTGGTGGTAACTGAATTTTGCTTTTGTACGCCACGCATCATCATACATAAATGTGAAGCCTCAATAACTACGGCAACTCCCAATGGGTTTAATGTATCTTTTATAGCATGCAATATCTGTGAGGTTAGACGTTCTTGTACCTGTAACCGCCTGCTATAGGTATCAACTACGCGAGCAATTTTACTTAACCCTGTGATCCAACCATTTGGAATATAAGCTACATGCGCCTTTCCAAAGAAGGGAAGCATATGGTGCTCACAGAGACTAAACAACTCGATATCCTTTACAATCACCATCTCACTAACCTCTTCATGAAACTTTGCAGAATTTAAAATGGCTTTAGGGTCAATCTGATACCCTTGAGTAAGATACTGCATCGACTTAGCAACGCGTTCTGGCGTTTTCATCAAACCCTCTCTATTGGGATCTTCTCCCAGCAATGCAATGCTTTCTCTGTAATTCTCAATCAATCCAGAAGTGATCTTATCTTCAAACTGTTCAACCTTGATATATGCCATTTTCTATTTTTTAAATGTGTGTGGGATATTCTACAAAATTTCGTGGTGTTTCATATAAACGTATCTGAAGCAATAAAGTTTGATCGATAAGTGGTCTTAAAATGTTGAATATAACTATTGCAATATTTTCAGCCGTAGGGTTCAACTGTTTAAATTCAAATACGTCTTCATTTAAGTTTTTATGATCAAACCGATTTAGTACATGTTCAGCAATAATATCTGATAGTATCTTCATGTCAATTACATAACCAGTTTCCGGGTCTACCTCACCTATCACCTTAACAATCAATTCATAGTTATGGCCATGGTAATTGGGCAAATTGCATTTCCCAAAAATTTCAGCATTTTTTTGGGCGGACCATGCCGGATTATTCAACCGATGAGCTGCATTAAAATGTTCTTGCCTATATACTGCTACCTTTTCACCCATTTCAAGATAAATTATACCCAGTTACAACAAGTTGCAATACGTTTTGTTTAAAAAAAGAGAATATTATTCTCCGAAATACTCTACAAAGATACGGGGAGTTTCTACCAATTTTATGCAATGCAGGGCAACCCCCAGGGGTAAAAAGGGGGTTAGTTGTTGCCAGATTTCATAGGCAAGATTTTCTATAGAACAGAGCTTACCAGCCATAAAAGGCACATCCAGATTGAGGTTTTTATGATCTAACAATTCAACAACCCTATCTTTAATAATCCTGCTTAATTGTTTGGCATCCATCACAAAACCAGTGTCTGGATTGACTTCACCTTTGACAGTCACAAAAAGTTCAAAATTGTGACCGTGCCAGTTCTCATTAGCACATTTACCAAACACCTCATCATTCTTCTCTTTACTCCAGGCTGGATTAAAGAGTTTATGAGCGGCGTTGAAATGCTCCTTTCTGGTTAAATAAAAAACTGGCATAATGGGCGGCAAAGTTAAGCATGGATTTTATAAGAACAAGCATTGATTTATCAGGAAAAGTGTTGGTTTCAGCTGAAAAGCTGAAATTTGCCAAATGAAAGTGCTCATTACGGCTGCTACAAATCTAGAACTGGCGGAAATTGAAAAGAAGTCATTTGCCCATCCAAATCTGGAGGTTCATTATGCGGTTACAGGTATAGGCATGGTAGCCACAACCTATCACTTGATAACGAGGATACAAGAGCAAGACTTTGACTTATTGATTCAAGTTGGCATTGCGGGTAGTTTCGATAAACAACTTGCGTTAGGTAATTCCGTAATCATCCAAAGTGACTCTATAGCTGAAATGGGTGTTGAAGAGCATAATGAATACAAGGATATATTCAGCCTCCATTTAGCGGATCCTAATGAACCGCCGTATCAAGGTAGAAAATTAGTTAATCCGCATGCCGACTTATTGTCAAAAAGCACTCTTCCGAAATTATTTGCAGTTACCGTCAATCAGATTTCAACAGCAGAATATATTATTAACCGCTACAAAGAAAATTACCAAGCAGCTATTGAAAGTATGGAAGGTGCCGCATTCCACTATGTAGCTTTGATGAAAGGGATTCCCTTTGTTCAGATTCGCGGCATCTCCAATTATGTTGGTGAAAGAAACAAAAAGAATTGGAAAATTAACGAAGCCGTGCAGTCGTCAACCACTGCCTGCTGGAATTTGTTACAACAACTATTTGTGAAATGAAACTAAGTTTTGGATTATCTCCCTGCCCCAATGATACATTCATATTTGACGCAATGCTCAATAGTAAAATTGATACTGAGGGTCTTGACTTCACGTATCAATTTGAAGACGTAGAAACTTTAAACAAATTGGCCAGGACAGGAAATTTAGATATTTCAAAAATTAGCTACGGTGCATTGGGACAAATTTTACCCCACTATAAAGTATTAAATGCTGGTGGAGCTTTGGGAAGAGGTGTAGGTCCTCTTTTTATAGCTAAACAAGCAGAAGGGCCAGTTGACATGTCCAAGTTGAGGGTTGCTCTTCCTGGAATACACACCACCGCACATTTATTGTTCACAATGGCCTTTCCGGAAATACAGCACAAGATTTTTATGCCCTTTCATGAAATAGAAGAAGCTGTACTCTCAGGAACGGTAGATGCTGGAGTTATCATTCATGAAAACAGGTTTACTTATCAAGAAAAGGGATTATTCAAATGGGCTGATTTAGGAGAAATATGGGAGAAAAACACAGGACACCCTATACCTCTCGGTGGAATTGTGGCAAGGAGAAATTTTCATCCTGATTTACTTCAAAAAATTGACCGAGTTATCAACAGAAGTCTAGCCTACGCTTTTCAACATAATGAAAATCTTCCCGATTTTGTCATAGAAAACGCACAAGAAATGGAAGAAGCAGTGATGCGAAACCATATCAAATTATATGTAAATGATTTTTCATTGCACCTCTCTTCGGCTGGAAAAGCCGCAGTGTGGCAATTGCTAGAAATTTCCGCAGTAATTCAAAAAATACCTGCTGGAGGCGACTTCGAAGTATTTATCGACTAAAACAATCCGTACAATTCAGCATCAACTTTTGCGATTACATCACCTAGGTGCTCTTCATTTTCAGCAAACTTGGTATTATCAACATTAATGATAAGCAAGGGGCCTTCCTTATATCCTTCAATCCACTTGTTGTAATACTCATTTAGGCGCTTCAGGTAATCAAGGCGAATATTTTCTTCGTATTCTCTTCCACGTTTTTGAATTTGACCCACCAACGTTGGGACTGAAGCCTGGAGGTAAATCATGAGATCTGGTGGTTTCACCATTTGTCTCAAATTCTGAAAGAAATCAAAATAATTATCAAAATCACGCTTACTCATCAAACCCATTTCATGTAGGTTGGGAGCGAAAATATAAGCGTCTTCATATATCGTTCTATCCTGAATAATTGTTTCAGTCCCTCTGCTGATTTCCAACAACTGATTCAACCTGCTATTTAAAAAATAGATCTGCAGGTTAAAACTCCACCTAGGCATATCTTCATAAAAATCGAACAAATAAGGATTCTGATCAACATCCTCGAACTGCGGTATCCATTTATAATGCTTACTCAACAGTTCAGTCAGGGTGGTTTTGCCTGCACCAATATTCCCTGCTATTGCAATGTGTTTTGGTTTTTTTGCTTTAGCCATAAAATTCTTATTCCAGTACTTATTAGGTTGGGCGGACAAAGTACATATTCATTTTTGAATTCGCTTCAATCTGTCCCATTTTTTTTAAACCCATGGATTCAGCCGCTAATAGTTAAGCCCCATCGCTTCCCTAACCAGGCCCATAGTTGCAGCAGCACTTTTGCTGGCTTTTTCTGCTCCCATTTCCATGACGTCAACAAGATATTTCTTATCGTTTCGAATAGCTTCTGCCTTTTCTCTGATGGGAGCAATAAATTTCACCATGTCTTCAGCTAGCTGTTTCTTCAAATCTCCATATCGAATAGAACAATTTTGATACGCAGATTCGTAATGTTCAATAACCGACTTTTCACAGACCAATTCCATCAGTTGAAAAATATTTTCAATATAATCTGGTTTTGCTGTTCCAGGAGCAGCGGGACCAGCATCGGTTTTAGCCTTCATTACTTTTTTTGTAATCATTTCATCACTATCCGCCAGGTATAAAGTAGCTAGCTGATTCTCACTTTTACTCATTTTACCGGCACCATCCAAGCTGGGCACTTTCACCAAATCCTCTCCAAAGTTGTAGGCCATTGGTTCTGGAAAAACATCACCATACCTGTGATTAAATCTTTTTACATAATTACGTGCCATTTCGAGGTGCTGCTCTTGATCTTTACCTACCGGTACCCAGGTAGCACGATGAAGTATAATATCTGCGGCTTGCAAAACTGGATAAGTCAGCAACCCGGCATTTACATTATCCGGCTGCATTCTGGCCTTGTCTTTGAATGTTGTGGTTTTTTCAAGTTCACCCAGATAGGCCAGCATATTCAAGTACAAGTAAAGTTCTGATGTTTCCCGTACATGACTTTGACAATACAAGGCTGCCTTCTGAGGATCAATTCCACAAGCTATATTTTCCGCCAAAACCCTATGCACATTTTCTTTTAACTCCTTGGTATCTGGATGAGTAGTAAGTGCGTGTAAATCAGCCACCATAAAATAGCAGGTGTAGGTTTCCTGCAGCCTTATATAATTTCTGATAGCGCCGAAATAATTACCTAAATGCAAAAAGCCAGTAGGCCTAATGCCACTCATAACGATTGCTTTCTCGTTGCTCATGCTGCAAAGATAATAAATGTAGCGAAGGGTTTCAGCGCTATGGGCATGCTCCATTTCCGTTCATCAATTATTCACC
>CAZDTN010000002.1:24716-46137 GCA_964508355.1 uncultured Sphingobacterium sp.
AAAAATGCTCCTTTAGCTATAGAAGATTTTTTTACAGTACCAAAAGTGATAAAAAAATAAACCATGTCCAGTTCCGTCATTCATTTAGAAGAAATCAAAAAGAGCTATTATATGGGCAAGCAGGAATTGCAGGTCCTAAAAGGAGTTTCATTAGATATACTTCGAAATGAATACGTTGCTCTAATGGGACCATCTGGTTCAGGTAAGAGTACCTTGATGAACATTTTGGGCTGCCTGGATTCACCTACAGCAGGAAAATATATTCTAAATGGACATGATGTAAGCACCATGCCAGATAATGAATTAGCTGATATTCGCAACAAAGAAATTGGGTTTGTATTTCAACAATTCAACTTGCTTCCTCGTCTTACT
Organism: uncultured Sphingobacterium sp.; assembly: GCA_964508355.1. Taxonomy (GTDB): domain Bacteria; phylum Bacteroidota; class Bacteroidia; order Chitinophagales; family Chitinophagaceae; genus Pollutibacter. The sequence goes on from CAZDTN010000002.1 coordinate 25,089, forward strand.
GCATTAGAGAATGTGGCACTTCCATTAGTTTATGCAGGGATTTCAAAGAAAACACGACTAGAAATGGCTATGGAAGTATTGCGGAAAGTCGACTTGATGGAAAGAAGCCACCATAGACCAAATGAACTGTCTGGAGGTCAATGTCAGCGTGTAGCGATTGCAAGAGCACTGGTAAATAATCCATCAATTATCTTAGCAGACGAACCAACCGGAAACCTAGATACCAAGACATCTTATGAAATCATGAATATTTTTTCAAAGATTCATGATGACGGTAATACAGTAGTTCTGGTTACCCATGAAGAAGATATATCGAATTATGCCAAAAGAGTTATTCGCTTAAGAGATGGGTTGATTGAAAGCGATAAAAGGAAGGATGCTGCAAGTGTTGTGTAAAAAAATGCTTCTTTAATCCGAACAATTGCTCCAGTTTCACATTATCTTGGAAAGCAATTGTGAACATGGCAATGAAAATCTATACGAAGACTGGAGATAAAGGAACAACATCACTCATTGGTGGAACCAAAGTATTGAAATCTCACGAACGAATTGAGGCATATGGAACAGTCGATGAACTCAATTCTTATATAGGCCTGTGCAGAGACCTCATTGATGATAAGAACATTAAATCTCTCTTACAAGAAATCCAAGATCGATTATTTACAGTTGGTTCTTCACTGGCTTGTGATCCTGAAAAAGAAACCAAATTGAAAATTCCAGATATCAAGGAGACCGATGTTCACTTACTTGAAGCGGAAATGGACAAAATGGATGAACAACTAGAACCCCTGCAACAATTTATTCTACCTGGAGGGCATCCTACAGTATCTCATATACACATTGCTCGTTGTATATGCAGAAGAACGGAAAGACTGGTTGTCAATTTATTACTCAATGGTGAGGAAAATGAAAATTTAATTATTAAGTACATTAACCGCTTAAGCGATTATCTGTTCACCCTAAGCAGGTATGTAGCCAAACAATTGAATGCGGAAGAAATTCCATGGACGCCAAGAATATCGTAAACTAAATCCAGTTACCATCTTTTAATTCCAATACACGGTCGCTCATGGCAGCCAGCTCTTTGTTATGCGTCACAATAACAAATGTTTGGTTGAATTCATCACGCAATGCTTTAAACAACAGGTGAAGAGAATTGGCATTTTCTGAATCCAGGTTACCTGTAGGTTCATCTGCAAAAATTACATCAGCCCCATTAATCAATGCCCTTGCCACTGCAACTCTTTGTTGTTCCCCGCCTGAAAGCGTTCCTGGCTTGTGTTCTGCTCGATCAGCAATTCCCAATCGTTCAAGAAGCGCCATAGCCTTTTTTTCAACTTCTCTTTTTGAAATACCAGCTATCCAACCTGGAATACAAACATTTTCGAGTGCCGAAAACTCTGGCAATAGATGATGAAACTGAAAAACAAAGCCAATGTGTTGATTTCGAAAAGCCGACAATGCCTTACCGCTGAGTTGATCATACCTTTTACCGTGTAACCATAACTCACCTCCATCAGGTCGGTCTAACGTTCCCAAAATATGCAATAAGGTAGTTTTACCAGCTCCCGAGGAACCAACAATACTTAGAATTTCACCAGTTTGTACCGATAAATCGATGTGTTGTAATACGGTTAAACTTCCATACTGTTTGTGTATCCCTCTTGCCTCTAACATGTCGCAAATTTGTGATGAAGTTAACCAATCTTCAGGTTTGGAATATTCGAATTAACCATTACTTTTGCCGGAAATCAAAAACCTGTCCTTATGTTCTGGACATTAGAATTAGCATCCTACTTAGAAGACGCGCCTTGGCCAGCTACCAAGGATGAGCTCATTGACTACTCAATCAGAAGCGGAGCTCCTATTGAAGTAATTGAAAATCTCCAGGAACTGGAAGATGAGGGAGATATTTATGAAGGAATTGATGATATCTGGCCCGACTATCCAAGTCAGGAGGACTTCTTCTTTAATGAAGATGAGTATTAAAAAAGATTAATAAAAAAGGCCACTAGATAGTGGCCTTTTTTATTAGAATGTTAATTTGAAATAGAGCATCAGCAGTGATAAAATCATAATGATGGTATTAGCCAGTATCATGGCCTTATCTTTTCCTGTAATTCCGTAAATCAGCCAGATTGTTACATTCAACAAGAGGATTAGAATCATCCAAATGGATAAATCTCCAACTGATTTTGAAACCCAGGCTTGATAGACCTGAGGGACAAAAGTCAATGACCCTGTTATCACACCTACATACCCTAAATAATCCCTCCACTTCATAATGAATATTATTTATTTTTCCATTTGATCAATAACGGCATTGGTTACCCCAGTGAAAGAGAAACCACCATCATGGAATAAATTTTGCATGGTTACCATTTTGGTCATGTCTGAAAACAAGGTAACACAATAGTTTGCACAATCATCACCAGATGCATTACCTAATGGACTCATTTTTTCAGCATAAGTAACAAAACCATCAAATCCTTTAACGCCACTTCCAGCAGTTGTTCTGGTTGGAGATTGCGAAATTGTATTTACTCTCACTTTTTTCTTCACACCATAATGATATCCAAAACTACGTGAAACACTTTCTAACAAGGCTTTGGCATCAGCCATTTCATTATAGTCAGGAAAAACGCGTTGCGCTGCTATGTAAGTCAATGCCACAACACTACCCCACTCATTCAAAGCATCCATATCCCATGCTGTTCTTAAGACCCTGTGTAAAGACATTGCAGATATATCTAATGTCTTTTGATTAAACCCATAGTCGATTTCTGTATATGACTTACCCTTTCTAACATTAAGACTCATTCCGATTGAATGTAAAATAAAATCAATCCCACCACCAAAATGCTGCATAGATTGCTCAAAAAGATTTTTGAGGTCATCCATATTCACTACATCCGCACCAATCACTGGAGCATTGATTTGCTCAGCTAGTTTATTGATCTCTCCCATTCTGAGTGCAACAGGAGCATTGGTTAACACAATTTGTGCGCCTTGTTCGTGACAAGCCAAAGCTGTCTTCCACGCAATAGATTTTTCATCTAGTGCGCCAAAAATGATTCCTTTCTTTCCTTTGAGGAGTTGGTTAGACATGTTTGAAAAATTTATAAGGCAAATATAAGCAATTAGCGTTTCATCATTTCTCGTGCACTTGCTAAAACAGCAGCACTTGGATCTTCACCTGCCATCATTTGAGCAATTGCTGTTACACGAGCAACTTCATCAAGTGATTTTACATGAGTAGCAATCACTCCATCGGTTTCTTTTTTATAAATAAATAAATGTTGATCCGCTATTGCAGCTATTTGAGGCTGATGAGTAATCGTAATCAGCTGGTGTTGCTGTGATAATTCTCCCATGAGCAGTCCTACTTGTTTTGCAGCTTCGCCACTGATACCACTATCAATTTCATCAAAAATCAGTGTTGGCATTTCTAATGAACCCGCCACCAAAGATTTTAATACCAGCATAAGTCGACTTAATTCACCTCCACTTGCTACTTTACTAATGGGTTCAAATTTTCCGCTCTTATTGGCATCAAACAAAAACGAAATACGGTCTATACCTGTTTCATGCAAGACCGTTTCTTCCATATTGATCTTTAATTTGGCATTGGGCATCCCCACTCTTCCTAATAATTCATTGGCAGATTTTTCCAACTCAGGAATAACTTTTTTTCTTTGCTTACTTAATTCCTTTGCCAACTTTTCCGTTTGAGATAGTTGCTGGGTGAGCTCCTTTTCTAGCTGAGCTATATCTCCTTCAGCATTATGCAACACTTTCATTTCTTCACTTAATGTTGCTTGAACTTCCAACAATTGATCAGCTGCAACCAAACCATGTTTTTTGACTAATCTTTGGACCAATGCCAGACGTTGATTGAGTTGATCAAGTCTTTCGTCATCTACAGCAACTCCATCAAGAACAGCATCAAGTTCGGCAGCAATATCTTTTAATTCCAAATAGACAGACTCAAATCGATTTACCAGCTCTGGTAATTGATGGTGATACTTACTAACAGACTGTAATTGTGATACCAGCGATTTAACAGTTGTCAACACAGGTTGCTCACCTTCATGCATTCCATTAGAAACCCTAAGCAAGCTGGTTTTTATTTGTTCTGCATGAGATAGCATATTCAACTCATCTTCTAATAATTTTCCTTCACCGACCTGCCAGTTCAGCTCTTCTAGTTCTTTTAATAAAAAAGACTTGTACTCTTTTTCCTGATCAGCCTTTAACACAGCGGCCCTAATAGCCGCAATTTTTTTCTGTGTTTGGGCCAATAACTGATAGGATTTGGTGCAATGGGCAACGTCTTGTAAAATCCCCGCTTTTGCATCAACCAACAAGCGTTGAAATTCCTGATTGCCCAATTCTAAAGTATCAAACTGTTGATGTAAATCGACCAAGAGCGCAGAGAATTGTTGCAGTTGTGCAAGTGAGACGGGTGTATCATTTACAAAGGCTCTGGATTTACCATTTGCCTGAATTTCACGACGCACAATGACTTCATCATCCATTTCAATTTCCGCCTCTTCAAAAATTTGAATGATTTTTTGAGACTTAGGCAAAGTAAACACAGCCTCAATGATAGTTTTAAAATTTTTGTCCTTCACCATTGTACTATCTGCTCGTTCCCCTAAAGTAAGTGATAGCGCTCCCATGATGATGCTTTTACCTGCTCCTGTCTCCCCTGTTATCACAACCATCCCTTCAGCAAATGAGATTTCCAATTGGGTGATAATGGCATAATTCTTTACAAATAAACGCTGCAGCATATGTCAAAAGTAGATATTTTTAAATGCATTACCTTGCTACTTTAAATAGAAAAACATGTCGCCTTTATTGCTTTTTTCTTTTGTATTGGGTTATTTCCTCTTATTACTGGGTGTAGCCATGTATACAGCAAGAAATGCCACCAATGAATCTTTTTTCATTGGTAATAAAAATTCTAACTGGATGCTGGTGGCTTTTGGGATGATAGGTACCTCATTATCAGGTGTCACTTTTGTTTCTGTTCCAGGTACCGTTGGTAACATCAGTGCTGGCAGCTACAATGGATTTAGTTATTTCCAAGTCGTTTTGGGTTATATCATTGGCTATATGGTGATTGCCTATGTCTTAATCCCTCTTTACTATCGACTAAATCTCACCTCCATTTATTTATACCTTGAACAACGTTTTGGCAGAGAAAGCTATAAAACAGGGGCCCTTTTTTTTATCATATCTAGAACATTTGGAGCAACTGCAAGATTATTCCTTGTGATCAATGTTTTACAGATTTTCATACTAGATGAAATGGGAGTACCCTTCATTTTCACAACTGCTTTAATCCTTGGTATGATTTTACTCTATACCTTCAAAGGTGGCGTAAAAACAATAGTGTATACAGATACCTTACAAACAACATTCATGTTGGCAGGTCTTGTAATTTGTATCGTATATATCCTGTCACATATGGATATTTCTATTACACAAGCAATCACTTCCATGCAAGAAAAGGGATATACTAAATTATGGATTACAGACATCGCTCATAAATCACATTTCTTAAAGAACATCATTGGTGGAGCAGTCATCGCTATAGCTATGACTGGTCTTGATCAGGAAATGATGCAGAAAAACATCAGTGTGAGAACCATGAAGGATTCTCAGAAAAACATCCTGACTTTTACTACCATACTTGTAATTGTCAACTTGCTTTTTCTTTTTTTAGGTGGATTACTTTACCTCTACACAACAATGAATGGGGGAAATTATGAAGGAAACCAGCTGGTGTTTGGAGGTAAAAATGTAATCGGAGATGATCTATTTCCTACAATTGCATTATTTCATTTGCCACCAGTTATCGGTGTTATTTTCATCATTGCATTGATTTCTGCGCTTTTCCCCAGTGCGGATGGTGCTTTAACTGCACTTACTTCATCATTTTGTATTGACATACTGGGTATCAGAAGAAATCCCAACATGGGCGAGCAGGAACAAAAGAAAACCAGAATTTTTGTCCACCTTAGTTTTGCAGTAATTTTTCTTGCCTGTATCTTGATTTTCAAATGGATCAACAACAAATCTATTATTGGTATCATTCTCGACTTGGCGGGATATACATATGGACCATTGTTGGGCTTATTTTCCTTTGGTATGCTCACAAAAAGAACACTAAATAAGGGCTATGGGGTCACCATTGTTTGCCTAATTGCCCCGGCAATATGCTATGCACTATCCAAATTTGCACCAGCCATTTTTGACGAATACCAAATTGGGTTTGAAATGTTACTCATCAATGGTGTGCTCACTTTTTTAGGATTGTGGCTTATATCAACAAATAAAGAATCATAAATTTTTGCTTTTTTACAACACCTTGGGTTTGATGGAAAAGACGCATAATCGTAAATTTGCGCAACATGGATTTAATTCATCAGTTAGCCAACGAATATGCTTTGAAACACAGCTCACCGATGGATGAACTCCTCAGTGAAATTCACCAATACACCCTTGAAAATCACCCAGAATCACACATGATCAGTGGACCACTGCAGGGAAACCTATTGACCATGATCAGCAAAATGATTCAACCTAAATACATATTGGAGATTGGTACTTTCACCGGATATAGCGCTATTTGTCTTGCAAAGGGATTAAAAGAAGAGGGAAGGCTGCATACCATAGAATGCAGACCCAATGAAGTGAAAGTAGCAAAGCGTTTTTTTGACAGCAGCTGTTACAAAGATCAGATAATTCTTCATGAAGGTGATGCAAAAGAAGTGATTAAAGAAATTGATGAATGTTGGGACTTGGTCTTTGTGGATGCGGATAAAACAGGCTACATAGAATATTTTGAGCTGCTCATGGAAAGAGCAAAAAGTGGGTCTTGGATGTTATTTGACAATGTGTTTTTCCATGGGGAAGTGCTCAAAGAAAACATTTCGGGGAAAAATGCAAAAGCTATTGACGCTTTTAATGAACATGTGCGCAAAGACATAAGAGTAGAAAAGTTAATGATGACTATACGAGATGGGTTAACCTTGTTATATATAAAATGAAAATGATGAGATTGAGAAAACTTAATATTATAATGACATTAATTGCAGCTATACTGCTAAATTCATTTGCTTTTACACAGGATTCTTATAGAGAACAAATTATCCAATATATTGAGACCTATGCACCTTTAGCAATAAAGGAAATGAATAGAACAGGCTTCCCTGCTTCGATAAAGATTGCACAAGGTATTCATGAATCGGGCGCAGGAAAAAGCAACCTTGTTTCAAGATCAAATAACCATTTTGGTATAAAATGTAAATCGACTTGGGACGGAGATAAAGTTTATCATGATGATGATGCAGCAGGAGAATGCTTTAGAGCGTACGAATCAGCAGAGGATTCATATACTGACCACTCCAACTATTTGAAATCACAAACCCGTTACTCATTTTTATTTGAGTATGACCCAGATGATCATGTTTCATGGGCCTGGGGACTAAAAAAAGCTGGTTATGCAACAAGTCCCGTTTATGCTGAAACAATCATTAAATACGTTGAGACTTACCAGTTAAATGAGCTGAATCAATTTGTTGAAGTTGATGAAGAGGAAATAGACTTGACTGAATATTTCAGTATGGTGAGAAACAACTTGCCTGTCAGCAATGCAGTTTCAACTCCAACTGTTGCACCAACATCCACGTCAAAGTCAGTCCCCAGCAAAGCATTTGAAGAAGTCGAAGAAAAAATAAGAGCCAATAAAACCAAAAAAAGCAATGGGCTATACCCGAGTGGAGTATTTAAAATCAATGGCTCAAAAGTTGTTTATGCTGAAGAAGGAACGTCAGTGTTGTCCTTAGCCAAAAAATACAAAGTTCAAGCATCGTCAATTCTATTGTTCAATGAACTACCCAAAAGGACAACCCTATTAAAAAAAGACCAACTGGTTTATTTACAAAGAAAGAAAAAGACGGGAAAGAAATCTTTTCATCGGGTGAAACCTGGTGAGACCTTGGTGGATATCAGTCAAGCCGAGGGCGTACAATTGGCAAGTTTATTAAAATTAAACAAACTCAAACCTGGTCAGTTGCCAAAACCTGGACAAAAAATCTCATTGAAAGATCCAATGAGCAAAAGACCTCAGTTAGCAAAAAACAATAACAAAACAGAGAATAGAGGATCAAAATCAGCTATACATGTAGTAAAAAAAGGAGAATCACTTTGGACAATTGCTAAGAAATACAGTGTGACTGTCGATTCTATCAAAGAAGCAAATGATATGAAAGGCAATGATCTTCAAGTTGGCCAATCGCTCAAAATCCTGAAGTAGATGAAAAAACAAATACTGGACAAATTCTTCAAGCCTTATCTCTCCAGCACAGATTTGGATTTAGCCATCAAAAAAATTGCTGAACAAATCAACCAAGATTACAAAGATAAAAATCCCTTATTCATCGCCATCCTAAATGGATCATTCATATTTGCATCTGATCTATTTAAGAAAATCAGTATTCCTGCCGAAATCAGTTTTATTAAACTGGCTTCTTACAAAGGAACAAAATCCACAGGCAATGTGGTGACTGCTATTGGACTTGAAACTGATTTATACGAAAGGCATGTCGTGGTGCTGGAAGATATCATTGATACTGGTAAAACGCTATCAGAATTTTTACCACAATTGAAACATCAGCAACCAAAATCTTTGAAAATATGCACATTGCTTCATAAAAAAGAAGCAACAAAATACCCTGTAAACATAGACTACTTGGGATTTGAGATTCCCAACCTGTTTGTAGTCGGATATGGCCTTGACTATAATGGATTTGGAAGGAACCTAGATCAGATTATGCAAATAGATGAATAGCTAAAAACTTAGCTGAACATCTCTTTCACTTTTGCATAAAAACTCTTTTCATTTTTTTCCGGTTGTGGCTGGAAATTTTTAGCGTCTTTTAGCTTCTCCATCATCTCTTTTTCCTCTGAAGTCAGTGTTTGTGGCGTCCACACATTCACATGGATCAACTGATCCCCTTTTTCATAAGAATTGATGGCTGGAAAACCTTTCCCCTTTAACCTAAATATCTTCCCACTTTGCGTACCCGCAGGAATTTTAATTTTTGCTCTGCCATCTATAGTTGGAACTTCAGGGTTTGCACCAAAGACAGCATCAGTGAAACTGATGTGCATATCATAAATAACATTGAGGTTATCCCTTTGCAATTCAGGATGTGCTTCCTCTTCAATCAATACTATCAAATCACCAGGGGCACCACCACGCTCGCCTGCATTACCCTTCCCACTCAAACTCAACTGCATGCCATCCTGAACACCTGCCGGAATATCAATGTTGATTGTCTCTTCCGTATAAACACGACCTTCACCTTTACAAGAAGTACACTTAGTGGTAATAGTTGAGCCTTCACCATTACAAGTAGGACAAGTTCCTACAGTTTGCATTTGCCCTAAAAAGGTATTGGTTACTTTTCGAACCTGACCCGTTCCATTACATGTACCGCAATTTTGTATTGAATTTTTATCTTTTGCGCCAGAACCTGTACAACTAGAGCATGTAGTATACTTCTTTACTTTTACCGTCTTGTTGGCGCCTTTCGCAATTTCTTCATAATTCATTTTCAACTTGATCCTCAAGTTGCTTCCTCTTGTTCCCCTGGCTCTTCCTCCACTACGCTGACGACCTCCCCCTCCAAAAAAGCTTCCGAAAATGTCGTCGCCAAAAATATCACCAAAATTGCTGAAGATATCATCCATGTTCATGCCATGGGCTCCACCACCTCCACGTCCATTTACCCCTGCATGTCCAAATCGATCATACTGCGCACGCTTCTCCTGATCACTCAATACCTCATAGGCTTCTGCTGCTTCTTTAAATTTTTCTTCCGCCTCTTTATCTCCAGGATTTCTATCGGGGTGAAACTGCATAGCCACTTTTCGATAGGCCTTTTTTATCTCATCGGCAGATGAAGATTTAGCAACACCCAGTATCTCGTAATAATCTCTTTTGGACATAAATATTTTTGTTTTCTTGGCGGTTATTTACCAACAACTACTTTCGCAAATCGAATTATCTTATCATTCAGGGTATACCCCTTTTCTACCTCATCTACTACTTTGCCTTTCATGCCCTCGTCCTGAACTGGGATCTCAGTAATTGCTTCATGAAAATCGGCATTGAATTCCTCACCAATTGTTTTCATCTCTTTCACACCCTTTGCGATCATGGTATTTCGCAACTTGGCAAAGACTAGCTGAATACCCTCTTTTATTTGAACGACATCATCACTTTTCTGCATTTGCTTTTCTGCACGATCGCAATCATCCATTACTTCTAAAAGAGATTGAATTACTTCCCTGCCTGCAGTCTGAATCAATTCAACCCTTTCCTTGGCACTTCTTCTTTTATAATTGTCGAAATCTGCATACAATCGGATAAATTTTTCCTTTTGCTCCTCTAATTCTTTCTTCAACAAATCCAATTCAGCAACCTGTTCAAGGGGTGACTGCTCTTGTTCCTGGGCAGCTGTGCTTTGCTCTTCGTTATTTAGCATATCTTTTTCTTCCATATTCATACGTTTGCACTAGTACTGCTCAAATGGCTTGCCACAGTTAATCAACAAGCCAAAATGTCTGTTTTTGAGCAGAAAAATGCAAATTTCAGTCATTTCCACGAAAGTTTACCTTTGCAGGATGAAGAAAGTCGTGTTAAAGAGAAAAATTAGCAATAGAATCGCCAACGGTCACCCATGGATTTTTGCCAATGAAATTAATTTGGTGGATGATGAATTAATGCCTGGCGACATTGCCACGGTTGAAAATCATGATGGCAGTTTTGTAGGCAAGGGCTATGTAAATCCACTATCCAGGATTCCAGTTCGCTTACTCACCCGCAAAAAAAATGATGAAATCAATGCAGCTTTTTTCCATCAAAAAATACAGGAAGCATGGGAATACAGAAAACGGTTGGGCTATGTAGAAAACTGCAGATTGGTTTTTGGAGAAGCTGATGGGTTGCCTCAATTGATCATCGATAAGTTTAATGACTATTTCGTCATTCAAACGCTTGCCTTCGGAATTGATAAATGGAAAAGTGAAATCGTTGCTGCCATCAATCAGATTTTTGAACCAAAAGGGATTTACGAAAGAAATGATGTTCCTGTCAGAGAATTAGAAGGTATGGAACAAAAAAAAGGATTTCTTTCATCACCTTTTGAGACAAGAATTCCCATCACAGAAAATGGTCTAAAATTCATTGTTGATGTGGAAAAGGGACAAAAAACAGGATATTTTCTTGACCAAAGAGACAACAGAAGGGCCATTGAACATCTTGTAAAAGGTGCCGATGTGTTGGGGGCGTTTTGCTATACTGGAACTTTTGAAATTCATGCTGCCGCTTATGGAGCAAAACATGTTTTAGGACTCGATATTTCTGAAAATGCAGTGGAGCAGGCAAGGGAAAATGCTAAACTCAATAATCTAGATAACATTAGTTTTCAGGCAATCAATGCCTTTGACGCACTAAAACAGTGGACCAAGGAAGAAAAACGTTGGGATGTTGTAATGCTAGACCCACCATCATTTACCAAAACAAGAGATAATATACAAAAGGCCATCAGTGGTTACAAAGAGATTAATTTAAGAGGAATGAAACTGATCAAACCTGGTGGATTTTTAGTCACTTCATCTTGCACCAATTTAGTTCAACCCGACTTGTTCTACCAGACAATTGAAATGGCTGCAAAAGATGCGAGAAGATCACTCAGGCAGGTAGTATACCAAACCCAATCTCCTGATCATCCAATCATACGCGGACTTGAAAATACCAATTACTTGAAATTTTTGATTGTACAGGTGATCTAGTTATTTCTCTACCTGAAACTTTCCTGAATCAATCACCTGCCCATTGCGGTCACGGAACTGAAAAATATATACTCCACGGTTAAAGCTTGATAGATCAAGATAAACATGAGTTCCTGGCTGGTTGGTTTCGATTTGTTTTTTCCCCAGAAAATTATAAATGATTAATGAAGCTGGTGGAGGCGTAGCTTGTTTGTATTGTATGTGTACAAATGACTTAGCAGGATTGGGATAAATAGAGGTTCTTTTGACATGATCACTCATAGAAACACGTTTAACTTGACCAAAGCCAAGCTGACATGAAATGAGGAATAAGATGGTCAAAAGCAGTCTCATATGAATTGATCAAAATTAACTGATTTAAATGAAATAAGCCAACACCTGAGGTGCTGGCTTATTCAATTTGCATGTTATGATACTAATTCAGGCCTGACAATGTTTCTTTGATGGCATCAAAATTGGGTAAATCACCAGCACTTTCCAATACTTCTGCATATTGAACTACACCTTCTTTATCCACAACAAAGGCAGCTCTTTTTGCCACTCCTTGCATATCTAAAACAAACTCATCATAAAAGGCACCATATGCTTTGGCAGTTGTCTTATTAAAATCAGATAACAAATGGAAATTATACTGTTGCTCTTCTTTAAATTTTCCCAATGCGAAAAGTGAATCGACTGAAATACCAACCACTTCTGCATTTAAGCTGGTGTACACGTTTAGATTATCTCTTACTGAACAAAGTTCTGTAGTACAAACACCTGTAAATGCAAGTGGAAAGAAAAGAATGACGAGGTTTTTCCCTTTGTAATCTGCAAGTGCGACTTTATTTTTCTCTGTATTAAACAGTGAGAAATCAGGAGCGTTTTGGCCTTTTTGAATTGACATGTTGTGTAATTTTAAATATTTTTCAAAAATAGGAAACAATTCCTGATGTAAAAGGTTCAAACTTTTGTGATCTGGCTACTGCTTTTTAACCAGTTTTAAATTCAAAACACCTGTAGCTGTAACAGCACGTGCCTCAACATAAGTGGCTGCCGATTTCCCAATATACCAAATATTGTTGAATCGTTGAAGCGTTACTGCAGGATCATTAAAATAGGTTTCAATACTTAAAGCATTCAAATCTTCTTTCCAATCTCCAACAATTGTTTGTGTTGATTTAAATGCAGTTACAGTCCCGTTTTTATGAAACTCGAATTCATAAGGAGCATACTCACTTGTAACATCAGTACCCGCTACAGCAAAAGTTTCAACCACCCAACGGTCAGAGGTGATAACTTGTGACAGGACAGCCTTTTGAATGAATTGCTCTGCTTTTTCGCAGGAAGAAAAAAATAGAGATAGCAGCAAAATGGCCACTATAGAAGTAGCTTTGGTTTTCATATTGTTCGGATTTGGGTTTACTTGACAATTTGTTCCCAACCCTTATAGCTGCCGCCATTCTTCTCACACAAATTGTACAAAGGCACAATTCTTCTCTCAATCCAGCTAAACTCAGGGTCTTCTTTTCTCCTCAGGACCAACACATATTTTCCTTTGGACTTGTCAGGCAAACCAGGCATCGAAACAATTTTGAAACCGGTTATTGCAGGAGACGATAAAAACTTGGTTCGATCGTCAATTTTTTCAAATTCGAAATAATGTTCAATTTCTATGTTCTTGATCACCCTACCCTCAGCTACTCCCATCATCTCCAGTTGTTTGCGACTGGAAATCTTGATCTGGTCTAGCTTCGATGGGTAGAGCACTGTGAAATAGTTATCCCATTTTTCGTCGCGTTTGGCCTGACAAAGCCATTCACCTTCATTTAACGAAAAAAGGGACTGATTTATTGCTTTTTGATACCCTGAAGTGTCAGGAGCATAAAAATAGAACTCTCTAATACCACGCTGTGTAAACCGTCCTGCAAAAATAGCACCGACCTGCCTTGCCAAAAGCTCTGTCAGCCTGCTTTCCAATTTATCTAAAGCAGTCATTTCTTCTATTCCTGGCATTCCAAGCTGATCTGGATACCGAAGCTTTACACGCAAAATCACTACAAAAGGATTTTCTTTTATAGGCGCAAGCTTTCCCAATCCCAAATCTACATTCACTGAAACAGGCTTTCCTCCAACTGAACTGATGTAGTTTTCCCAGTCGTGCACAACCCGCTGTGCTTGACCAAAAATGACAGCCACCAAAACCAGTATAAATAAAATCGACTTCTTCACAGCGGAGATTGAGAAAGTAAAGTAATTTCAATTCCTAGAAATAGAAAATTAATGGTGCAAACAAAAGATATAATTAACGTTTTAGAAACAATAGCGCCGTTGAGGCTCCAGGAGGCTTATGATAATTCCGGCTGGGTTGTGGGTGATCCCGAACAAATTTGTACAGGTGCGTTAACAGCCCTGGACCTGACTCCTGCTATCATCGATGAGGCCATGGAAAAAAACTTCAACCTAATCATTGTCCACCACCCTCCCATTTTCAAGGGACTTAAACAACTGGTGCCTTCAAATCCAGTCGCCCGTATGCTTACCCAAGCTATCAAAGCAGATATATGCATCTATGCCATTCATACCAATTTGGATAATGTAATCTGGGGTGTAAATGGTGAAATTGCCAGCAGAATCGGACTACAAAAGCTAAAAGTTCTTTCACCAATGACTGATACCCATCAAAAATTGGTGACTTTCGTGCCAGTAGATCATGCTGCTAAGGTTAGACAAAGTTTGTTTGAAGCAGGCGCAGGATCCATAGGAAATTACACTGAATGCAGTTTTAACAATACAGGCACGGGTACATTCAAGGCCAATGAAAAAGCCAACCCCTTTGTTGGAGCTATTCATAAGCAACATCATGAAAAGGAAGAGCGAATTGAAGTTATCTTTCCTACGCATTTGCTAACCAGCTTAATTGCTACCCTCAAGGATGCACACCCCTATGAAACAGTTGCCTATGATATCTATCCTCTCAACAATACTTTTAATGAACTTGGCGGAGGAGCAATCGGCTACTTACCTACCCCATTGGAGGAAAAGGAATTCCTTCATCTCTTGAAAAAAACTTTTCATACAGGAATTATCAGACACACTTCCTTATGCGCTAGGCCCATTCAGAAAGTGGCTTTGTGTGGAGGATCTGGAAAGTCATTGATAATCAACGCTTTAAAAAATAAAGCAGATGCTTATATTACCGCAGATTTGAGCTATCATGATTTCTTTGAGCCCGATGGAAGACTTTTATTGGCCGATATAGGCCATTTTGAAAGTGAGCAATACACTTCCGACCTCTTAGAACGGGCAATAAAAGAAAAATTCCCTACCTTTGCCGTCCTAAAAACAGGTAGAAATACCAATCCCGTCAATTATTTTTTATAACTCATTATGGCTACTGCAAAAGAATATTCAGTCGAGGAAAAATTGGCCGCCTTACTTAATCTCCAGAAAGTGGAAAGCAAATTAGATGCTATTGCCATTCTCAAAGGAGAGCTTCCAATTGAAGTCCGTGATTTAGAAGACGAAATCCAAGGTCTTCATGCAAGAGAGACAAGAATGGAAGAAGAGATCAATGGAATTAACGAATTCATTGAACAAAAGAAACAGGCTATTGTAACATCTCAGGAGCTGATCAAAAAATATGAGAAGCAAAGTGACAACGTAAAAAACAACAGAGAGTACGAAGCGATCAACAAAGAACTTGAGATGCAAACTCTTGAAGTGAAACTTGCTGAAAGACACATCAAGGATGCAAATGAAGAAATAGCTGATAAAGCAAGAGCTTTGGATACTGTGAAGAAGAATATTGCCAACAAAGAAGCCAACCTTAAGGTAAAAAAATCTGAGCTGGACAAAATCATTGCTGAAACAGAGAAAGAAGAAAAAGAATACTCAGCACTTTCTGAAAAAGCGCGTGCTTCTGTAGACCCACGTTTACTTTCATCATTTGATCGAATAAGAAAGAATTTCCGCAACGGCCTAGCAGTTGTTCCTGTTGTTCGTGATGCTTGCGGAGGATGTTTCAATGCAATCCCACCTCAGCGTCAAAGTGAAATTCGCCAACACAAGAAAATCATTGTTTGCGAAAACTGCGGTAGGGTTTTAGTTGATGAAGATATGAACACTGAGAACTAAATTGTTCAATCAAATTATACAAAGCGATTCAGTTTCCTGAATCGCTTTTCTTTTTTATCGACAACCCTCTTAGTTCTTCAAATGCAGTAATACAATTTTGTTCATTTTGTTTTGCTATACCGATTTCAAAATTGCAGAATAATTGCATGTCTTGTTTAACCAGTACACAATCATACTTTTTAACAACACGCATAATTTCATTTGAGATTGTATAATCAAACTGTAACTCATAAAAAATGAGAATAGGCTTTTTTATAATTGGAGTGAGTTGCAAGGCCATAGAAGCAGCACTCTTATAGGCATTGATAAGACCAGGAACGCCTAGCAAAGTACCCCCAAAATACCTCACTACTATTACAATTATATTTGTCAATCCCTTGCTATCAATCTGACCTAAAATAGGCCTACCAGCAGTCCCAGACGGTTCCCCTGCATCTGTAACCCGAAAAGTTGCTCCATCCATTCCAATCCTATAAGCGAAACAATGGTGAGATGCTTTAGGATGTATTTTTTTTACATCATTTAATGCAGTCTTTGCATCTTGAACAGAAGCTATTGGAAAAGCCATTCCTATAAACTTACTCCCTCTATCACCAAATTCAGCGACTGTAGTTTTTTCTATGGTCTGATAAAAATGCTGCTCTTCCATTTGTCTCATCTATACAAACAAAGTTAATTGATTTACTTTTGGGTTATGTTAATGAAAGAGGCTTATCACCAACTTCGAGCTGAATTACTTGCATTATATGACCACAGAGAGGCAGCTGTTATAGCCGATTGGATTATTGAGGACATTACCAACTGGACAAAATCACAAAGAATTCTTCATCATGACCATGAATTTACATCAGTACAGGAAAATCTTTTTTCAACAATGGAAAAAGAATTGCTTAGCGGGAAACCTGTTCAATACGTTTTAGGTTATTCCTGGTTCAAAGGGAAAAAATTTAAGGTGAATGAGCATGTATTAATTCCAAGACCAGAAACAGAAGAACTTGTAGATGCTATCATACAACAAGAATCAACAGAAAAAAATAAAGAACAATTTAAAATTCTTGATATCGGAACCGGCAGTGGATGTATTGCTATCTCACTTCAATTGTATTTCCCAGAATGGGAAATTTGGGCTATAGATAAAAGCATTAATGCATTAGATGTTGTCAAAGAAAATGCTTTGCAACTGAACGCCAAGATCAAAACAAAAGAGGTTGATATTTTATCGGCATTGAGCATAAATGATTTACCAGCATTTCATTTAATAGTTAGCAATCCGCCCTATATACCATTAACAGACAAAGAAGAGATGACTTCTCAAGTGCTAGATCATGAACCACATTTGGCTTTATTTGTAACCAATGAAGATCCACTTCAATTTTATAGATCAATTTTAGTATTCAGCGAACACCATTTAATCAGAGGAGGAACACTCTGGTTTGAAACCCACATGAATTATGCCGAAGAGGTTGCATCATTAATGAAAGAAAACGAATACCTGGATGTCAAGATAAAAAAGGACTTTCAAGGCAAAGACAGAATAGTATCAGGAAAAAGAGGAGGAGCTTCACTATAAAGATTTATTGCTTTTCTACAGACAACACTGTTCTCGCACCCAACTCCTTTGCTATACGCATTACAGCAACCACTTCGTCAATAGCCACAGTCTTATCAGCATTGATTACTATTGTAGGAACCTCTGTTTTTTCTTTAGAAATAACCGGCACCAATGTATTTTTTAAAGAATCAAGCGGCACAGCCGTTGTACCGATATAGAACTGCTTATTAGCATCAATGGATACTACTACGTTTTGCTTGGCTTTAGTATCACCTGTCGATTTTGGCTGAGAGAGCTTTATTACATTAGGATTTGCCAAAGTGGAAACAATAAGAAAAAACATCAGTAGAATGAATAAGATATCATTCAACGCTTCTGTGAATACTTCTGTTTCTCCCCTATTTGCCTTTCTGATCTGCATGCGCTTTATTTTGTTGGCTCCTGAATGATGTCCAGAAAATCAGAAGCCGCTACTTCCATTTTATTAGCTGTCTTATCAATCTGTGTATGCAAAAAGCTATAACCCAAAAACGACAACAAACCAATTACTAAACCGGTAATCGATGTAACAAGTTTCACATACAATCCACCCGCAATGGTATTCAGAACGAACTCACCCGTTGTATTGATATCAAAAAACAATTGCATCAAACCCGCCAATGTGCCTACAAAACCAAAAATTGGAGCTGCTCTGGAAATCACACTCAAGACACTCAGATTCCGTTCCAGGTTATACATCTCTAATCGTGCTACATTTTCCATACTCCTTTCTACGGCATCAATTGGCTTTCCAATACGCTGAATGCCTTTATCAATTATTCTTGCAACAGGGTTATCTGTATTTTTTGTCATTGCCCTTGCTGCCAATTCATTGCCATTGAGGATATGATCACGAATAATACGCATGAAATTATCGTCAATTTTTCCAGCTTTTTTAATTGCAATATATCTTTCAAAAAAGAAGAATACAGCCAAAATTAGCAACAACCCAAGAGGTATCATCAGTGCCCCGCCCGACTGCAGAATATCCCATAATTGCATTTGCTTGGATGCTTGCACAGTGATTGCCTGTTGTGCTTCTGTACCAGCAGTAATTTGCAGAAAATGAATTGACATGTGCTCTATTTTTTATCTATGGTAAGATCTACCGATTTAAATACATTATGAAGATGCAACTTTATTTATTAAAGAGTTGATAAAGTTATGCTATTCATCTCCTGCCCAGTTTTGCAACAACCTCAACACAACCCTTACAGATTTCTCCATATCCTGTACAGAGACATATTCATGTTTAGAATGTAGCGCCATTTCTCCAGTAAATAAATTGGGACAAGGTAAACCCATAAACGATAACCTTGAGCCATCTGTCCCACCCCTAACAGGTATAGAAACTGGCTTTATACCCTCTTGCTCAATTGCAGTTATGGCATGCTTAATAACATCAGGATATTGACGTAAAACTTCACCCATGTTTCTGTATTGTTCCGTGACGTTAAACTCATAACGGGCTTTGGGATAACTAAGCATGATCTTATCCATAATGTCTTTCAATAGACTTTGATAAATATCAAGCTGTGCTGTATTAAAATCTCGTATGATGAGTTTTACACTGGCTTTCTCAGCACCACCTTTGATATCTGTTGGATGAACAAAACCATCTAATCCCTCAGTTACCTCAGGTGCTAATTCATGCTTAGGCAATGCCGACAAAAACTCGCCAACAATTTTAATGGCATTCACCATTTTACCTTTTGCACTTCCAGGATGCGCTATTACACCATGAACAATAATCTCAACCCCATTGGCAGAGAATGTTTCGTGCTCAAACGAACCCAACTCTCCACCATCTAAAGTATATCCAAAATCAGCGCCTAACTTTTCTAGATCAACATGCTCTACACCTCTCCCCACTTCCTCATCGGGTGTAAATAAAATTTTCACCTCGCCATGTTCAATTGTTTGGTCTTGCATCAATCGGGACGCGACTTCCATAATAATTGCAATACCGGCCTTATCATCAGCACCCAATAGCGTGAGTCCACTAGCAGTTACAATATCATCTCCGATTTTTTCTAACAAATAAGGATGTTCTTTAGTGGTGATTACTTGACTATGATCATCTGGTAAAATAAGGTCTTGCCCTTGATAGTTATAATGTACAATAGGCTTAACATTTTCGCCAGAACAATCAGGAGCTGTATCCATATGTGAGCACAGACAAATCACAGGAACATGTCTAGAAGAAGTTGCAGGAATTGTCGCGTATACATAACCATGCTCATCTAGATGAGCATCGGTAAAGCCCATATCCAACAATTGCTGTGCCAGTAGCTTGCCCAGGTTTTTCTGTTTTTCTGTCGAAGGAAAACTATTGCTTTCAGGATCGCTCTGTGTATCTATTTGTACATAGTCGAGAAAACGTTGTAGTAGGCTGTTCATATTTATTTAGAAAAGATTAAATTTAAATAAACAATCCATATGAAAAAATCAATAATTGCATCTTTGATAGGAGGAATTATTATTTTCTTCTGGCAATTTCTTTCTAATGCCGCATTGGACCTACATCGACCAGCAACACAATACACATCAAATCAGGATACTATTTTACATTTTTTATCCACCCAGTTAGAGGAAGGAAAATATTTCTTACCCAATACTCCTGTTGGAGCCACTGCAGATCAAATGCAACAACTAGCCGAAGACGCAAAGGGAAAGCCTTGGGCTATAATTGATTATAAAAAAGCAAATACAACCAATATGCCTGTCAACATGGGCAGGGGTTTGATTACGAATATTATCATGGTTTGGTTGTTCATCTGGTTATTATCCAAAGGAAACTATTGCACATTCGGATCAATTTTTACCGCCTCTCTAGTTGTAGGTATTCTGAGCTTTTTGTTTTTCCCCTACACCAATTTTATTTGGTATGAAAGTCCTGGTATTTATGCTGATATGCTTGATGGTTTAATGGGATGGGGCCTATGTGGTATTTGGCTGGGTTTCTATTTAAAAAAGAAAAACTAAACCCAACTATACAAATCGGAATCCGCGCAGGAAATCTTCAACAAGCATACGCTTTTTCCCTTCAAGCTGAAGCTCTTTGATGTAAACCCATCCATCAGCTGCAGCAAATCGGAGATAGGTTTTACCGTCGGTTTCATATTCCCCTGGTGTTTTATTTAGATCGCCTGCTTCAACAGTCGCTTTATAAACCTTTAACAGTTTCCCATCTAGCGTAGTAAATGCAGCTGGATAAGGAGACAGCCCTCTTACCAAGTTATATATACCATGTGCTTCTTTGTGCCAATCTATTTTACAGGTCTCTGTATGAATTTTTGGTGCTTCTGAGATATGAATGTCCGTTTGATTAATCAATTGATCTTGAGGAATAGGTTGTAGTGTGCCGCTGCAATACCCAACCAGGGTATCGTAAATCAACTGTGCCCCTACTACTTTCATTTCATCATGCAATTCTCCTGCAGTTTCATCAGGACGAATTTCAATTTC
>CAZDTN010000003.1:0-6822 GCA_964508355.1 uncultured Sphingobacterium sp.
AAAAACATTAGCTTTGCCAAAAAATCTCACCATGGCATCTTTGCAGGACACAGCAACACAAATCAGAAGAGATATTGTCAGAATGGTTCACGCCGTTCAAAGTGGCCATCCTGGCGGTTCTTTAGGTTGCACCGATTTTCTAACTGCCTTGTATTTCAAGGTGATGAAGCACAATCCTGCATTTCAAATGGATGGCATCAATGAGGATATTTTCATCCTTTCAAACGGACATATTTCTCCTGTTTTCTATTCTTGCCTTGCTCGTTCAGGCTACTTTCCTGTCAGCGAGCTAGCTAGTTTCCGCAAATTAAACTCGAGACTACAAGGACACCCTACAACACATGAACACCTGCCCGGTGTAAGAATTGCTTCGGGTTCATTGGGACAAGGATTGAGTGTAGCTATTGGTGCTGCATTGGCCAAAAAACTGAATAACGACAATAATCTTGTCTATTCCTTACATGGTGATGGTGAATTACAAGAAGGCCAGATTTGGGAAGCAGTAATGTTTGCAGCACATCACAAAGTTGATAATTTAATTGCCACAGTAGATTGGAACGGACAACAAATTGATGGACCAACTGATAAAGTAATTTCTTTGGGAAACCTCAAAGAAAAATTTGAAACTTTTGGCTGGGCTACCCTGGAAATGGAAGGCAATGACATGGATGATGTAATTAGAGTATTAGCCTTGGCAAAAGAAACTGCAGGAAAGGAAAAACCCGTTGCCATCATCATGAAAACCTTAATGGGCAAAGGGGTAGATTTCATGGAGAATGATCACGGTTGGCATGGTATTGCACCTAACGATGAGCAACTTTCAAAAGCGCTTGCTCAACTTCCTGAAACAATTGGTGATTACTAATACGTATTGCGCAAAGCTAACTGGGAAGCCGCTGCTTTTCTCGCAGGAATCCAAGCGGCAAAAATACCAATGACAAATACTGTCAATCCAACAAGTAAAAAGTCAATCAACGACAACTCAACTGGATAGTAGTCAATTAAAAAGGTATCCCCCTGCAGTGGAACGAGCTTATAAGTTATTTGTATGTAATACAAAATCAATGCAACCAACATCCCCCCTATTGCACCTATGATAGATAATAAAATCCCCTCTGCAAGAAAAATCTTTTGAATTAAAGTCTGATCTGCACCCATAGCCATTAGCACTTGTATATCTTTTTTCTTTTCCAAAACTAGCATACTCAATGCTCCTAACATATTAAATGCAGCAACAATTAGTATTAGAGAAAAGATACCATAAATCGCTAACTTCTCTAATTTGATTGTAGTGTATAAGGTATTATTTTGCTGATAACGATCTTCTACTTTGTAAGATTCCCCGATAATTGGCTTGATCAATGCTATAACATCTTCTGCTTGTATACCTGGTAGCATTTTTATTTCAACAGCTGTATATTGATCTTTCCCATAATCAGCATACAACTTGATAAAATCAAGATTGGTTATAACATATTTGTTGTCAAATTCTGATTGGATAGCAAAACTCCCCACAGGATTAGCCACTGCTAATGATAAAGAAGATAATGGATCAATACTTGAAACTCCTTTTCGCTTAGGCAAATAAACAGAAACTGGAGTGATAGCCTGGCCAGCAGACAAACCCAGTGCCATTTCCACACCTACGCCAAAAACCAAGGCAGGTTGCTCCGAATTCCCCAACACATAATCACCCCTATAAAGGTGTTCAGTAATTCCTGCAACATCAGAGTAATTATTGTCTACACCCTTCATCTGAACAACAGTTTGAAGATCCCCATTTTGAATCAATGCTTTTTCTTCTGCCACCAAACTGATAGAAGCAACGCCAGCAATTCCTTTTAATTTGTTGATTTGTTCCTGTGTGATTGTAATTACCTGACCTTTTGCAGCACTGAT
Source organism: uncultured Sphingobacterium sp. (assembly GCA_964508355.1). Classification (GTDB taxonomy): domain Bacteria; phylum Bacteroidota; class Bacteroidia; order Chitinophagales; family Chitinophagaceae; genus Pollutibacter. Next base: position 1,900 of record CAZDTN010000003.1, read on the forward strand.
TTTTATATCTGGATAAAAAGAGGCATATAACGATTTTACAAGAGACTCAAAACCATTAAATGCACTTAGTATAACAATCAATGAAGCAGTACCAAATACTATAGCAACAACACTCACCCATGAAATGATATTAATGGCGTTTGTTGATTTTTTGGCTTTGAAATAACGCCATGCAAATTTCAGGATGGTCCTAAAATTCATTTGTTTCTTTCTTCGTTTATTTTCTTGAAGATCTCTTCCATTCGAAAAACATGATCTAGCGTATCATCTTTGAAAAAACGCAGCTCAGGAATTCGCCTCAACTGCTGCTTAACCCTACTGCCCAGCTCTTTCCTGATTTCACTCTTTCTGTCCTCAATTTTCTTAAGTGCAGTCCCTGGATCATTTAATTGAAATAGACTAAGATAAATTCTAGCCTCAAGTAAATCTGGCGTAATCTTAACATGGGAAATTGAAACCATACCCCCATCCATCATATTGAGTCCCATTCTTAAAAAAATATCATTCATTTCTTCCTGAATGACCCCTGCGATTTGTTTCTGTCTTTTGCTTTCCTCCATAATGGATGCTTGATGGATGTAAAATTAGTTACTTTTGGTGCTAATTCTATAAAAACATAAGTCAGCATAATGAAGAGCTTGGGTGTCATATTTAATTATATCAAAAAATATCCCAGAATGGTTACAGGATATTTCATCCTGAACATACTTTCTGCCTTTTTCTCCCTGATTTCCCTTGCCATGCTGGCGCCTTTTTTAACATTAATCTTTGGATTACAAGAAAATGGTGCTGTCACCTCTTCACGATTTCAATTAGGAGGTCTTTCTGATTATCTGTACGACACGCTATCCAATTTAACGCAAACGCCTGAAGGCCGTATTCAAGCCCTAGCCATTATTTGTCTCATTGTGATAATGGCGATCGTACTAAAAAATATTTTTCTCTATGGCTCCATGTATTTACTCACGCCAATCCGTAACAATATCATCAATGATATGCGTACGGATATGTTCACCAAAATATTGAATTTGCCTGTTGGCTTTTTTAATGAACAGAGAAAAGGTGACATCATGAGCAAGTTAACCAATGACCTTCAGGACGTGGAATTCTCAACGATCAGTTTTCTCGAAAGTTTTTTCAGAGAGCCCATCTTGATAGCATTGTACCTTTTTGCCATGATCAATTTGAGCCCGGAATTATCATTATTTCTCCTATTGTTCTTACCCGTTGCAGGACTAATTATTGGTAGAATTGGAAGATCCCTAAAGAAAGTATCGAATAGTGTGCAAATCAAACTGGGTGAAATCCTCAGCACTATTGAAGAAACCTTAGGTGGAATAAGAGTAGTTAAGGCGTTCAATGCAGAACAACAACAATTGGATAAATTCAAAAAGGAAAATACTGAATTACTACAAATCAAAAACCACACTATTCGCAGAAGAGATCTGGCTTCACCAGTCTCAGAAACTTTAGGAATTGTAGCAGTATGTTGTGTGCTTTACTATGGAGGCTCTCTTGTACTCAACAAAAGTTTCACCTTGAATGGTCCTGATTTCCTGACTTTCATCGCCATATTTACCCAGGTCATTAACCCACTAAAAGCATTTAGTACTGCTTCTTACAATATTCAAAAAGGAGCAGCAAGTATAGAACGTATTCAACTTTTGATCAAGGAAGAACAATCCATCAAAGAGGACCCTCATCCTGTTCCTATTTCCGGATTCAATGACTCAATAGAATTAAAAAATGTAGGTTTTGCTTACCAAGATAAAATCATTCTTGAGAACATCAACCTTAACATTAAAAAAGGTCAAACCATCGCCCTTGTTGGATCTTCAGGTGCGGGAAAATCTACCCTAGCAGATTTAATTCCTCGATTTCATGATGCCTCTTCTGGAGAGGTTTTAATTGATGGGGTGAACATCAAACAGTACAAGATGTCCGACCTCAGAAACCTTATGGGTATTGTAACGCAAGAACCTATCTTGTTCAATGATTCCATAGAGGCTAATATTGCCTTAGGCAATCTGCATGCTCAACTGGAGCAAGTTATTCAAGCGGCAAAAATTGCCAATGCTCACGATTTTATTGAAAGAAAGGAGCAAGGATATGCTACATTGGTTGGTGATAGAGGTTCAAAATTGAGTGGTGGAGAAAAACAAAGGGTTACCATTGCAAGAGCTGTTCTGAAAAATCCACCCATCCTTATTCTAGACGAAGCAACTTCTTCCTTGGATACCGAAAGTGAAAAATGGGTGCAAGATGCAATCAACCAACTTATGAAGGACAGAACCAGCATTATTATTGCGCATCGCTTATCGACCGTACGACATGCAGACGAGATCATAGTACTTGATAAAGGTACAATAGCAGAAAGGGGGAAACACGATGAGTTAGTTGCCCAAAACGGCATCTACAGCAAACTGGTAGCAATGCAAGAGATGAGATAAGTGTTAGAAGCTTGGTCCAGGTTTATTCATACCTGTCTTTGCTTCCATACTCAAAGTGGCATGTGGAACTGCTCTCAAACGCGCCTTATCAATCAACTTGCCTGTAACCCTACAAATACCATAGGTTTTGTTTTCTATCCTCATGAGGGCCTTTTCTAATTTCTCGATGAAATCGATTTGGCGACTGGCCATTTGACTAAGTTGTTCACGCTCCATGCTGAGACTTCCATCTTCCATAGTCATGTAACGAGTATCAGAGTCTTCGCCACTCATTGAGTCTTTTCTGGTGATCAAACCATTTAAATAGGCAAGTTCTTGCTTGGCAGCATTCAATTTATTTTGAATCAATTCCTTGAATTCCAACAATTCTACATCAGAATAGCGTTGTGTTGGCCCAGTTTGCACTGGCTCATCTTTGCTATCTAAAACTGATCTTGTGAACTCAGGTTCGTATTTACGCGCAGATTTAGTATTGATTTTTGGCATGGGGACGGGCTTGAGATCTTTTTTAGCCTCTTTTGCTCTAAGTGCTTTTCTGATTTCAGCTGGACTTGCAGCAGCCTTGCTGGTTTCAGCAAACCTAATTTCAGGAGCAATTGCTGGGACCTTCTTGGCTGGTTTAGCTGGAGCTGCAGGTTTTGCAGCTGGCACTGACTTAGCAGCAGGTTTAGCAGCTGCTTGCTTTGAAGGAGCAGCCTTGGTAGGAGCTTTTGCTGCTGGTTTAGCTGGAGCAGCCTTTGCAACTGGTTTTGAAGCAGGTTTAACAGCTGCTGGTTTAGCTGGAGCAGCCTTGGCAGGTGCTTTCGCAGCTGGTTTTGCTACTGGTTTAGGAGCAGGCTTGGCCGGAGCAACAGCTTTTTTAGCTGGGGCAGACTTAACAGGTGCTTTCGCAGCTGGTTTTGCTACTGGCTTTTGGGCTGCTTTTACAGGTGTAGCTTTTTTGGCAACAACAGCTTTTGCAGGAGCGGCCTTTTTAGGAGCTGCCTTAGCTGGAACCGCTTTTTTAGGAGCTGCTGCTTTCTTTGCAGGGGCTTTAGGAGCAGGAGCTGCTTTTTTAACAGGTGCTGCTTTTTTTACAGGAGCTGCTTTTTTAGCAGGTGCTGCACTCTTTTTTGGTGCTGGTTTCTTTGTTGCCATAATACTTAACCTTTTTTTATAACATTGATCTTCAGCGTTTTACCATTGATCTCTGTCTCAACACCTTCAGATAAACCTTGCTTCAGCAAGACCTGGTCAGCTAAAATTTCGGCGCAAATATACGCATTAAAATCGGTAAATGAATGGTCTAGGTCAGGATCAGATTGAATTTCCACGATAATTCTGTCGGTTAATTCCAAGTCCAGATCCTTTCGTATTTTTTGAACGCGGTTAACCAATTCACGTGCGTTACCCTCATTTTCAAGTTCCGGGGTGACCGAAACATCCAATGCAACAGTAAATGCATTTCTGGACGCTACCATCCACCCTGCAACATCCTCACTCTGTATTTCAACTTCTTCCCTTAAAATTTCAACCTCTTCATTATCCAACACGATGTTCAATTTACCTTCCTGTTCAAGTTTCCTGATGGATTGTTGATCTAGCGCAGTGATGATTGAAGCAGCTGACTTCATCTTTGCCCCGAGCTTTTTACCCAAAATCACAAAATTGGGCTTGACCCTTTTTTTGATAAAATCATTATCAGCTGGCAAATATTGCATCTCTTTCACATTGACTTCCGCCAAAATCAAATCCTCAATTTTCTTCAACTGCTCTTGCATCAGGGATGAGGAAATAGGGATCAGTAATTTTTGTAAAGGCTGACGAACCCTGATGTTTACCTTCTTTCTGATGGAAAGAACCAATGAAGAAAATTCTCTGGCCATCGCCATTCTTTCTTCTAAAGCAAGATCAATCCATGCTTCATTAGGTGAAGGGAAATCAACATGATGAATCGATGCCAAGTTTTCCTTCCCAGTGACTGCATTCAAGTTTCTATAAACCGAATCGGTAAAGAATGGAGAAATTGGCGCTGCCAGTTTAGTAACTGTTAACAAACAAGTATACAAAGTTTGATAGGCGCTAATTTTATCTGTACCGTAGTCTCCTTTCCAAAACCTTCTTCTTGACAATCGCACATACCAGTTACTAAGCAACTCATCAACGAACTCGTCAATAGCCCTACCTGCAAGCGTTGGCTCAAAATCGTCCATGTGCTTATTAACCACCTTCACCAAGGTTTGCAAACTTGAAAGTATCCATCGATCAATTTCTGGACGCTCATCAAATGGAATATCTGCTTCTTTGTAAGTAAACCCATCAACATTTGCATATAGCACAAAGAATTGATAAGTGTTGTACAATGTACCAAAGAATTTTCTTTGTACTTCTTTAATTCCTTCTATATCAAATTTCAAGTTATCCCAGGGTGAAGCATTGGCAGTTGGAACATTACTTCCATTGCGCGTGGACCCTGACCCTTAAACAAATCGCT
>CAZDTN010000003.1:6832-35894 GCA_964508355.1 uncultured Sphingobacterium sp.
ACATTACCCAAACGCTTACTCATTTTGTTGCCATTCTTATCGAGAACAAGCCCATTAGAAACCACGGTCTTGTAGGCAACACTATCAAACAATAAAGAACCCAATGCATGCAGTGTATAAAACCATCCACGGGTCTGGTCAACGCCCTCTGCAATAAAATCTGCAGGAAAGGCTTCCCCATTTTCAACCATTGCCTTGTTTTCAAAAGGATAATGCCACTGTGCATACGGCATCGCACCACTGTCAAACCATACATCTACCAAATCAGGAACCCTTTTCATTGGTTGACCTGATGCACTTACCAGAATCACATCATCAACATATGGCTTATGCAAATCTTTTACACCCTCTTGTAAAAATGCAGCATTAGTATCACCCCCTAAAACAGTTGCTGCTTCTTGAATACCCTTATTCAATTCTTCTACAGAACCAATACAAATTTCTTCAGTTCCGTCTGCTGAACGCCAGATGGGAAGCGGTGTTCCCCAGAACCTGCTTCGACTGAGGTTCCAATCCACCATATTCTCTAACCAATTACCAAAACGACCCTCTCCTGTCGATTTTGGTTTCCACTGAATGGTTTTATTCAACTCCACCATGCGATCTTTCAAAGCTGTTGTTTTGATAAACCATGCATCCAGTGGGTAGTATAAAATTGGCTTGTCGGTTCTCCAGCAATGCGGATAGTTGTGTTCGTATTTTTCTACTTTAAATGCCTTACCGTCTTTCTTCAACTGAACACAGATGTCAACATTTACATCGACATATTGCTCATCATTTTTATAATTTTTTACGTACCTGCCACTGTATTCTCCTAGTCCATCTACAAACTTTCCTTCTCTATCCACTAAAGTGAGGATACCTAAATTATTTTTCTTACCAACTTTAAAGTCATCTGCGCCAAACGCAGGTGCAGTGTGCACTATACCCGTTCCATCTTCAGTTGTTACAAAATCACCAACAACTACTTTAAATGGATCTGCTTCAGGAGTTATAGCATGAATGGCAGTCAGGTTATTTGCTTGAGCTGGCATGAGTTGCTCATAATAGACACCTTCAACTTGTTTGCCTGTTAGTGTACCCAATATTTTCCAGGGAATTAATTTATCACCTGACTTGAATTCGTCAAACGACAAATCAGCAGCTTCTGCTTTAAAGTATTTCCCCAACAAAGCGGTGGCTAAGATCACTTGCAATCGTTCCCCAGTATAGGGATTGAAAGTATCCACAAGTGCATATTCAATGTTTGAGCCTACTGTCAGTCCTAGGTTGGATGGAAGTGTCCATGGCGTAGTAGTCCATGCCATGAAATATACCGAAGAAGCACCTTCGGTCAACTGATCAATGATTTGTTGAGCTGGATGTAATTTGTTCTTTTCTTTATCAATCCTAAAGAGTGCAACAGCGGATGTGTCTTTTACATCTTTGTAAGTTCCTGGTTGGTTTAATTCATGTGAACTTAATCCCGTTCCAGCTGCAGGTGAATATGGCTGAATACTCACACTTTGATAAAGCAATCCTTTATCGTATAATCTTTTCAAGCACCACCAGAGCGATTCGATATAATCATTTTCAAAAGTCACATATGGATGTTCAAGATCAACCCAGTAGCCCATTTTCTTGGTGATGTCATCCCATTTGTCCTTGTAGCGCAACACTGCTTCGCGGCATTTCTGGTTGTACTCAGCAATGGTAATTTTCTTTCCGATATCTTCCTTGGTAATACCCAATTCTTTCTCGACACCCAGCTCAACAGGCAAACCGTGTGTATCCCAGCCACCCTTTCTTTTTACCTGAAATCCTTTCATGGTTTTATATCGACAAACCAAATCTTTCAGTGTTCTTGAAATAACATGGTGAATGCCTGGCATACCATTAGCACTGGGTGGGCCTTCATAAAACACGAATGGTTTAGCACCTTCTCTGTGTTTGATGCTTTGCAAAAACGAATGTTCATTTTCCCATGTTGCCAGTATCTCCCTTTCAAAAGCAGGAAGATTCAATTGTCCGTATTCCTTATAACTCGATTGCATACTGATTTCAAAGGCGCAAAGATAGAAAAGTTTAGGGGGTTTGGAAGCAAGCTTCCAAACCCCCTAAGGATTAAACCCATAACCCGTGACTATTACTTAAAGCTCTTAGTACCATCTGCCTGAAAGGCGTACTTGAAGGTGTAATAACGCTGTGTATTAATTTTAACTGATTCTGGATCAGTAGCTGCAGGAGTAGCACCTCCCTTATAATAATTTAATATTTCAACTTTAGCATATTTACCAGTCGCAGTTCTTATCACCAAAATCCTACCAGGCAATGGTGTAAGCAGATTCACTTGCGGATTATACACATACCACCCTTTGTTATTCCCCCACGTAATTGCGTAGTTTGGTAAAACATCATCGACCTTGAAGATAGAGTCTGTTGGAACAACAGCCAACTCGTCAAAAGTGCCAAAATAAATAAACGCACCACCATTACCAGGTCCACTTTTACCACCATTGGTTATTATCTTCGAATCTTTGAACCCGATATCCCATTTGGTAGTATTAGAATCACTATTTGGAACAATTGAATTTGTTTCGAGACTATAAAAAGTAAACTTGTTTGCACCAAAAGGTTGACCAAGAGGAGATAGTCCAATTATAGTATCCGCTGGAATATCTTTTACAATTTTTTGAACCAAAGTTTCTTGCGGAACTGTGGTGTTGTCTTTTGTACAAGATTGAAAAATAACAACAGCCGCTAGCACACTTCCGATAATTCTTCTTGCTTTCATTTGATTTGATCTTTGTGGTTTATAATTAAAAATTAAATTGAATATCTATGTAACCTACTCGGCCAGGATTTCCAGGCATGTTTAAAACGTCTTTGTAGTTCAAAATATTGTCTATGCCTGCCATAATTTTCCAATGTTTTTTTAGGCTGAAACCCGCACTGGCATTGATTTGTAAAAATCCATTGGCATATTCATCTGATCTATTGATGATACCATTTCCATCTTGATCAAAAGTGCCCCATCTACCTCTATAAATCATACGTGTTGTCGCAAAAAAACATTTTGCATTTTCGTAGTTTACTTTAAGATTAGCCATGTGTTTAGATCGTAATGGGAGTCCTCCATAATCTGCTACTTTCATCCTAACCGATGACCCTGTAGTAAGGTCACGCTTAAATGTTTCACCTCTTTTAATTTGGGCCAATACTTCTTTATCAGCTGTATACAAAAACTGATAACCCATTTTCACAGATAATGATTTTGAAATGATTTTATCAACATCAAATTCAAGGCCTTGAGTCAGTGCACTTTTTAAATTGAAGTAACTGTAAATCTGACCACCATTTTTCTTGAATGCTACAACGTCAGTAACAACCATGTTGTCGATGTCGTTTCTAAACAAATTGAGGCTAAATTGAATTTTTGGGTTAGGCTTCCATTTTGCACCCATATTCAAACCGCCAGAAACTTCTGGACTCAACGCAGAAAGTAAATTAGCAGCTGGCATTATCTGATCAATCTGCTGCAAAGCAAGAAGCCTGTCTAACTCAGGTTTTGCTACCTCAGAGCCAAATACTGAATACGAACCTGCTGCAAGGTTGGTAAAATTCAAATACAATTGCCTAAAGTCAGGCGCCTTAAAGCCCCTGCCATAAGATATGTTAAAGGACAACTTTTCGTTAGCCTTGAACTGGAGGGCAATTTTGGGACTCCATACAGAAGCATATGCTCTGTTGGCATCAAACCTAAACCCACCAATTAAGGTCAACTGCTTTGAAAGTTGTTCCTCGTGTTGCGCAAAAAAATAGGATATTGAATTCTTCCGTTTAGTAGACATAGAATCATACCTGTTAGAGGCTACGGATTCGTCGACATGACCAGCGCCCAGTGTGAGCGAAGACTGCTCCCTGATTTGCCAGTCGGTTTGGTTTTCTACTCGCGAAAAAAGTTGATTGAATTTATCGTTATAAGTTCCTGAAGACCCTTTTACACTCAACAATTGCACTGATTCAAATCCTGTAACATATCCACGCAGGGTTGTTTTGATATTACCCGATTTGAATTGTAAATATGGAGTGAGATTGAACTCATCATTACGCTCATACCCTTTTGAAAGTATGGCCACACCTTGGTTTGAAACTTCAATGGTATTATCGATGTAGGTTAGGTTCCTTCTAAATCCACTCCCTAACTTCCACTTATCATTCAACTGATGATTAATATTGATTTGCTGAACAGTTTTCCAGAATGGCTCTACTGTTTTTTGTGCCTGATTAGGTTTCAAACTGTACCCCTCTGATTTATTGTAATTGAAGGAAGCAGTTACATCAGTCTTATTAAATCTTCTTGAAAAATTAACTGTCCCATCTAATGTGTTGAATCTACCATAGCGAAGACCAACATCGGTTTTGTTTTGTCCTGCGCCGTCAGTGATAATATTGATTACTCCACCCATTGCCTCAGAGCCATATAAACTTGAAGAAGGGCCTTTTACGATTTCAATTTTACGTATATTTCTTACTGATATTCTGGATAGATCAAGAACACCCCCAGTTCTACCAATTAAAGGTTCACCATCAACTAAAATGAGGGTGTATTCTGAAGACAATCCCTGTACTTGAACTCCTTTACCAAAACCTTCTACAATATTGATACCAGTTTGCTCTGCTAAAATATCGTTAAGCCTAAGTGAGCCATTTTGGTAAAGTGTTTTTGAATTGATTACGGTTACCGGTATTGCAATATTTCCCATTAGCCTGGGTGTACGGGTAGCAGTAACTACTACTTCATCCATTGCCTTTGCTGAAGCAGAGTCTGTCGACATTTGCCCAAAAGCAACATTAGTAATAAAGAGTACGAGTAACTGGACTAAAAATTTCATTAACTGGAGATTGGATTGCAAAAATGTCTCATCTCCGATAGAGTTTTATCATGGAATTGTCAGGAAAAGGAGAATTGGCTATTTATGACGAACTGGTGACAAAAGATCGCATGGTTTCAGACCAGTATGCTTCTTAAATGCAGTGGAGAAATGTGAAATTGAAGAATAACCCAAGGATGCTGATACCTCTGAAACGGATAACCCTTTCTCATAGAGCAAGAATCGTGCATGTTCCATGCGTTGATCCTGATAAAAATCGAATATGGTTGTTCCAAACATCACTTTAAAGCCTTTTTTTAAGTAGCACTCATTGATGGCTGCTTTACGACTCAATTCCTTTATTGTGATGGGATCGCCAATATGCGCCAGCAGTATTTCTCGTGCCTTAATAATCTTTTCTCTGTCTTCTAAATGGACCAAAAACTTACAAGCGGGCACTTCATCTTCCTTGATTGAATTTACCGCTTCAAGGGTATAAAGCAACAAAATCTGGGTCTGTGCATTGATAAAAATATTCTCCACAACATCATTGTACCTGTGGTTTAATATAGAATCCAGGGTGTGCCTGATTCTCCCATTGAGCACAATTGGCTTGGAAAAGGTGTGCTTGTACCTGAAATTGAGGATTTCCTCTGTTTCACCACCTTGATCTGATGTGATAAGATTAGTTAAATGAACAGGCTCAAACCTAAATTGAAGAAAATCGACTGTTCCGCTCTGCTCAACACATAAAGCATTCTTGTTCAGCTTACAATCTTCACAATTAACTTCTGTTTGTCGACAATACGTCTGCCCTGTTACACAAAATTTCAACTCCAGGTAATTCCTATCTGGCTGATTATCATAGTTATAGATTAAAACACCATAATCCTCATTCCTATGCTTAGCATCTTGTGGATACCTTTTTATAGCATATTGCCAGGAGCCGGGAATTTTTTTCTCACTGCTCTGAATAGGAATTAACCCATCAAACTGATGATCTGACTTCATCAAAACCGGTATGGAGGTCTGAAGTTGCATGCAAATGCAAAGTTACTCCAAATTAAATTGAAAGGTGATTTTAAGCCAGAAATGACACATTTCAAATATGTGGAAATCATCTTAAAAATAAAGCGTTTTTAACCGCGTCAAAATGAGGGCATACCCCCCTATTTTAGTAAATTTGTAAGCGGTTATAACACGCACTAAAATAAAGAGGAAGTAGACAAGTATGAGCACAGAAAATCCAAACATGAGCGATCAGCAAAATAGTGGTTACGGCGCCGATAGTATACAGGTACTCGAAGGCTTAGAAGCAGTCAGAAAAAGGCCTGCCATGTACATTGGTGATATCGGCGTAAAGGGGCTTCACCACCTGGTATATGAAGTGGTTGACAACTCCATCGATGAAGCATTGGCTGGATATTGCAATGATATTGTGGTCACCATCCATGAGGATAATTCAATATCAGTACAAGACAATGGAAGGGGTATCCCAACTGGTATGCACCACAAAGAAAAGAGAAGTGCACTTGAAGTGGTCATGACGGTATTGCATGCAGGTGGTAAATTCGACAAAAATACCTATAAGGTATCAGGAGGTCTGCATGGCGTGGGTGTGAGTTGCGTTAACGCTTTGAGTACTGACCTGAAAGTAACTGTTCAGCGGGAAGGAAAAATATTTGAGCAGGAGTACGAGAGAGGGGTCCCAAAATATGCAGTAAGGGAAACAGGGATAAGTGATAAAACAGGAACCAAAGTTCATTTCTGGCCAGATACCACCATTTTTACGGCTCAAGTATACAACAAAGACATTTTAGAAGGTAGACTTCGTGAATTAGCCTACCTGAACAAACGTATTCGCATCACTTTAAATGACTTGCGCGAAAAAGATGAAGCTGGACAATATTATCAACAAGTCTTCTATAGTGAAGGTGGTATTACTGAATTTGTAGAAATGCTGGATAAAAATGGCAAGCGAAGCTCTTTGATTCCTGCCATTGTCTACATGGAAGGACATGATCCAGATTCTAACGTTGCCGTGGAAGTCGCTATGAACTATAACGACTCCTATAATGAGCACATCTTTTCTTACGTTAACAACATCAATACGATTGAAGGCGGTACCCACGTGGCCGGCTTCAGAAGAGCCATCACCCGTGTATTTCAACAATACGGTAAAAAACAAGGGCTGTTCGAAAAGTCGAAAGTAGAAGTAGAGGGTGATGATTTCAGAGAAGGCCTAAGTGCCATCATTTCTGTTAAAGTACCAGAACCGCAGTTTGAGGGACAAACCAAGACTAAACTAGGAAACTCTGAAGTAATGGGTATTGTTGACGTTACAGTATCCCGAGTATTAGAAGCTTATTTGGAAGAAAACCCCAAAGACGCTAAAAACATCATCAGTAAAGTTATCCTTGCTGCTCAGGCGCGCGCAGCAGCCAGAAAAGCAAGAGAACTAGTACAAAGAAAAACTGTACTTACTGGCGGAGGACTGCCTGGTAAATTATCAGATTGCTCTGAAAGAGATCCAGAAAAAAGTGAACTGTTCTTGGTCGAGGGTGACTCAGCTGGTGGAACTGCTAAACAAGGCAGAGACCGTAACTTCCAAGCCATCTTGCCATTGAGGGGTAAAATCCTTAACGTGGAAAAGGCGATGGAACATAAGATATACGACAATGAAGAGATCAGAAATATGTTCACCGCTCTAGGCGTAAAAATTGGAACACCTGAAGACCCTAAAGCTTTGGACCTTTCTAAATTGCGTTATCATAAGTTAATCATCATGACCGATGCCGATGTGGATGGCAGTCACATTGCAACGCTTATCTTAACCTTCCTTTTCAGATATATGAAGGAAATGGTTGAACAAGGTTACATTTACCTTGCACAGCCTCCTTTATACTTGGTTAAGAAAGGAAAGGACCAAGCTTATGCTTGGAACGAAGAGCAAAGAAGAGCTTTTGTTGAACGTTTAGCAGGTGGAAAAGAAGATAGTGTTACCGTACAGCGCTACAAAGGTTTGGGTGAGATGAATGCCAGACAGCTTTGGGACACTACTATGAATCCTGAAACAAGAACACTAAAGCAGGTGACTATTGAAAGTGCAGCAGAAGCAGATAGGGTCTTTAGTATGCTTATGGGAGATGAAGTAGGACCAAGAAGAGAATTTATTGAATCACATGCCAAATACGCCAAATTGGATATTTGATATTTTTAATCACCATTAAAACAATCACTATGTCAAACGACAACATGATCAAAGCCTACAACGTTAAGACCAAGGAAAAAAATGTACCAGTACAAGATGCAGTTATTTCAAGAACTGCTAAAGGTGGTTACATTGCAAAAGGTCATGATGGTAAAGGCAACAAGTTGACTGCATTGCTCAGCGAAGCCAACGCATTGGCAGCTATCAAAGCTGGTACTGCAAAACAAGATTGGTAAATCACTTATGCAAATACAGCACGAGACAGGCCAAAGGCCTGTCTTTTTTTATTTTGTCTTGTACCCTTTTTTCTGCAGCCACTGCTTTACTTTCTCACGGTGATCGCCTTGCAAAATAATTTCTCCATCCTTTGCTGAACCGCCTGTCCCACAATGATTTTTTAGGTCTTTCCCCAATTGCCCAAAATCATCTTCAAGGCCCACAAATCCCAAAATAACAGTCACGGTTTTTCCTGCCCGATGTTTTGTTTCTAGTTGAATACGCAAGACTTGTTCCGTAGGTGGAAGTGTTTCCTGAGCCGACTCCTCTTCTTCTAGTTTAAAGTTGGGATCAGTACTGTATACAAATGATGAATGCTGGCCCATTTTCTTTTTCATAAAACAACTTAAGCTTGGTGAATCTCTATACTGCAAAGGTAGATAAATTGAAATCGAGTAATTTTACAGTATGGAAAATAAAAAATGTATCCTTGTTATCATGGACGGATGGGGCCATGGTACTGTAAAAGATAGTGATGTTATTCAACATGCTCATGTCCCATTTGTATCTTCTCTCTATGAAAAATATCCAAATACAACATTGGTTACTTGTGGTGAGCAAGTTGGCCTGCCAGAGGGACAAATGGGAAATAGCGAAGTAGGACACCTCAACCTGGGTGCGGGAAGAATTGTATATCAGGAATTGCAACGAATTAATGTCGCAATCCGAACAGGAGAATTTCAAAAAAATGAAACACTGCTTGGCACAATTCACTATGCCAAAAAGAACAATAAAAAATTGCATTTGATGGGATTGGTCAGCGATGGCGGTGTACATTCACATACCAGTCACCTCAAGGCAATTGTTGACTTATGCACCAAAGAAGGCCTTGACAAAGTTTTCATTCATGCATTTACAGATGGCAGAGATACTGATCCGAAAAGTGGATTAGGTTATATAACTGACTTACAAAATCATCTTCAATCGAACACAGCAAAGATTGCAACAATTACAGGAAGATATTATGCCATGGACCGAGATAAAAGATGGGAAAGGGTAAAACTTGCATATGATGCCCTTGTAAAGGGTATAGGCACAAGAGAAAATAATCCAATTAAAGCGATTGAAGACACTTACGATGCTAATGTAACCGATGAGTTCATTCAGCCCATCATTCTATTAGATGAACAACAACAACCTCTTGCTCAAATCGAATCGGGAGATGCTGTGATTTGTTTCAATTTCAGGACCGATAGATGCAGAGAAATAACTGAAGTGCTCACACAAAAAGACTTTCTGGAATTCGATATGCGCAAACTGGCGCTGGAATATACTACCATGACTGAATACGACAATACATTCAAAAATGTTCATGTCATTTTTAAAAATGATAACCTTACACATACTTTAGGAGAAGTACTAGAGCAACATGGTAAAAAGCAAATCAGAATTGCTGAAACAGAAAAATATCCGCATGTTACGTTCTTTTTTAGCGGAGGAAGAGAAGTCCCATTTGAAGGAGAAACCAGAATAATGGCAGCATCACCAAAAGTTGCCACATACGATTTACAACCAGAAATGAGCGCTTTCGAACTTACAGATAAAATTATACCAGAAATAAAACAGCAATCTTCCGACTTCATTTGCCTTAATTATGCAAATGCAGATATGGTAGGACACACAGGTATTTGGGAGGCAGCAAAAAAAGCAGTGGAGACAGTCGACCAATGTGTCCAAAATGTTGTTGAATCTGCATTAGAAAATGGATATACAGTATTCTTAACCGCAGATCATGGCAATGCCGACTTTATGAAAAATGCTGATGGTACACCCAATACAGCACATACGCTGAATCCAGTTCCTTTATTCATAATCGACAAAAACTGGAGTGGTCCCATAAAATCTGGCAAGCTCGGCGATATTGCTCCAACCATTCTTCATTTTATGGGGTTACCCATACCTGTTGAAATGACTGGTGAAATATTGGTTTAAGCTTATGCCTTGTAAATCAATCAATTGATATTTTGCCACAAAAGAGGTCGTCAAGCAGCAGTTTTAATCCAAAAATTGTCTTAAATTCAGAAATCAATCAATGATTTCATGACAGACGAGGTGCTTCTTCAGGGGTGTTTGAAGAATGATGCATACGCACAGCAGGAATTGTATTACAGATACAGTCCTAAGATGCTGTCCGTTTGTTATCGTTACGCAAAATCGAGGGAGGATGCCGAAGACATGCTTCAAGAGGGATTTATTAAAGTTTTCACGCAAATAGAAAAGTATGAAAACCGAGGATCCCTGGAAGGATGGATTTTACGCATCATCATCCACACCTGTATCAACCACCTCAAAAAAAACAAGAAGTTCAATGAACATGTTGACCTGACCTATGCTGGGGATCTTTTAATCAAAGAAGATAATATCCCTGCTATTTTACAGGCTAAACAAGTTGTTGAATGTATTCGCTCTTTACCTATTGGATACCGTACCGTATTAAACCTATATGCGATTGAAGGCTATTCGCACAAAGAAATAGGTTTTATGCTGGAAATTGAGGAAAGTACTAGTAGATCTCAGTACACAAGAGCAAAAAACATGCTTGAAGAATTATTGATTAAAAAGAATATTCTTCAGCCAAAAAAAGAAAATACAAAATGGCTTTCTAGTGTGAAAGCACATTGATAGTTGGGTTGATTAAAACTTGAAATGAAGCGTTATTCAAAAGAGGAGATGGATGATCTGCTGAAGGAAAAATCAGATCAATACCTATTGTACCCTTCAGACCGTGTTTGGCGTAATATCCAGAAAGAATTACACCCAAACAACAATTGGCGCTACCTGTCCCTTTCTATCTTATTTTTCTTTGTAGCTTCCGTTAGTATCCATGTAAAGAAAAATGAAGTGGCTAAATCTAATTTTGTAGAGAAACAAAATCTTTACGAATACATAAGTACCCCTTCTTCAAGTTTGGATAAAAAAAGCCTGAAACTGCCAACAGTAGAAATACCAGACCAAAATCCAGTACTTACTCTTAACATAGCTTCAGTCAATCAATTAGCAGAGCGACTTTCACCAGCAATAAAACTAAACCAAAGACCTCAAATCGAGGTACCGAAATCAGTTTCATCTCATCCACAGATACTCGTATTTAATGATGCAATTCCTGAAAAATCAGACGATCATAAAGATGAAAAAAAATATCATCTCTCTGAAACCATTGACTTAGTTGTAAAGACTGCAAAAAATATTGGCAAAAATATCAGTTGGCAGTTTTATGGAGGCCCCTCTTTGAGTTATAGGAATTTAAAAGGGCAAGCTACTAGAAATATATACCAATATGCAGTATACTCACTCAGCACTAATGCTGTTTTTGCAAGAGATGTAAAAGATGTTGTAAATCACAAACCAGCGATGGGTTTTGAATTTGGAACAGCTATGGTTTACCCGCTTACAAAGAAAATTAACCTAAAAACAGGTTTACAAGCAAATTATAACCAATATCAAATCAATGCATATAGCACTGCCCCCGAAATTGCAACATACAGCATGAATAATCAATCTGGAAATTTAATTAACGCAGTTTCCCTGTATAGGAGTTCATCGGGATTATCGCCTGCAAAAATTCAAAATGAGCATTACATGATTTCTTTACCCATTGGTATTGAATATGAGATTTCAGGCACTGATAGACTCAATTTTTCGGTCGGATCAAGTATTCAACCAACTTATGTTTTTGCTAATTATTCTTATTTGCTATCGTCTAACCTCAAAAACTACGCAAAAGAACCAAGCCTGAATAGAAACTGGAACATCAATGGCGCAATAGAAGCCAGCATCAACTTTCAACAAAATGGATACAGATGGAGCATTGCCCCCCAATTCCGTTACCAATTATTATCCAGTTTCAAAGACAAATACCCTATCAAAGAAAATTTAATGGACATGGGAATCAAGGTTGGCATCATAAAAACTATCAACTAGTCATTTGCTGATGTAATTTTGGCAAATGAGATCCTACATCATCCTGATAACTTTATTAATTTTTCTATACTGTTCCTGTGAACAGGAATTACCAAAATCTTATTTTCCGTTTAAAGATTATCTGGAAAATGAATTAAACGATATTGATTCGTTGCCAATCGCTATCTTCAAATTCAGTTCATCCAAAGAAAAAACAGATACATCTATAATCGATAAACAAGAATTTAGAAAGATTGTTACAGGGCTTTTAGTCCTTGATCTTCAAAAAGAAGAGACAAGCAAAACCTATAAAGAACTAGTACTCGAGGATACAGATATTGATAACATTGCAATTAGTTACACAACTGAAGAAAAGGAAAATCCAATTAAACAACTACAGTTAAACATTAAAACAGGTACCACTACACTTAAAAATTTTTATGTAGAAAGAATTGACAAAATCAATGATATTACCATTACGAGAAAAATATTATGGAGCTCAAAACAAAGTGTTACTATAACGTCTATATATAATAAAGAAAACAAGTTGCAAAATCAATTGACCGAAAAGTACAGTTGGTCTATTCAATAAGCTATGCCGAATTTTAAATTTCAGGATGTACAGCCAACTTTACCCAATGCTCCGGGTATTTATAAGTATTATGATGCAGATGGTGAACTTATATATATTGGAAAAGCAAAAAACATCAGAAAAAGAGTTAGCTCTTATTTTACCAAGAGTAATCATTCTTTTAAAACAAATGAACTGGTAAAAAGAATACAGCAAATTGAGTTCACTATTGTTCGTTCTGAACACGATGCATTACTTCTAGAGAATTCATTGATCAAAGAATTTAAGCCAAAATACAATATTGAACTAAAGGATGATAAAACCTATCCATTCATTGTGATCAAAAATGAAGCATTCCCTCGTGTCTTTTTAACCCGCAGAAGAATTCAGGATGGCTCGACTTATCTTGGTCCATATACCTCTGTCAATAAAGCTAAGGAGTTACTGGCTTTTATTAAACTTCATATTCCTTTAAGAACTTGCTCTTTGAATTTATCTGCTGCAAATATCCAAAAGGGTAAATACAAAGCTTGTTTGGAATATCACTTAGGAAACTGCAAAGCCCCTTGCGTTTCATTACAAACCCCTGAAGAGTATGATGAAGGGATTAACCAAATTAAACATATCCTAAAAGGAAATTTAGCTGGAGTAATTGAAAAATATAAAAAAGAGCAAAAATCATATGTTGAAGAACTGTCCTTCGAAAAAGCTGGGTTGGTTCAGCAAAAAATAGATGCTTTAAAAAACTACCAATCATCTTCAGTAATTGTAAGTCCCAAATTAGGCGACCTTGATGTTTTTGCCCTATCAAAATATGAGCAAAAAATCATAATTAGCTATTTGTCTATTCGAAATGGCACTATTTCAAATTCAGCCAATAAAACATATACAATAGCGTTAGAAGAGACAGACGAAGATATACTTTCACAAGCTATTGTTGACATTCAATCAATTTACAACAGCACAGCAAATGAATTAGTAATTCCATTCCCCCTTGATTTTGGTTTTGAGAAATATACCATCACCATACCAAGGTCCGGTGAAAAGAAAAAACTGCTTGATATGGCAATGACCAATGCGGACTACCATGTCATGGAGTTAAAAAAAGCCAAAATACTCAACCTTCAAAAAAATGAAACTAATCAGTTTTTACTTTTAGAAAAAACCCAGGACGCTCTTTCCTTATCTGAACTTCCATCACACATTGAATGTTTTGATAATTCAAATTTCCAAGGCGCCTATCCCGTTTCCGCAATGGTCTGTTTTAAAAATGGACTGCCAAGCAAAAATGACTATCGCCACTTCAATGTCAAAACAGTCAAAGGCATCAATGATTTTGCAACCATGAAAGAGGCTGTAACAAGAAGGTATAACAGATTACTAAATGACAAGCAAGAGTTACCTCAACTTGTGATTATTGATGGAGGAAAAGGGCAACTGCATGCTGCAATGGAAGCCATAGAAGAATTGGGACTTAATGGAAAAATGACCTTAATTGGACTGGCCAAAAATGTGGAAGAAATTTTTTTTACAGGAGATCAGGAATCACTGAAATTAGATTACAATGGAGAAGTATTGCAATTTATTAGGCGTATTCGGGATGAAGTACACCGCTTCGGAATAACTTTTCACAGGGCCCAAAGAAGCCGAGGTACATTCAAAAATGAATTGGAAGAAATAAAAGGCATTGGCAGTAAGACTGCGACAGAACTACTTACACATTTCAGGTCAATTGCCAACATTAAAAAAGCTACTGAAGCTGATTTGGCAAAAATAACTGGGCTAAAAAAAGCTAAAATTATTACAGCATATTTCAGCCAATAAAAAAGGGCATCTTTTAGATGCCCTTTTTTATACATATTTGATTCTAGTAAGACCAAAGGTCTTGTTCGAAGTTAAATATCTTGGTTTTGATGTTTTCACCTTCCAACAATCTCAAAATATCATCCTTGATGTACTGCTTGATGAACAAATCGTAAGGATTATCAATAGTTGATTTCACAATATAGGAAGCAAAATAGCGGCTCTCAAACAACTCCTCCCAACTCATTCTTCCTCCAAAGTTTTTGCCATTATACACTTCATAAAGTGATAAAATTGGACGCAAATCAGGGTAATAGATCCAGAACAATGGAGATTCTCCTAAAACATTACCAGCGTCATCAACATATGTTTTGATTGGTGCGATACCCAGAATTCTGGTATACATACGAGATGATTCTTTGTCAAATACCCATTCTTCTTTCAATCTGAACTTCACAATATCATCAGGGTTGAATTCACGACAAACCAAGGAGTCTTTGAAGATACCTCTTGAGCCAGTTGGATCTTTAACCCAATCAATTACTTGAACGGAATCACATTTACCTGAAATGGCCTCACCAACTCTTGCAACAGTCATTGGAGTTGTAAAACGGTCATCTACATTCGGATCAAATGCAGTAACATCACCCTTACGAACTGCTCTTAGTAGAATATTAATGAATCGTTGATTACCATTATCGTCTTCAGCTTTGTACCTAAATGGTAAATTCATTTTTTCCCTGATATCAATTTCTCTCCATACGCGCTCACGATACCATGCATCATCTTCGCGTATATGCTCGTAAGCAAGTGGTGTTCTACTTTTAACCAAATTACGATCGATCGCAGCATCAGGACGAAGAGAGATTCTGAGTGAATCAAATGCAAATGGATCTTTTACAGGAACAACTGGTTTAATTGTATCCTTAATGGCTTCTGAACTAGCAGCATCCAACACTTGTGTTCCAGCTACCCCCTGTTTAGGTTTAGTGACTGATTTGGATGTCGTTTTTTTTGTAGGTACAGCTTTCTTCTTTGCTTGCGCTTGCACATCAGCAACAGCCAATGTAATAACCGACAAAAGCAAAAACGATTTAATCCATTTATTATTCATACCCTAGGGTTTATTCGTTTATTTCAAATTGTAAGAAAGACCGGAAGGAAGTACTCTGGTACGACCATCTGGACCTTTTACAGTGATATCAGTAATTGCTACTAGCGCACCCGGCTTTAACCTATTGATCA
Organism: uncultured Sphingobacterium sp.; assembly: GCA_964508355.1. Lineage (GTDB taxonomy): Bacteria > Bacteroidota > Bacteroidia > Chitinophagales > Chitinophagaceae > Pollutibacter. The sequence continues at coordinate 22,692 of CAZDTN010000003.1, forward strand.
AAGTTGCTGCAGCACCTGTCCACCTTGCACCTTTATTTTCTACTGGCGCATAGTCAGGAATATCCGCACTTAAAGCACCAATTTTATAGCTAATCACCTCAAAAGGAGCATCAAATTCTGAATCTTCTAGCTTTGCAATAATACCACCCATTGCTTTGAATGAAGCAGATGGAACTGGACCCGCTTTTAAGTTTCCAACGTATGCAGTAGGATTAGGCAATTGTTTCACCCTAAATCCAACTTTACCAGCAGCTTTCCCCTCAACTAGAACAGTGATGGTGTGATCTCCGTAAGAACCAGCAGATGGCTTTGCCACGAACTGATTACCACTTGTTTTTGAAATGCTTCCACCACTAAATTGCGCAGATACTTTTTCACTACCGGCACCTGCCGTGATAGTAAGTGGATTGTCTACTCCAATATATAATACGTTCATTTTATTTGCTGATACAGCAACACCAGCCGCAGCACCAACTGTATAATCTACTTTCTTTGAAACCGTCTTCATCTCACCAGTATTTGGATCAACGAATTTTACAGTCACATTCATACTCCTTGCACCAGTTCCACCAACATTAAATTTAGATTCAGCAACACCATTAGCATTGACCGCAATACTTCTGCCATCGATTGATACTTCTGGCTTTACATTAGAATTAAAAGCACCTAAACCTGCAATGACAGTCATTTCTTCCCCAGGCATAAGATATGTTGAACTAGTACCGACCATTGGTTCGAATTTATCCATAACCAATTTAACAGAACCCACTTGGTTCAGACAGAAAGTAGCAGCAAGATTTTCAGAATTCTTGACATCATTTTGAAACTTACTTAAAATAGTAAGCGCCGCTATCGTAGGAGTCATATTGAAATAACTGCTCACCCAGTCACGCAACTGATTTCCAGTTGTTACATTACCTGCTGTAGATTTAGGAATGTCTAAACTCAAAGGAAACTCATCTGCGATTTCTTTCTTCAATTCAGGATCGATGGCCAAGATTTTGTTCTTGTACTCTTCCAATTTCTTATATAGGATTTCACCATTATTTTTAGTGTCGAAATATCTAGTAGCTGCATCGATATTATCTTCAAGAAATTCACCTGTCTCTGGATCTAAATCAGATTCAACCTTAAGTTCCTGTTTCTGTGTTTCAATTAAATTATAAACATCAGCCGCAAGTGTTTTAATTTGATCAGCTTTAGGCTTCCAGATAGCTGCTTTTTCAGCAGTTTTTGGATCTGCTAATAACTCTTCGAAGTTTTTATAGATTTCGTTATTTGAGCCAGTAAGAACATGATTAGACTCTCTAAGGCTGTTATCAACCACTTTGAAAGCGTTGAGAATCTCTGCAGACACATTCAATGCAAGCAGTGCAGTCAACACCAAGTACATGATGTTGATCATTTTCTGCCGCGGATCTTTTGGTAGTGCCATATTAAAGGATAAGTTTAAAAGTTAGAGTTCAAAAGTGGATTAACCGCGTCCCTGCATTGCAGCAAGCATATTGCCATATACGCTGTTCAGACTACCAAGGTTTTTGGCAAGAAGCGCAATTTGTTCTTGCGTTTTCTTAGCATCATCAACGCTACCCTGCATAGCTTGTGCCGTTTTGTTCAAATTTTCATAGAAGGCGTTCATTGCAGTTATATGTACACCAGACTCTTTTACTTCTGACTCATACATTTTATTCAAAGCACTTAGGTTACTGGTAAGTGTTTGCATTTGCTCTTGGAATGCTTTAGAAGTTTCTGCAGCATGATTGAAATGCTGAACAGAAGCAGCTGCATTTACATATGCATCTTTCATCATCGTAAGTGCAGCTGAAGCTTCCTTGGTTTTTGCAGCAAAGTCATTGGTCACTTCAGATACATTTGCAACAGTACCTAAGTTTTGGATGGTAGTATTGAACCTTGCAAAACTCTCGTTAAGCTTCTTCAAATTATCAGGATTAATTTCCTGTTCAATTAATTTTTTTAATTCATCATTTGCAGAAGAACTAGAACCAACAGCACCATTTTTAAGGGCCTCAGCAATCTCTGCCATCTCACCCCCAGCAGGTGGTAAAAATGCATAGATCAAGAAAATAGCGGCTTCAGTAAGAAGACCAACAGTAAGCATTACATCGGCATAAGATTTGTGCAGGATTTTTGCCCAAGCACCGAAGATGACGATTGCTGCACCGATACTAACAATAGTATTGATAATTTTTTCAACTGACTTTGACTGTGAGGCCATTTTTCTTGAATTTAATTAATGAAAGTAATTGTCACTATCTATTATGGTCTAAGTTTAGGCTTTGACATATCAATTACACAACGAAAACCAATGTATGATTTAGAGGTATCTTGATATTCATATGCTCTAGTACTGTTTTGTAGAAAATATCCAACATCTTTCCAACTTCCACCACGAACAACCTTTCTTTTCATACGAGGAGGATCATTGTCTTTAGCATTCATACGAATATCCGGATTCATATCATGTTGAAAATTGTAAGCCCCTTCATAATACAATGAAGATGTCCATTCCGCAACATTTCCTGCCATATTGTATAACCCGAATTCATTGGGCTCATATGAATCTGCTCTTACTGTATAAAATCCTCCATCTTCAGGATAGTTACCTCTTCCGGGCTTAAAATTAGCCATCAAACAGCCTCTTTTATTTCTCAAATAAGGACCTCCCCATGGGAAAGAAACTTGCGATAAACCGCCTCTTGCTGCAAATTCCCATTCTGCTTCTGTTGGTAACCTAAAATCAACTTCGGTGATTCTTTTATTAGCCTCTAAAAATGAATTCAAATAATGTGTTCTCCATTCACAGAAAGCCATAGCCTGCTTCCAGTTAACCCCTACAACAGGATACTCACCATAAGCTGGATGAGAAAAGTATTTTTTTGCAATAGGCTCATTGTATGAGTAGGAGAAATCCCTAATCCATACTAAAGTGTCTGGATAGATTGGAGTATCTGTTTTAATTATGAAATTTGACCTTGGCTTATCTGCGTTTTCTCTTCTAGAACCTTCTCTGTAGTCGAAAATTTCTGAATGAAAAATAAACTTTTTGGCGTCCAGTTCCTTTCTGCCGTTTATCCTGTTATCAGGGGTAACAAAAAGTGCATTGAGTTGCTCCTGTATTTTAGGATCATTCCATTTGATGGTTTTGATTTTAACCCAATCCACTGAAGAAGTTCCATCAGGATATTGTTTCTTATAATTCAGAATATTTGCAGCGAGTGAGTCTCTAACCCAATAAACAAACTGTCTGTACTCATTATTCGTTACTTCAGTTTGGTCCATCCAAAAACCATTGATTGAAACCTGCTTGTTCCTGGCAGTAAAAGCATAACTAATGTCTTCATCAGAAGGACCCATATGAAAAGTTCCTGCAGGAATATATCTCATCCCAGATGGATAGAAGGAAGCAACATTTCCGTCATTTAAAGAGATTAATGGCTTGCTTTGGGAATTGGGAATGGGAGTATTCATTAACTGCCCGTTACCCAATTTAGTAGACATGGGTTTTTGAATAGGACATCCCGTCAAACCAATGCCTAAAGTCACAATCATCAACAAATACAACAATTTGCCTCTCATTTTATTCCTGGTTTAGTGAGCATTAGAACAAATATATACCAATTCAGGGTATTTCATTTTCACCATTCTCCTCATTCGTCTAAATTTTAACAAGCTTAAAACATCTGGACTTAACCTATCAAAAACGATTAATTATCAGACATATTGCGTCTAAAAAGCTATCAATTTGTTAAGACCTTTAACAAGACCTCCTGTAAATTGGTCAAGGGTAGCTGACAATTGTAATTTTTACATACATAGAAGGTGGTTTGGTCCTTTACTTTTTTCTGCCTCATCAGTGGATATTGCTCAATAGCCTCAGTTGACAACATGACGACTTTATTGGGAATATACTGACCCATTAAAGACAATCCTTCTTCCTTTGCCGACTGACCCAAAACCAAAATTTCATGTGTGCCCTGAACCAACTCCAGCATCAAATTTGCCCAAACCCCAAAAGAATTAGGGTATTTTAAAACGCCTTCTTTAACAGCATCAATCATTTTAACAGCTTGTAGCCTCCATTCTTCCTGGCCCAATAAAATTCCAGCCCTGTGTAGATTCCAGGCCATCAATGCATTTCCACTGGGCATGGCCCCATCATATATGTCCTTTTTTCTCACTAGAATATCTTCTTGAAAGGAAGGAGTGTAATAGTAAAACAACCCCGATTCTTCCATGAAGAATTGCTGAACATAGAGTATCACATCTCTTGCTTTTTCTAAATACTTGACATTTCCAGTAGGTTCATAAATTGACAACAAAGCCTGAATGAGGTAAGCAAGATCATCCAAAAAGGCGGGATATTTTGCCTCCCCTCTTTTGTAAGTATGCTTCCACAGGGATTCTTCTTGATGGTAAAAAGTCGCCAATAAAAAATCAATATTTTTTTCAGCCAATTCCAACCAAGAAGGTTCATCAAATGCCAATGAAGCCTTGACCAAAGCTTGATTGAAAAGTGCATTCCAACCTAAAATGATTTTATCATCTGTACCAGGCCTGATTCGTTTATTTCTGGCATTCAAAAGACGAACAGTTGCCGCCTCAATTTTTGTTAACGCCTGAACAGTTGTTAAACCATTTTTTTCGCTCCAGGTATCTAGGGGTTGATTAATGCGCAATATATTGACCCCTTCCCAGTTACCTTCTACTGATACATCAAACCAGCTAGACATCAGTTGGGCATCATCCTTCAGGATTTCTTCAAATTCTTCTAACTTCCACGTGTAATATTTCCCCTCTACACCTTCACTATCTGCATCCAACGCTGCATAGAAACCACACTCGGCAGACATCATCTCCCTTTTCATAAAATCAATCGTTTGGTGGGCGACTCTTTTATATTCATCATCCCTATTGATCTGAAAAACTTCTGATATTACACCCAAAAGCAGTGCGTTATCGTAAGTCATTTTTTCAAAATGTGGTGCTAACCATGCAGTATCTGTTGAATAACGACAAAATCCACCACCAATTTGATCATAAATACCCCCACGCATCATTGATTTTAAACTCAGCTCAGCTTGTTCAAAAGCCAGCTGATGACCAGTAAAGTGTGAAAAACGAAGTAAATATTGAATAGTAAAGGTCTGAGGAAATTTTGGAGCCTTCCCAAAGCCCCCATAAACCTGATCGGCCATGGTCAAAATGCCCTCAAGTGCTTTTTCGCAATGCGCTAATGAAAACAAATCATTTTCGAGATCTATAACGGTGGACAAATGGGGAGTCTGATTCGCCTTTGTAAGATAATCGACCAGATTATTTGCTTGATCTTCAATCTCTTTTCTCCGACTTTGGTAGGCTTGCTGAATTTGCATTAACACTTCTTGCCAAGATGGCCTGTTATGTAAACGACGGGGAGGAAAATACGTACCGCCATAAAATGGTTTTCCATCACTAGTAAGAAACATATTCAGAGGCCATCCACCATTGCCAGATGTCGCTTGTAAAGCGTCCATAAAAAAATGATCAAGATCTGGCCTCTCTTCTCGATCTATTTTAATACAAACAAAATAATGGTTCATGATACTGGCAGTAGCTACATCTTCAAAACTCTCTTTCTCCATAACATGGCACCAATGACAAGCTGCATATCCAATACTTACAATGATGAGCTTGTCTTCTTGTTTAGCTTTTATCAACGCTTCCTCTCCCCACGGATACCAATCTACAGGATTATGTGCATGTTGCAGTAGATAAGGACTCGTTTCCTGAATCAGTTTATTGGAATATTTCATAAAAAAACCCCGGAAAGTCCGGGGCTTAAAATTAAGATTATTTAGACTTGACAGTTTCGACTAAAAACTTTTCCAATGCAGCTACCATGGAAGGCACTTGAGGCTGAGGTGCTTTTATATGAAGATTTAAACCTGCATCTTCAATCGCCTTCGAAGTATTATTTCCAAATGCACCTAAGATCGTGCCATTTTGCTTGTAGCCGGGAAAGTTTTCCAATAAGCTTTTCACACCACTAGGTGTAAAGAAACAAATAACATCGAAATCGTGCTCTGAAATTTTTGATTTTACATCACAACTGATTGTTCTGTACATGAATGGTGTTACAAATTCACAATTATGATTTTTTAACCAGCCAACTATTTCATTGTCTTGTTGATTTTCTGAGCAAGGGTAAATGAATTTTTCATTCTCCTTGTGTTTCGCAATCACATCAAACAGACCTTTATTGGTTCCATCCGCACTGAAAAAAACTTTTCTTTTTCTATAAAGTATGAACTTCTGAAGATATAGAGCTACTGCTTCACTGATGCAAAAGTATTTAGTATCCTGTGATATGATCAATTTCAACTCCTCACAGATCCTGAAAAAATGATCAATTGCATTTTTGCTGGTAAGTATTACTGCTGAATAATTAGCTATATCAATTTTCTGTTTCCTAAACTCTTTACAGGGAATGCCTTCAAGCTGGATAAATGGCATGAAATCCATCTCTACATTATGCTTTCTGGCTAATTCAAAATAAGGCGACTTAGGTGAATCTGGTTTAGGCTGAGTTATCAGTATCTTTTTAACAGCCTTTTTTTCACTTGTGCCTTTCTTTCCGTTTTTGGTCATATCCAGCGCTAATAAGATGCAAAATTATAAAAAAAAATTAGGAAAATTTCTTGAAAACTAATGGAAAAATTCTCAAGCACTATAGTGTTTAATATAATCAGATCAAGGCTTCAACAAACACTCTATATTATGCCTGTGATAAGCAAATCGACTGACTTAGCTATAAATTTTACAATAACAACAGATGGAATCAATTCCAGGGATATAAATGCCAGTAACAGTGTAAAAAGGCCAATGCGGGATTGTCTTGAAAAGATTTGATACCCTCTCAAAATTCTATAGGCAAGCATGAGCCCAATTAGAAAAAGTGTCAACTTAAATATCAAGCTGTTTGAACCATAAGAAGAAAATGCCATCATAAATGAAGAGAATAAAAAAATCAGACCGGCCAATTTATTATTTATAAAGACAACAAAAAGGTAATCATCAAATGCTTCTTCTTGTCCAAACGCCCATCCAAGTATCTTAAAAAAAATATGCTTAAATAGATAGATCAAGGCGATAATGATAAATGATACAACTAAAATCATCCATCGAACTTCGCCGGAAAATTCATGATTCCATCCTAAACCGAAAAAGATAAATAAGCCTGAAGATAAAATAAATAGAAAATTAAGTGTTGATGAAACTAAAGGCTGCTGCGACATCTGTTCTTTAGATTGCCTATAAATAAACCCGTCATTCAAGTATATCTTCCAAAGTTTCATCATTAATCCACTAGAATATTTTGCCAACATTGCTGTAAGCAGAAAAAGAAATAAAAAGGAATAAAATATCCACTCGAGATTTGGACGAATACGAGCTGGAGAGTAAAGTCCATTTTTAGGAATTTCCAATGAATACCATCTGGTATTTTTCATGAAATCACTTATATATATCCCATAAGGGGTAGCTTCTTTTTTTATAACCAAAAACGATTTTTCCTCTTCAGTCAAAGGCTTGTGATTTAGAATAAATGCCTTTTTCAAAGAATCTTGAATCAAACTATCAATATTGATTTCAATGTCCGCATATGCTTCGTTTCCATCCTGCGCTTGCACAGTATAAAAATTACTAATCAGCAATCCCAACAAAATGATAAAAATGGATTTCATGAAGCACAAAAATACTCCTTTCCGACAGGACTAAAACAATGTAATAAAACCAAAATGAATTTTAGCCTCTCTTAAATTGATTGGAGCAGTGGGTCTTTTCCCTGCCGCATAGGCAAGCGTGAAGAGTCCCGTTTTGGTTTCAAGCGAAATACCGATACCTGCACCACCATAAAAATTTCTATTCTTTTCCAACATGGTCTTTCGCTCAATATAAGCTCCATCAATAAACGCAAACATAAATGATGCATTTGATAACAAATACCTATACTCTAATGTTCCGATGCTATATCCACTGGCAAATAAACTTTCTTCATCAAAACCACGCAAGGTTTTAATACCCCCTATTTGATATAGTTCATTGTTCAAAAGTTGTTTACCCAAAAGCCACCCAGTTTGTAAACCAGTTTTAAAAGTTGATTGTCGACCAATTTTAAAATACTTACTAACCCTGGCAGCTAACCTGAATTGAGAAACATTTGGCGTAATGCTGTCGTATAGTCGACTAAAATCGGGTACATTATTACCTACCGCTTTTAAAGAAGAAATAGCATTATTTTTCTTAATCTTTCTGATGCCACCAAGTAATCTAAATTCAAAATCAATGCCTCGCTGAGGATTAAAAAAATTATCTGTTGCCTGGTAGTTGAAATCTAAACCAAGATTAGAAGTAGTTGCATCTAAAAAAGAAGGCAGTTTTCCGCTTTGCTTTATAAATGAGGTATCAACATCAAGTAAATTACTTGTGAATTGTTGATAAAACAACTTTGCAATTTGCCGAGGTTTAATTTCATACCTCAACCCTATTCTTGTATTAAGGGTTAGAAAAGAGGAGTCTTTTCGCAATAAATTGAAATTAAAATCAACCCCTGTATTGCTATTAAATAAATAGGGTTTTGTAAATCCCAGTTGCAGCCTTGGAGAACGGACTTGAAGTTGTTGCCAATTCAAATAAATATTTTCACCTCCACCAAATACATTTTTCAAATCCATTTCTGCTTCACCAGTCAGCAATAATTTACCGCCTATTTGCTGGTTAGATGGCATAAAACCGGCAAGTAAATTAAACCGACTACTTTGGGAAGGTGCTAAATATAGATTCAAAATTGCTCCTGTTCCTGTAAGCGATAAAGTCCAATTGCTCACTTCTCGAACAAAACCCAATTCAGCAATACGCTTGGAAACCAAATCCAATTTGGATTTCCTATAAATACCCCCGTCACCTAATCCCAAGTATTGTACAAGAAATTTTTTATTGATTTTTACCTTACCCTCTATATGAATGCTATCTATGCTATACAGAGGCCCTTTATTCGTTTTAAAAATGGCAAATAACTCATTGCCCACAAAATAACTGCTATCCAATTGAACAGCTGCAAAAGGATAGCCATTCTCTTCCAAAACAGACAAATAATATGCTTGGACTTGGATTAACTTTTCAATTGTCAATACATCACCCCTTTTAAACTGCAAAGGATTATCCATCTCAGCTACAAGTGACTGCAAACTGGAGTCCAATACCAAAGAGCCCCAAGAATATTTTGGTCCTAAATGGATCCATGCTTTCAATTGAGATTGGTTTTCGACAAGACTATCGACAGAAACTTCCAAAAAACCTTGTTTCCTCCAAGATGGAAGAAACTCCTCTTTTAAAAATGCCATGCAGGCTTCTTTTCCAGAAAAATCTTGCAAAATGCCTTGAGCTTGATGCGACACATCAGTAACTTTATCATTGTACAACAATTCAAGTTTGATTTGCTGTGCTTCTGCCTCAGTTAAGAGTAACCAGAGAACAAACAATGAAAATAGTATAGCTTTAACTTGTTGCACCAGCACAAATCTACACTCTCCAAAGCTTAAAACAAATGGCAGGCATTTATATTCATATCCCTTTCTGCAGAAAAGCCTGTCACTATTGCAACTTTCATTTTTCTACTTCATTGCAGAAAGCTCAAGAAGTAATACAGGCAATTGCAAAGGAAATGAGTTTAAGAAGAGGAGAGATTAATGAAGAAGTGAGCACAATTTATTTTGGTGGAGGAACTCCTTCTTTAGTAGAGCCAGAAGCTATTGCTTCATTATTACATCAATCTCATCAACTATTTAAAGTCAGTCCTGATGCTGAAATTACCCTTGAAGCAAATCCAGACGATATAACTGAAAAAAGAGCAAACGAGTGGAGAAGTATGGGGATCAACCGCTTTAGTCTAGGCATACAATCCTTTTCAGATGAGTACCTAACATGGATGAATAGAGCACACAATGCTAATCAATCATTTGCAGCTATAGATATCATAAGAGCTGCTGGGTTTGAAAATTTCAGTATTGATTTAATCTATGGTACTCCTGGCCAAACACAGATTGGTTGGATCAAGGATATACAAACTGCAATCGATTTAAACATACCTCACCTATCTTGCTATGCCTTAACTGTTGAAGAAAAAACCCCACTATCATCCCTCATACAAAAAGGTGAAAAACAACAAGTAAATCCAGATGAACAAGCAGATCGATTTGAAGTGTTACTTGCACTTGCCGAAAAAGCTGGTTACCATCATTATGAAATCTCAAACTTTGCTTTACCAGGTTATGAAAGCAAACACAACAGTGCCTATTGGGAGGGCAACTCTTATCTTGGATTAGGTCCATCTGCACACTCTTACAATGGCAGTTCACGTAAATGGAATATCGCCAACAACATCAAATATGTAGAACAGATCAACGAAAATCTACCCTTTAGCGAAGAGGAAATACTAAGCATCAACAACAAAATAAATGAATACTGTATGACAGCTATTCGAAGATCCAAAGGAATTGAAAAAGATAAATTAATTGAACTGGGAGGCCAATCATTAGTAGACAACATAAATACCCTAATTCAACCTTACATAAAATCACAAAAAATAATCGAGGATATTAATAGTTGGAAACTTACCAACAAAGGGAAATTTTTTGCTGATGGTATTGCAGCCTCTCTCTTTATTATAGATTAAATCAAGGTCTTTTCAAGTTCTGCAAAAACAGATGCTGCATCCTTTTTCTCCCAAAGAATCTCATAAATCCCAGTGGCGATAGGTGTATTTGCTGCACAATTGATACTCAACTCATGAATTGATTTAGCAGCTGGATAACCCTCTGCTACCATTTGCATGGCTAGTTTTGCTGTTTCTACACTATACCCTTTCCCAATCATGTTACCAAATGAACGATTACGACTAAACAATGAATAACAAGTCACAAGCAAATCACCTAAATAGACAGAGGCTGCATAATTAACTGTCACATTTGTCTTATTTGCTGCTTTTAAAAATTTTTTCATTTCTCCAGCGGCATTAGCTACAAAAACACTTTGAAAATTATCTCCATAGCCCAATCCATGCGAAATACCTGTTCCAATAGCATACACATTTTTTAATACAGCAGCATATTGTACACCATCAACATCACGACTTACAACAGTATTTAAATAAGATGTCGAAAAAAGAGCTGCGATCTGTTTAGTCACTTCTTCATCAAGCCCAGCAAATGTGAGGTAAGAGAGTCTCTCAGCAGCTACCTCCTCGGCATGACAAGGACCCATTATCGCCACATAATTTTTTGTATCAAAACCTATTTTTTCAGTAAGCAATTGGTTTAATAATAAATTTTGTTGGGGAAGAATCCCTTTAGTTGCAGATACAATTATTTTCTCTTTTTCAATTGTACTTAAAAAGGGATTGATGTATTCTTCAACATAGGCAGACGGAACTGCAATTACGATAATATCACAAGTGGCATATATCTCTCCCGGTTGATGCACCACCGATAAAAAAGCATCTGAAAAATAGACTGAGCTCAGGTATTTGGGGTTATGATGCCTAGTACGAATGTGGTTGGCCATACGATCCGACCGTACACACCAGGTGACATGGCAATTATTGTCGGTGAGGATTTTGACTAATGCTGTTCCCCAACTTCCACTTCCTATGACTCCTATTTTCATATTGACAAAGATATTGGATATCATCGAGCGGAAATCATAAAAAAATGGCGACTGAAATTATTCAATCGCCATTTAAAATTATTTCTACTTAATTTATTTTTTCTCTTCAAACAACTCTTCCTTTTTCACCACCTTTACTTTCATTCCCTGGCGCAAAGTTTTACTCACCACTGTATAAGGACCTATAATCACTTCATCACCTTCTTTGATACCATCGATAATTTCTATATAGTTGATGTCTTGAATATCTGTTTTTACTTTCACACGTTTAACTGTACCATCCTTTTGTAGTACAAAAACCACTTCATCCAAATCATCAATATTCTTCACTACCACTTGTTCTCCACCTTCTTCAGCTGGCTTATCGTCTTTCTTTTTAACGGCATCTTTACTGCCAACTGCTGCTGTATCTGATTTATCACGAGTTGTTACTGCATTAATTGGCACTGCAATTACATTACTATGCGTGTTGGTTTGTATATCTGCATTTGCACTCATACCAGGACGAAAAGGAAAACTCCTTGAATTTTGAGGATCTAATAAATCCTGATAAGAAGATTGCAATAACCTAATTCTGACTTCATAATTTGTAGCATCGTTAGTACTTGTGGTAACTGCCCCACCAGTTCCTCTGCTTGTACTAGATATCTGTGTAACCAATCCCTTAAACTTTCTTTTGTTATATGCATCAACTTCAACCAAAGCGGTATCCCCAATTGAAACTTTAGGAACATCATTTTCACCAACATCCACCCTGACTTCAATCACACGCATATCTGCAATACGCATCATTTCAGTACCGGCCATCATGGAGTTACCCACTACACGCTCTCCTTTCTTTACATTCAACAATGAAACGATACCACTCATAGGAGCAAAAACACTAGTACGTCCAAGATCTTTGTTAGCGCGACTCAAACTGGCCTGAGCACTAGCAACAGCTGCTTTACCACTTTTGACAGATTGTTGTGCCGCATTATAATCAGCCTTTGCGGTTAGAAAAGCATTCTCTGCTTGTTCGTACTCCAATTTTGAAATAACTTTTTCCTGGAACAATTGCTTCTGGCGATTATACTGACGCTCCGCTTGATCTAATCTTGCTTTAAATGATCCAAGAGATGCTGAAGCATTTTCTACTTGAGCCAATTGCTGAGCAACAACTGCTGAGGCTTGGTCTCTTTGCGTTGCATAGATGTCTGCATAAATCATAGCCAAAAGCTGTCCCTTTGTTACACTATCACCTTCAAGTACTTCGAGTTGAACAATTTCACCTGAAATATCGGGACTGATCTTAACTTCAAGTTCAGGATAAACCTTACCACTTGCAGTTACCACCTCTGTGATATTTCTTTTAATGACTTTCTCTATTGCAACTTTAGTTGCTTCTTCCTTTCCGATGATGCCTGCTTTCTTTAATCCCAACAGTACAACAACCAGTACAACTACTCCGGAAATAATCCAGATCCATTTTTTGTTCATCTC
>CAZDTN010000004.1:0-35202 GCA_964508355.1 uncultured Sphingobacterium sp.
AACTAGATAAGCTTGAAGATGCTGCAGATTATTTGGAAGCTATGCATGACTCAGGGTTTCGACCATGAATGAGATGCAGGAATTACCTGAAGGAGTAAATGATTTAGTTGTCCTCGCTGAAAAGGACGGTTATTTAATGGTGTACACTAGATTGCCTGAACAAGAGACGCTTGAATTACTTGAACGTACAATCGCTATCCTTGAATCAGATGGTCTAGATGAGAAGCAGTTGACAAAGCACTAATCGTAGTGTATAATATATGTTGTTATTTTCTAAGGAGAAATAAATGGATCAAGTAAAACCAGTACCAATCAAAGCTGACCTCTTCTGGGCTTCATTAAACGAGAAGAACAAGTACTCTGAGAAGTACCAGGTGGACTTATGTAACCTATCGAAAGATGCAGTAAAGACTTTGATGGACATGGGTATTAATGTTAAGAATGATTCTGCTAAGCCAGATCAGGGATTCTTCGTAACTGCTAAGAGTAAGTTATATCCTATCCTTGCAGTGGACGAAAGCGGTAGCCCTATCAATGTAAAGATTGCTAACGGCTCTAAAGGTGTAGCACTTATCAAACCATACAATTATAATGTTGGTGGTAAGAAAGGTGTAGGAGTTGGTATCAGCAAGATCATTGTGAAGGAATTGATCGAGTACAAACCCAAAGGTGTTAGCTTAACTGACATCGAGGAAGAAGCTCTCTGATGCATTTTGCCCTGATTGATGGGGACATCCTAGTATATCGCATTGGCTTTTCATCTGAAGAAGACACAGAGTCAATAGCGATAGCTAGGTGCGGTGAGTTTCTGGAGAACTTGATTCTCTTCAACGGCTTTGAGGATTACAAAGGATACTTAACAGGTGGTGGTAATTACAGGCATGACGTAGCAGTAACTGCTCCATATAAAGGTAATCGCAAATCAGCTAAGCCTAAGCACTATGATCTACTACGACAGTACATGATAGATGCTTGGGGCTTTGAGTTGATTGAAGGACAAGAAGCAGATGATGCTATAGGTATTGCAGCGTATGCACTACAACCTGGTGAGTATTGTATTTGTACTATCGATAAAGACTTGGATATGATTCGTGGTGATCACTTTAATTTTACTAAGGATCTACGATACTTCATAACTGAGGAAGAAGGAATCAGGAATTTTTATAAACAGATTTTAACTGGGGATAGGGTAGACAATGTTATTGGGATTAAAGGCATTGGAACAGTTAAAGCAGAGAGAATACTTAAAGAATGCAAAGACGAAAACGAAATGTATCTTGCTGTCCTGGAGGCTTACAAAGGAGACGAAGCAAGGGTGCTGGAAAACGGACAATTGCTGTGGATAAGAAGACAGCCAAACGAGATCTGGAAACCTCCAAAGTTATCTACATCCAGTGGGTCGACGCAGTTGCCGACGCAGGATGGGAAGACGAAGTCAAAGCGGAAATAGATCTCTGTCATACTGTAGGCTTTCTGATCAGCGAAACAAAAGATGCTTTATGTATTGCGTCCACAGTGTCTAAGGATAATAGTAACGCTAGGATACATATACCTAAAGCTTGGATAAAGAAAAGAAAGGTAATGAAGTTTGAAACCACAGTCAGCAAAAGCAAAAGGAAGAAAGCTCCAGCAGTGGGTGAGAGACCAGATACTCCAACGATTCCCTACGCTCAGCACTGATGATGTCAGAAGCACAAGCATGGGAGCGAGTGGAGAAGATGTTCAGCTTAGCTCGGCTGCTCGTCTGGTTTTTCCTTTTCAGATTGAGTGCAAGAATCGCAAAGCTATTGCAGTCTTCAAGGATTATGAGCAAGCTCAGACGCATGGATTAGTTGAGCCACTCGTAGTGTTGAAGCAGAACAATAGCAAGCCTCTTGTTTTAGTGGATGCTGAATACTTTTTTGATTTAGTGAAACGTGGTAGTTAGTTACAGAAAATTTCTACTGTATCGGCTGCTACGAATACTTAGGAGAATGAATGAAAATACTAGAATGGAAAGTGATCGGAGACAAAGATAATTTTACAGTATTAGGAATGGACGAACAAGGTTGGATTTATTTCTGGAAGGAAGGTAAATGGCACATCCTGTAAATCGATATAGCTTTGAGTTTATAGAAGGTGATGAGGTAGATGCACGACATGACTTCCCATTTAATAAAGAGATTCGTCATGAGTTTCACATCTCAGCAGACCAATCTTGGGATTACGTAATGAGAGAGTTTATCTCTTTCTTGTCTAACATCTACGGATATGAAATTAATGTAAAGGATTACGATGCCGACCCACTTAATAATACCAGACTGTCAGATCAAACCTGGTCATGATTATGGTTATTTAAAAGCGATTGGAAACTACATTGTTAAGAAGCGTCCTGATGTTATTATTAATATTGGCGACTTTGCGGACATGCCTTCATTATCAAGCTACGATAAGGGAAAGAAGTCCTTTGAAGGTCGACGATATAAGCACGATGTAGCAGCAACACACGAAGCAATGGACATCTTATTAAAACCACTGCGTGACTTGCAAGCAAGACAGCGGAGGAATAAAGATAAGGTATATAAACCACGAATGGTATTAACGATTGGTAACCATGAGCATCGTATTAATCGTGCAGTTGAAAACGATTCGATGTTAGATGGTACAATATCTATTGGAGACTTGAAGTATGCTGAAGCAGGTTGGGAAGTTATTCCGTTTGAGCAGCCAGTTATTATTGATGGTGTTTTATATTCCCATTATGTCACTGCAGGTGCTCTTAATCGCCCTGTCGGATCGGCAGCAGCCATTATCTCCAAGAAACATCAGTCGTGTGTTGTGGGTCATCAGCAAGGTAGACAAGTTGCTTACGCTACTAGAGCGGATGGAAAAACGCTTACAGCGATAATCGCAGGGAGTTGCTATGAACACGACGAAGATTACTTGGGAGCACAGGGTAATAACTATTGGAGAGGTATTGTGGTCTTACACGAAGTTCATGACGGTTGCTTCGATGAGATGTTTGTTTCCTTAGACTTTTTAAAGAAGAGGTATTTATGAATCCAATAGCAATGCCTAAGCCCTTCGGATATGAAGAAGGAAAAGACTTAACATTAGAAGAATACTTCCGTAGGCTTCAAGTGGAAGAGATTGAGTTGACACCTAGAGAGAAGCAAGTCGGAGGTAAACACTACCACAAAGGCAATGGTATTCAGCCTTGGGATATTATCGAAGCTTGGGATCTTGACTTCTGGGAGGGAAATGTGATAAAATATATACTGCGTTGGAAACATAAAGACGGAGTACAAGACCTAGAGAAAGCGAGGCACTATCTTGACCACATCATTAGTAAAAATTCTTAACGATGCACATAAACTTTTTGAGGAGCAGAAACCAGTGAAGACAGTAAAATTTAATAAGTTTTTCCCAGACGATAATGCATTCGTAACAGTAGACGGACGCATGGATAAAGACGATGACTGGCAGATCAGCATAACTGTTCAAGCAGATACCAAGAACGTAGTTAACTGGTGGTGCAGCGAATGGAACTACAAAGAATCTGTAGCACAATTGAAAGCTTTCCAGGATGCAGCACAGAAAGCCATCGACTTTATTGAAGCATGTTCTACTCAGCCAATCAAAGCTGCTAAAGCTAACGCTGCTAAACGAACTGCTAAGAAAAAGTAAAATGAATCGTACTCTTACACTGCCAGAGTTAAAAGAACGGTTGAAGAGTTTAGACGAGGTAATACTTCTGGAGCTACTCGACATAGCTTCAGAAGATTTAGTAGAAACTTTTAGCGATACAATTGAGAATAACTATAACCGACTTCTAAAAGAAGTAGATTGGGAAGAAACCGAATGACAGAATTTAATACACCGTTTAGTACCGTAGGATATATTACATACAAAAGGACATACGCTCGTCGATTGAATGAAGCAGATCCTGGTAGTCCTACAGAAGAGTTTGAAGACACAGTGAATCGTGTCGTAGCAGCATCTAATGATCAGCTTGGTTGTGGCTTTACAGAAGCTGAGAAGAAACGCTTGAAGAAATACCTAATGGAATTGAAAGGCACTGTAGCTGGTCGATTCCTTTGGCAGATGGGAACTGAAACAGTAGGTCGCTTAGGTCTCGCTAGTCTACAGAACTGTGCATTTACTGTAGTAGATCAGCCAGTACGTCCATTCACATGGGCAATGGATCTATTAATGCTTGGTTCAGGAGTAGGATATAACATTCAGCGAGAGCATATCTCTAAGCTTCCTCCAGTCAATGAAAACTTTAAGACCCCTACTCGTGCAGATACGAATGATGCAGACTTCATTGTACCTGACTCTCGTGAAGGATGGGTTAAATTGCTAGGTAAAACTTTGAAGGCAGCCTTCTTAGCTAATACTGCTACAACCTTTACTTATTCAACGAAACTAGTTCGTGGTAAGGGTTCGCCTATCAAGGGCTTTGGTGGTACTGCTTCGGGTGCTGAGGATTTATGTTGGGGCATTGAGAAGATCGGAGAGATTCTTGAGAAGCGAGCAGGAAGACAGCTTCGCTCTATCGACTGCCTTGACATCATGAATATTATCGGTGCTATTGTAGTCGCTGGTAATGTAAGACGATCAGCTCAGATTGCTATTGGTGATCCTGATGATGTTGAATACTTGCTGGCTAAACGGTGGGACATGGGTAACATTCCTTCGTGGAGAGCTATGTCTAATAACAGCGTAGTATGCAACGACTTCAAAGATCTACATGAGTATTTCTGGGATGGTTACGAAGGCAAGGGCGAGCCTTATGGTTTAATTAACCTGAAGCTCAGCAGAAAGATTGGACGACTGGGAGAGACTCAGTATCCAGATCCTAAGGTTATGGGTTACAATCCATGTGCTGAGCAGTCCCTAGCTCCGTATGAGACTTGCTGTTTAGCTGAGATATATCTACCTAATGTGTCGAGTAAATCAGAATTCATCGACATCTGTAAGTTGCTATATCGAATCAATAAGCATAGTCTAGCTTTACCCTGCCATCTTGAAGAGACAGCAGATATTGTACATAGTAATATGCGGATGGGCATCGGAGTAACTGGAGTCCTACAAGCAAGTGATGATCAGCGTAGTTGGTTATCTGAAGCTTATCAAGAGTTACGAGCTTTTGATAAAGAGTATAGTGCTAAACATGACTTTCCTGAGTCAGTAAAACTTACCACTGTTAAACCTTCAGGTACTCTGTCGTTACTGCCAGGTGTTACTTCTGGTTGCCATCCTGCGTATTCTAGGTACATGATTCGTAGGATTCGTATCGCAGCAGACCACGCTTTAGTACAAGTCTGTCGTGATCACGGTTATCCTGTGGAGTATCAGCGTAACTTTGATGGTAGTGAAGATCATAGTACGATGGTAGTTAGCTTCCCATTCTGTTATCCAGAGGGAACAAAGCTGGCTGCTGAGATGACTGCGATTGATCAGTTAGAAGTTGTGAAGTGGTTGCAAGCTCATTGGTCAGACAATAGTGTTTCCTGTACAGTGTACTATCGTAAGGAAGAACTACCTGAGATCAAGAAGTACCTTGCTAAGAACTACAAGAACAATCACAAGTCCTTGTCTTTCTTGCTACACAATGAGCATGGTTTCCATCAAGCACCTTTGGAGGAGATTACTAAAGAGCAGTATGAGGAGCTAGTTGCTAAGACTCGCTTGATTACTAAGATTGATGAAGCATCGTTTGATGGAGGGGACGAGTGTGCCAGTGGTGCATGTCCAGTTAAATGAGAATTGAACTGCTAAACCTGATTGAGAATGAAGACGGATCTGCTGATATAGAAGTAGATGTAGATGAAGAAGCTAAAAAGCTTCTGCTTCAGTTGGGTTTAGAAACTCTCATCCTCCGAGCAATTGATAAATACAAGGAAGAATCAAATGAGTCTTGAACTACACTTTCTCACTGGATTTATGGTGGGCTTTGAATGGATACCTGAGTATGATGATTGTCGACATCTGATAGTAGACTTAGGTATATTCAGACTACTATTCTCTTTTGAGATTTAACTTTAGAGCCCCTGCAAAGGGGCTTTTTTATTGGAACGGACGAGTGCCGTTACGGTCTATAATTAAGGCTTGTTTCTTGGGTGTCTCAGAAGGGGTGTTAGGAACGCTTATATGAGTCCAGGAAGCGAATTCTTCAATGAGTTGATGGTAGGGTATATCCGCTTTAATGCAAGCCTCTACGACCTGTTTAGGAGTCATTCCAGAGACTTTGAAATCAGCAGCACAACCCAGGGGATGTTGGGATTTATTGGTAGATCCAATGGCTAAGTTAACCTCAGGAGATCTATAACCTGAAGTTACTATGATTGGCTTACCGATTACTGCCCTGACCTGCTCCAGCAGAGCTGCCAAGCGAGTAAGGTTAGCAATCGCTGTAGCATTTGGGGTATTGTCTAATCCTCTACGCTCAGCAGTTTGTGAAGCAGTTAGTTCTTCTAAGGTGAAATTAGGGCTTAGACGCATTTAAGCTTTTCTTGGCATAAAAGAGACTCCTGTCACCAAATAAATAAAAACCAATGGCAGAAGCAAAGTTGCTAACAGTATCATTCGCACCTCCGTTTAACTCTAAATAAGACCAAGTCCCTAAGACAATGATAGCTATAGACGGACGCATTAGTCTTACTACAGCTTCTACCCAGGGATAGGATGGGTTAGTACCACCAGCATCATTCATGGCTTTGAACATGTCTAAGTCAAGCTGACGCATCTGTACATATTGTTCTATCGTAGCAGGTTTAAACTCAGCAGGGGCTACGAAGCGAGATATTAAAGACTTGCCTAAGTCTACGACTAACGGAGCAAAGGCTGCTAGTGCTGTGAACGGATCAATCATTCTTCCATCTCCAATCCTTTTTTCTCCAGACGTGCTCTGATATACTGACTTCTAAACTCAGGATCTTGTAGCTTTTCTGCTAGTAATTCTTTAGTTGCAGCAGATCTTGCCCTACGTAATCCTTTTTCAAGGATAACTTTCTTTAGTTTATCAGGAGCGTTCTGATAGCTAGATGATTCAATAACACGTGGTAGAATCATATCAGCATACTGGCTAGAAATCGCTTGATATTTAGCCTGGTCAGCACCTTCTAGTTCAACACCACGTAGTGTTTTACTTGGTAGATTATAGTCTATCTTAGTACGAGCTACTTCTTCTTGTACTGCAGTCCGTGCTGCAGGAGCTGTCTGTAATCCAGTGTACGCTGCAAAGCCATACGCAGGATTCTCTCTTGCTCCTCCGAATAACTTGGATTGTATTGGTAACTCTTGACGAGAAGGAATAGGAAGACCTAATCCAAAGTCAGGAATACGAGCTTGTACTGCTTCGCCAAATCCAGTAACTACACGAGCATACGGATCTTGTGAACGAGCAGGAGCTGCTACGATAGATGGAACTAACAGACCAGCAAAGCTGTTGACAAAGCTACCACCGTAACGCTCTGGATCATGTAGTGCTTGCATTACACCAGAGATACCTTCTAAGAAGGTCTTTGATGCAATGTTCTTAGTTACACCTGCTACGACATCAACTACTAGATTCTTTTCTTTCTTAGAATCATAAGCAGGTTTATCTACATAGTCACGCACTGCATTAATACCATCAACAGTAGAACCCATGACAGTTGCTAAAGGCTCAACACGAGCGTAGGAATACCACGTATCTCCAATCTTAATACTATACTCAGGAATACCAGCAGCAATCATAGCGTTACGTTTAGCAGCATCCTTAGGATATGAACCAGTAATGTTCTCTTCAGCTACTTGCTGAGCTAATGCAGCAGTCATTCCCATACCAATAGCAGTACGAGCTATTCTTACATCAACAGGAGTATTCTTAGCAAATACACCTAATGGAGTGTAAGACAGAGCATCCTTCATAATGTTAATAGGAGTCTTAACGAATGGAACTACTGGAGCGACCCAAGGATGAATTGCTCTGAGTGCAAGGATCTTGTTACCAAAACTACCTAAGTCTGCTTGGAATGTAGCTTCTTTAGCAAAGTTGCGGATGTCGTCGACAAGCTTAACACGAGCACCGTCAGGAAGTCCTGCTAATTCAGGAGCTCTGAGGATGTTGTCTTTCCAGTCTACTGACTTAGTATTGATTGTTCTTAATGCATTGTATACTGTCTCAGGATCACCGTATTTACCAGAAGAAGCTAAGCGATATGCTTGAGCATTGAACTCCATCTTACGGAAGATAGCCTTGAAGAACTCGTCAACACCTACGCTGGCTCTACTTGGAGTACGAACTACTTCTCCTAAGATCTTCTCAAATTTAGTAGCACCTTCTTGTGTACCAATTGCACCACGGAACTCAGGCATTGCTGCATCGAGAGGAACACCACGTAAGAAACCTTCTTTAGCGAAGTAAGCAGATTCCAACACACCATCCATTAATCCTCTAAATGCTGGGAGAACTTCTCCAATCTTAACTTTAGACATTGGATTAACTGCTTGGAGAATACGCTCAGTACCTAGCAAACCAACCTTAGCGATACCTGATGCAGCGTTAACTGCAGTAGTAGCAAGACCAGAGATGTAGGAGTTAACTACGAATTCACCGAACTTATCTGCCCAACCTGGCTGCTTGACTGCTTCTTTAGTTAGATCAGCAAGCATCTTGTTCTTATCAAAGCTAGTGCCAGGAGCAGCCTTGACTTGAGATACAGCGTCACGTAATGCAAAGATGTCTGTTAGTTCTTTACCACCATTCTTAGTCAATCCTTTGAGGATCTCCTCAGTAGAACCTAGAACTTTCTTCTGAGCTTTAGCTGCTGCTAAGGCACGACCAATATTAGATACGTTACCAATGGCAGAGAAAAGGATAGGCTTGACTTCATCGAAGTCTTTCTTAAATACTGCAGCGATCTCTGCATCAGTCATGCCAGCAGCACGACCATTTAAGAATAACTCGTCGATGGAGTTAATTAGATCTACACCACGCTGCAGAGCAGGGATGTAAGCATTGATTAAGTCACGACCACCGAGCTCTTGTACTTTGCGATTAAGCAAGAAGTTCACTGCGGAGTCAGCAGGAATATTGATAGGTGTGGTGTCTAACTCAGTAGCTACAGCACCTTTGTTTGCTGAGACAATACGAGTTAAAAGATCCTCAGGATTTTCAGCTTTGTAACCTGTTTTTAGATAAGCTTCAAAGTTCTGCATCCGTAGTGGATTATCTGCACTAAATGCAGTAACTAAACGAGATAAAGGAACATCAGTAAGTCTAAAAGGAGCTTCAGTAAAGAAACTGCGATAGTCTCCTTGAGCAATCTCAGTAGTTAGTTTCTGTGCTAGTTCACTGTCTTCTAATTGCTGTAGCAGAGGAACGATACTATCTTGTAGTTCAATGTTCTTAGCAGCAGTAACATCAGCAATCTCTTGAGCGATAGGACTTAGTGGTACATTATCTTGAGTAATACGACCAGAACCACCTAATAGTACAGCACGATTGTCTTTAAGTTCTTTACCTGCAGCAGTAACAGCTTCTTTTCCATACTTCTGGATTAGTCCTCCTACTGTACCACCTAAGACACCACCAACGGCAGCTCCTCCAGCAATATTTAATAGACGACTATCTTCTCCATAGACTGGCTCAAGTGCTCCCATTACACCACCAGCAACAGCAATATTACGAGCACCTTGTGCTACAGTACGAACTCCTCCGAGAGGAACTAAGTTAATAGGATCTAGAATACTACCAGCAATCTGTGAACTGTATGCTGCAACAGGACGCTGCTCAGCCATTGCTCTAAATTCTGCTTCACGCTGTAGATCAGTCTTCTGAATTTCTCCAGGAGCTGCTAAGCTAGATACTTGATCTCCTAACGGAGTACCTTGCATCTGAGTAATTAAATCTTGTTGTTCAGGAGGAATTGTAGAAGGAGCTCCACCCAAGAGTTGAGCTGCTCCACGAATAGACGAAGTAACACCACGCTCTAAACCACGAGCAATAGTTTCTCCTAAGCCGTATTGATCCTTTAGTTTAAGTTCTTGACGAATGACTCGATCAATTTCTTCCAAAGGCATATCATCAGGAAACTGTACATTTCCCAGTGCAGGTACATTTACGATTGGCATATTATTTGTTAGGTACTAGACCTTGACCAGGTTTCCAAGTATATGATGCTGCTGGAGCACCAGACTTCTGAGCAGGAACTGCTCCAGAGCGAGTTACTGCACTATCAGGAATTGCTTCGTATTCTGTCTTACCAGTCTTCTTGTCAATCTTAGCCATTGATACTGGAGTTCCGAGATTATCAGTAATAACTTTCCAGTCATACTTACCAGATTCAATCTGCTCTTTAATGTTATTTGCTTGAGCAAGTTGTGCTTGAGTCTGTGCATTCTTAAGAGCAATATCAGCCAATGCTTTAGCTTGCTCAGTGTCTCGCTGAAGAGTAATCTTACCGAGTAAGCCAGAGAGTTCATTGGCTTTAGTATCATTACCTTTTTCACGGAACTTAGCAATATCAGTCATTAACAAATCAGGATTCTTAGAATAAAGTTCTAGTTGAGCAGCTTCAGTTCTAAGGACATCTCCCTTAGCTTTAGTCATCTCAGTCTCTACTTTACGTAGTTCTTGAGTAGCCATCATAGCTTGTTGACCTAGACCAGCATCAGCGAATCGTGTCTGTAGTTCTTTATAGAAAGACAGTGGATCATTAGGATCAGCATTCTGCATAGCAGTATTGTAGATGTTCTGAATGTTAGTAAGCTTCTGTAACACTGGATTAGTAACTTCAAAGAAGTTCTGACCAGTTGCTACGTTACCTAAGCCACGACCAAAGAGAGTACCTAGTTGTGCTGCTAAGGCTTGCTGAGGAGGAAGAGCTTGGATACGAGACTGCTCAGCTTGTACTAATTGTTGACGATAAAGCTCAGGATCTGCTCC
The DNA here is from genome assembly GCA_964508355.1 of uncultured Sphingobacterium sp. Taxonomy (GTDB): domain Bacteria; phylum Bacteroidota; class Bacteroidia; order Chitinophagales; family Chitinophagaceae; genus Pollutibacter. The sequence continues at coordinate 10,916 of CAZDTN010000004.1, forward strand.
GAGCATTGTCTGTTGATTTCCTAAGAGATAGTTTACATTTTGTCCCATATTAATCTCCCCAGCTTAAACTACCATTGCTACCGCCCATGAATCCAAACCCACCACCACCACCTCCTTTAAACAGTCCTCCAAAAGCACCGCCAGAGGCAGCCATTGCACCTGCACCGATTAAGCTGCTAAGGAATTGTGATTGACGATTTAATGCAGCTTGTCTACCAGCAAACTCTGTAGCTGCTGCTTGTTGCATTCCTTGACCATACATCTGAGCACCAGCAGTTTGACCAGGTTGTTGAGCTTGTCCGAGTTGTAAACCTAATTGATAAGGCTGCATTGCCATCTGTTCTACTTGACCAGCCAATCCTAACTGAGATTGTAATGGAGCATATGCACCAGCTTCTCCTCCAACCTGAGTACCAAGGAGTCCAGCACCAGTGCCAAATAAACCAGCACCAAACTGTAGACGTTGTTGCCCTGCTTGCTGTGCCTGAGCAGCTAACTGTAGATCTTGCTGAGCCAAGGCATTATAGTATGCTTGTAACTCAGGAGATGCAGGAGCACTGCCTGTACCAGTTTGAACTCCTAAGCCACCACGACCACGAGCAAATAAGTTTCCACGTACTCTGGATAATTGAGCTTCTCTACTAGGTGCTAACAAAGCTTGTTGACTTGTAATGTAATCCTGAGCAGCTTGCTCTGGTGATGTTGCTAGATATTGTTCACCTAAACCAAACAAGCGTTGAGCAGCAGGAGTCAGTGGAGCATACTGACCAGCCATTTGTTCAGCTTGTGTTAGCGTAGGAGCAAATCTACCAAAGAGTTGTTCTTGAATTCCTGCAAGCTCAGGAGCTGCTGTATAGCCAGCAGAAGAGATATACGGAATTCCTGTGGCAGGATCTACTGCACGAGTGAACTGAGATGTACCGAATCTAGTGGTCATCCCCACTGGACGGAACGCTGCAGCAGCAGCAGATTCTCTAGCAGCTTGACGTTGTTGAGCAGCAGCAGCACCTGCTCCTCCGTCGCCACCTCCACCAAATATACTTCCGATTGCTTTTACTGCACCGCCCATGTTTTGCTCCTAATAAATATAGTGTATTTCTTGTCGTTAACTTCTATAGGTTTTAAGATATCCCATCCTGTTATTAATCCAAACTTAGCAAGCTTAGTGTTCTTTTCTTCAACTAATGCCAACAAAGGAACATTATTTAAATACTGCAGTAAATCTAAATCTTCTAAGTACTTCTTTTTTACTTCCTGCGACCACTTATGCACATCTGTATGAAACCATAATGCTCCATCGTGAAGCTCTAAGTACATTGTGTAGTCGTCACGCAAGACTACTGGAGTCTTCATTTTAGGTCTTCATAATAAATGCTAATGCATAATATGGAGGTAAGTTCTGATTTGTACCGCTAGAACCTGTTGAATCAATACTAATTCCAGTCGTAGAAGTAGTTGTTGTTCCGTTTGAACTTAAAGGTTGTCCAATTCCAGGATTTCCAGAACCGCCTCCTTGATACGAAAACTGTGTTGTATTAACTTGTCCAACTTGTGTATGTGAGTGTCCTGGATCTGTAATAGTATGAGTATGACTTACAACAATAGCATCTTTAGTACCGCCAGTCTGGGTACTACTTCCTGTAACGGTAGAATATGCTACACCAGCAGAATCACTATGTGCTCCTATTACAAACCTATTACGAAGATCAGGAGTACCATTAGAACCATTACATAAAGTCCATCCACTTGGAATAGTAGCAATACTACCAGACCACATCATAATCATTCCAGTACTGAAAGCACCACTCAAAGCAGTCTGTACAAAAGCAGTTGTAGCTAGTTGTGTTGTATTTGTTCCTGTTGTAGCCGTAGGAGCTGTAGGAGTACCAGTTAACGAAGGGCTATTTGTATCTGCCTTAGAAGAAATAGCTGAAGCTATCGCTGTATATTCAGTATCAATTTCAGCACCTTTAATAATTTTTCCAGCATTACCAGATGGTAGACTATCTTTAGCTGTAAAATTAGTTGCTTTTACATAATTTGCCATGTTATATCCTTAGACTAAAGTCTTTCCTTTTTTAATTCCTACGTCAATTTTCTGAATAGACAGAGGATTACCATTAATATCTGCTTCTAAACCCAACTGCATTACTGTTCCTTGTCCACCTGCATTAATGGAGAAACGGTCTAAAACAATACCTGAACTATATTCAGCAATATTATATTCACCTATTCCATATTCATATATTACTGCAGTATCTAAGGTATATGTTGTAGCTTGATAGCCTTCGCTATAATCAAAACCCCATTTAACAGCTAGAGATTGATTAGTACCTCCAATAACAATCCAGCCTATTTTCTTTAAAATTTTTAAAGAAGTAGAAGCATCAAAGTCAAAGTAATTAGTAAAATACTGCAAACGATAAGAAGTTCCGTTATCGCTATGTCCGAAATATTTACCAATATATCCGTTCTTACCTATTAATAAGTTTCTATCCTGTGTTACAGCAAATGCTTTAGGATCAAGACTATCCCATATAGTTACACGCATTGATCCATCTTGTAGTGCAGCACGTGTATCAAAACAATATACAAACTTACTTGTGGGTAGCGTCAATAAATATATTGCATCACGCTCGTAATAAATACTTTTAATCTTAGTTAAATCTGTCTCAGAAGCTACAGCAGTCATTAGATCATCACGAACATTTTTAGAAATATCTCGCATTGGTAGAGATTTCTCTTGAATTACTCGCTGTAGACTACGAACTCCTGCGTCAGATAAAAACAGAACATCAGTACCAATACTCTGAACTGAATCACGAGCAATACATCCTACGTTACTTAGTACTTCAACAAGAGTTAAAGCTCCTGTGTCTAACGGATTAGCATAAATTGTAGTATTCTTACGACCAAAGAATATAATATATCCATTATGTGCTGCAGCAGCTACTACTGGATCTCCATTAGGAAGAACTTCTTCTAAGTTAATATATCCTGCAGATCCATTTAAAAAGTCTGTACCACTTAATAAGTCACTGAAATAGACAGTCTGGGTATCGCCTGTGATGCCACCACACCATATCCTACCATAAGCGGATAAGACCCAACTTGGCATGAATGTCGAGGTACTATGGTTGGACGGCAATCTAGCGTGATCGCCAACTCGCTGAAAACCAAAAGTCCCACTATCATGAGCATCAAAAGCACTTCCTGCTGCTGGTAACTCATGCCATACTAACATTGGATGATTAGCCTGTGCTAAGTATACATGAGGTAAAAAATCATTAACATCGCCATACGACAATGCTGCACCTTGCCAGTTATTCGCTGTAATAGTGTACGTAGCATCGCCATTATTATTTGTATTGCGTACTGTCTTAGTAGTCATCGTAGTTGTTCCTACGAATAACTTATTATTTCCAGCACTCAGTACTTCTGTACCACCACCAGTAACTACTTCAAACAAAAACTCTACTGGTTTAGTAGAAGTTAAGTCAGTATTAATTGTGGTATTCACTGGTGTCCATCCACGACGAGCACCAACACGACCATATCGATCAATCACACAATTCTGAGCTTTTAATGCAAAACCAGAAGATAAAGTAATACTGGACTCCTGAGTATTGAGTCCATAAAATCCTGGGGCAGCTATTGAAGCTGTCTGTAGTGGACTAGCCATTAGACCCAGTCCCAAGTTTGTTCTTCTAAATACCGACCAGATTCAAGTGCTATAGCGTCTGCTAAGCTCTGACGCATTAACTGATATGTTTCCCCAGCTTGAACTCCACCGTCTTCGCCACGCTCTGCCTGGGCTCTTGCAAGAGCTCCTAAGATTACTGGCTCATGAGGAACTAAAAGAATGTCAGCGTTAGCTACTAAAGGCTCTTGTGGTTTAATAATATTAAAACGAATATTATAAACACCGTTAGGAATAGGATATAGATCTACCTGTGTATCTCCATTAGAATCTGTTCCGTTAAAGTTATAATATGCAGGAGCTCCACGAACTGGAGTACTTATTAAAAACTGCTGATCCATCCATTTTGTAGTAGCTAATTCTACAAAGATATTAGTAGTATCATTAATAACATCAATTACCCTGAAGCGTTGACCTGATCCTTCTAAAACATAGTTAAATAAATCAGCAGTCGTATCTGCTGATAGTGTCTCAGACAAAGCATTCCAGTTATAAGCATCTTCTACGACACGCTTAGAATCATTGACAAACTTAGCGATAAGCTTGACATAGGCAGTATCAGAGACTGAAGAAGCCTCTGGCTCACGCAGCCTGACTAGTACGTCATTTACAAGTTGGATATAGTTCATCGATGCCATAATATATTATACCATAAAATTGGTTAAAAGTCAATACCCTACCACTTAACTTTATCTGCCCAGTACGCAGCAGAGAGCTTTCCTTTAGCGATATTCGCAGCATGGCGAGCTTTGAAGCTCTTTTGCCTAGCCTTCTGAGCTGGGGTCTTAGGATTTGAACCTGCTCCGCTTACACCTTGTTGACCAAAGCGAATAAGCTTCTCCGTATCTCCAGACTTAGCCAATACAGCATGGGATTTAGTCGGATGATTAGGAGTACGTTTAGGCTTATTATAGCCAGAGAATGTTTCTTTACCTTTTTTAATCATTTCTTCTTTGCTGTCTTAGCAGCTTCCTTAAAAGCTTTAGCTGTAGGAGCACCTTTAGTGCCAGGCTTACGCATCTTCTCTCCAGATCCTTGAGCTATCCTTTTACGTTTAGCTTGGATATTGGCATATAAGCCAGGTTTAGTAGCCACGTTTAGCACCCATCTTCTTCATTGGCTTAGACATACCAGCTTGACTTAGAGCAATAGCGACGGCTTGCTTACGAGATGTAACTTTCTTAGGAGACTTACCAATATTGAGTTCTCCTTTTTTATACTCACGCATTACTTTAGAAATCTTCTTTTCTGCTTTCGTCTTTTTCATGATTGCTCCTTAGTTAAACTGTTGTACGGTGCTGCGTTGCTCTAACTCGACAGTAACAATACAAGTGGTTGTCGAGCCTGTCTCTGATTGTACTCTGATCTCGTCGCCTTCATCTAATACTACATAAGCTGTTCCGTCTATTCTTAGGAAGTCCTTAGCAGTAATAGCATATTGAGATAGTACTTCAATCTCAGTATTTTCACTAGCATCATACCACCAGCATGAGAACCACTTAGAAGAAGTGCTGTGATTTGTAGCAAACAATAGCAACCACTTAGCAATGTTCCTAGTTGGAACAGTAAACATTGTTGTCTTAGTATTAGCTACTAAGTCTTTACCTACGGAATGAGGTCTACTCATCTTTCTTTGCTTTCTTGTTTTTACCTAACCAGCCTTGAACTGTATCAGTTTCATAGATTCTAAATCCAGTCCAAATAATTGTAAACAAAGCAGCCACTGCAGGAAGAACCTGAGCTAATGTGCCTAAAACCGTAGCAATGGAAACAGCGTCTCCAAGTACTTTTACTCCTTCTTCCATATGATGTGCCATGATATTTTATTTTTCTATTTTCCACGAAAGAGATTCTTCATTCCATATATATCTATTTTCATCTATTGGACAGGGATAGGGAGCTTTCCATAACCATGTAGATGTGTCTAATATCCAACTCGGATAAGGTTGCGGAGCATAAAATACATCGTTTTCCCTATCATAGTTGTAGCCAATTCCAGCATAGTTGCCACGCAGAGGACGACCTTCAGGATGCTCGTTTCCGTGTGTATTATATGAAGTTTGAAACCATTCTCCAGGAGAGGAATCTACAAAAGTATTAAAAAAATCAGACTCAGCAACAATAACTTGAACGACTTTACCATCTAAAACTTTAGCAAAATGTGCCATATTTATTCCTTAACCTGTATATGAGCCAGAACTTGTAAAAGTTAAAATAGTATTTGAACCACTTGTGGTAACGGTTGGAGACCCAGTCGTAACACCAGAATAATTTGCTGTTGGTACAGAAAGAATTACTACTCCAGAACCGCCGTTACCTCCTGTTTTACTTTGTGCATAACCAGCTCCTCCACCACCTGAACCAGTGTTTGCCGATCCAGCAGTTGCTTGATTTCCACCTCCAGCACCATAACCAGATCCACCACCTGTTCCACCACCGCCTGAACCACCAGCATACCCAGAAGCATTTGTTCCGTCTTCTCGCCCAGCACCACCACCACCAGCACGAGTTACAGAAGTTCCAGTAATTGAAGAAGCAGTTCCAGAACCAGCCGTAGTTCCTGATCCTGCAGAACCAGAGCCACCTCCAGCACCGCTAGAACCTGTTCCTCCACCACCAGCTCCTCCGTTGTTTCCTTCTCCAGAAGTTCCTGCACCACCAGCAGTATTAACAGGACCACCTGCTCCGCTACCGCCATTTCTGTCAGAAGAAACTGGAGATCCTGCACCACCACCATTTGTTGTGATGAAATTAATAGAAGAAGAACCACCTCTTGAACCTGCTAAACCGTCTCCTGGACCGCCAGTACCACCTGCTCCAACTGTTATTGTATAAACAGTTCCAGTATTAAAGGTAAAACTTGCTGTTCTATATCCACCAGCTCCTCCTCCACCTTGAGCACCGCCACCGCCTCCGCCACCACCAGCAATAACAAGATAATTTCCAGTATAAGAAACACCTTGGTTAAATGGAATCCATGAACTTGTTGCTGAACTCCACCATTCTGGAACTCCTGTTGTAGTATTAAATCTAGTAGATCCGTTTTGCGGAGAAACAGGTCTTTGTGCTGTTGTTCCAGCAGGTAAAGAAAAATATCCAGTGCTTGTATTAGCCTGATCTGAAACAGAAGCTGGAGTTGGTGAGATTGAAATAGTTTGCCAACTACCATCACCTCGTAAATAAGTTGTTGAACTAGGAGTTCCTGTTGCAGAAATATCAGAGATAGCTACGTTAGACTTAGTAGCCATTGTACCTAGTCCTAAATTAGTTCTAGCAGTTGCTGCAGTAGTAGCACCAGTTCCTCCGTTAGCAATAGCAACAGTTCCTGTTACATTACTTGCTGTTCCAGTAGTGTTTTGATTTAATGTAGGAATATCTGCAGCAACAAGTGATCTAAATGTTGGAGTACCTGCAATTCCATTAGGAGCAGCTAAAACGAAATTAGCTGTCTTAGATGCGTATGGATTTTGCGTATCACCGTATCCACTTGCTAAACTAATAGTTGGAGTTGTTCCTCCAGATGAAGCTATTGGCGATGTTCCACTTACGGAAGTTACTGGAGCAGTTCCACTAGAAGCAGCAGTAATTCTTCCCTGAGCATCTACAGTCAAATTTGTATAAGTATAAGAACCTGCAGTAACTGCTGTATTGGCTAAAGCTACTGTTCCTGAAGTTGTGATTGTACCGCCTGATAAACCAGTCCCAGCAGTAATACTTGTAACACTTCCGTTTCCTGTTCCAGCTCCGATTGCAGTTCTAAATGTCGCAGCATCTAAAGAACTTACAGTATTATCTGCGTTAAATCTTGGAAAAGTAACAGCACTTGGATTTGTTAAAGTCAATAAATTAGAACCTACAGTTGTTGCACCTAAAGATGTTCTAGCCTGTGAAGGTGTTTCTAAAATCCATGTAGTTCCGTTACCAACAATAAAATTATCTAATGTAGGAGATAATGCAGCTATTGCTGCTAAGTCAGCATCATATGCTTGTACATTTGTACCAATAGCAACACCTAAATTAGTTCTGGCAGTTGCAGTATTATTTAAGTCAGATAAGTTATTAGAAGCAAGCAACGCACCAGATAACGAAGCATAGGCATTTAACCAAGCAGAACCACTCCAGACTTTCATCTCATTAGTGGTTGTATTGAAGTATAACGCACCAGTTAAAAGAGCGTTACCATCATTATCTAAGGTAGGAGCAGAGGATTTAGCACCTAAGTAACGATCATCAAATGAATCGTAAGACGCTTCAGCAGCAATCGCTGAGTTAGCAGCACTAGTTGCAGACGATGCAGCATTAGTAGCTGAGGTAGCTGCAGCACTCGCAGAATTACTAGCATTGGTAGCCTGAGTTGTTGCAGTCGAAGCACTATTACTTGCACTTGTAGCAGAACTTGCTGCATTCGTTGCTGAAGTTGCAGCAGCAGTAGCTGAGTTAGCTGCGTTAGTTGCTTGTGTAGTGGCTGTCGAAGCAGAACCTGAAGCAGATGTAGCTGAAGATGCAGCATTCGTAGCAGAAGTTGAAGCAGCAGAAGCAGAAGATGCAGCGTTTGTTGCTGATGTAGATGCAGCAGAGGCACTATTAGAAGCATTGGTAGCAGAAGTCGCTGCAGCAGATGCTGAGTTACTTGCGTTAGTGGCTTGAGTAGTTGCAGTAGATGCAGAAGTACTTGCACTAGATGCTGATGTCGCTGCTTGTTGAGCATGATACTTAGCAGAATATTCTCCACCAGCTACTGGAGCAGAAGTCTTAGTAGCCCAATCATTAGCTAATGTAGCGGAAGCTGCAGCATTTGTAGCTGAAGTAGACGCATTAGATGCAGAGGTTGATGCTGAAGAAGCACTATTACTCGCATTAGTAGCTTGTGTCGTAGCGGTTGATGCACTATTAGAAGCAGATGTGGCTGACGCTGCTGCATTGGTTGCTGAAGTTGCTGCTGCAGTTGCACTGTTTGCTGCGTTAGTCGCAGAAGTTGCTGCTGCAGTTGCACTAGTAGAAGCTTCAGAGGCTTTAGTAGTAGCAGTTGTAGCAGAACCAGAAGCTGAACTAGCAGATGCTGCTGCGTTAGACGCAGAAGTAGATGCAGCAGAAGCACTAGAAGCTGCATTAGTTGCTGATGTACTTGCACTAGAGGCAGAAGTAGAAGCTTCAGAGGCTTTAGTTGTAGCAGTTGTTGCTGATCCTGCAGCAGATGTTGCAGACGTAGCTGCGTTTGTTGCGGAAGTAGATGCTGAAGTTGCACTATTAGATGCATTAGTTGCAGACGTAGCAGCGTTTGTTGCAGAGGTCTGTGCTGCAGTTTGTGCTGTCTCAGCAGCAGTCTGTGCAGCTAGTGCAGCGTCTCTTGCTTGAATTGTAATGAGTGCTTCACTGGAAGAATCATTTATTGCGTCGCCTGAGCCACCTGCTCCACGATAGATACCCATCAACTATCTCCTATGTTTGTTTAAATACACTCAGAGAATGCACTTAAACAAAACTCCCCAGCAAACGCTGGAGAGTCTTGAGAACTACTATTAGCCGTTAACAGCCAATACAAAGCCAGCTTCTGGACGTACTGTCTTAACACCGAAGAGGGTGTCAGCAGTGTACAGAGTGGACAAGTACTCTTGCTTGTACTGAGTTTGGCTACGAACAGACATCTGCTCAGCTAATACCAAAGTATCTTTATGAGCAAGGATAGCTGCTTTAACATCACCACCTGCAGTGTTGTTAGCATCGGTCTCGATGATTGGGCAGTTGCTAGATACATAGATGTCGATACCATAGAGGCTGCCGATCAAGCCATTGTTAACACCACGACCATCAACGAAGTCAGAGCTGTTGTAACGATCAATACCAAGAATAGCCTGACGTACTGAAGGAGGAACTACGAAGAAACGACCATCCATTGGAACGTCTTGGTCATCCATCAACTTGATCAATGCACGGAAAATTGCATCGGTGAAGGTTGAAGAAGAAGCAACAGTGTCTTCTGCATAAGCACCAAGAGCAGTACCAGCATTGGAGTAGTAGCTGTTGCTATGTACCCAAGTGGTTGTGCCGTTACCAAAGGTCTTACCTAATTGGAACAACTCATCGTCAACTTTCTTAGCCAAAGCGTAACCAGCATCTTCGGTGTAGAAACGACGTAAAGAAGCCAAAGCTTGAACTTCGACGATGTCCTCGATGAAACGTGAGTACTCGAAGTGCTTGTCGATGGTGACCAATACTTCGGTCTCTGTGTCAGCTTGAATGTTTACAACAGTGTTAGCTGACTTAGCAGAAGCAGCACCACGTGTTGGCTTAGGAATATGGAGCGTGTCGCCCTTCTTACCACGCATCGTCATTTTGTTGACGAGGTTTGCCAATACTAGGTTCTTCTGATATGCAGCGATGACTTCATCAGACCAGATTTCTGGAATAAACTTGTCTGCTGCAGTTTTGTTAACGATGGATGTTGATCCACCTGGATATGCGACGATTGCCATTTTATAAATCTCCTAAATTAAAATTAAATTAACGTACCCTACCGTCTGCGTAAGCTTGGAGAATTTCTTCTGCCATGCTTTCGTATCTAGTTGGGTCTTGCATTCTTAAGCGAATAAGATCTGCACGACGATAAACAGGTTTTGTTGACTCCCCAGTACCACCTTGTTGTACAGCAGCGGTCTTAAGTGCTTTGCTACGATTTTCTTCTTCGACTTTCTTCAGCGATTCGTCAGCAGCTTTAGTAGCTTCTGCTTTTTGTTGTTTGACGTTGCGTAAAGACTTGTAAGTCTCTAACAGTTCTAACGCTGAATCAACATCGTAGTTGTTTGCCTTAGCAAAGAGCTCCATTCGAACTTTTGATCCTTGAATCCAAGAAGCAAAATCATCAGACTGAGCAATACTTAAATAATCAGGATGAGCTTTCTCAATCGTCTGCATTGCAACCAACTGAGCTTGTTGAGCTTGTTGTTCTTGCAATTGCTTTAGGACTGGGTTATTTGCTACAGCCTGATTTACTGCCTTAGCAGGGTCTTCAAACCAATCAATCTCTTGTGCTTTACTTGGCTGTGTGTCGTGCTTCTGTTCGAGTTGTTGCTTTAGAAGTGAGTCAGCTAACTTACGTACTTCACCAACCTCTTGTGCCTGTCGTCCGATTAACTTCTCGGCTTCTTGGTGCATCTTAATAATCTCATCAAGAGACTTATTACGATACTTCTCAGGTAGTTCTGGTGCAGCTTCTACAGGTTGTTCTGCTGGTTGCTCAGCAGCTTCTTGTGTTGCTACGTCTTGTGTTGGATCAGCGTACTTCTCGTCAGTTACTTCTTCTTGCAGTTCGATAAAATTAGCAGCCATGTATATTCTCCTGTCGCAATGCGATTTTAGGACATTTAAAAAATAGCTCGGTGGTCAAGAGTCCATTTACGAGCCGTGATTTGCTTTTGTTTTTCTTTCCAATGCCAGCTTCTCAGCTCTCATCTTTGCCCATCGTGCAGTAGCACTGGGGAAATCTCCACAGACTGGATCTAAACCCAACCGAGGATAGGAAAGAATGCGAGTAGCAATCTCGCCACACTCACCACACTGAACTTCTTTTGTGTCTACATCGACGAAGGACTCAGTGTTGTGTGAATTCTTGCATTCAAAGTCAAACAGTCTTCTTGGCATCTTCAGATTCTTCCTGCAATTGCTCGTAGACTTCTTCGCTTGACTGTTTTAAATTCTTTAGCCACGTCATGATAGAGATTTCTCCCTTCCTGAAGTGGAGTTGCTCTACAGTTTCTACACCTTTGACTGTGTCTGTGGAGCTAAGCATTAGTTCTATGTCTTCTAACAGATCCTGCCACCCTGGAGTAGCCATCATGCTGAATCTGTTCTCGTAATAATCCTGTAATTCTCGATTCATACTCTTTTTCCTTGACAAGGAGAGTTTATTGTGTTAGTGTGTAAATATTATACCATATTTTTACAGATTTGTCAAGAGTTTATTGCATTTTCGTAGCAGTTTGCAACATAGCAATACGCTCATTGGAGTTAATATCAGCCTCTTTAAGGGCTAAATTAGCGATTTTCTCCACCTGAACGAAGGGGTCAGTACCCTTAGGCTTATTTGCAGCCTCTACAGCCTTAATTTGGGTTTCAATGGGGATTACTTGAGCTTGAGCACCAGCTTTCTGAGCCTCAGCCATCGCCTTAGCAGCTTCAGCCTGGGTCTTTTGTAGGTCTGCCTGAGCTTTTGCTAGGGCAATCTGCTGGATTTGCTGCTGAACTGGGTCAGGTTGACTCATTTGCTGCAGTCCAGAGATGATTTCCTCACGATTAGAGATGCTTGAACCCTGGATTACACCCTGTAGGAGCAAAGGAACGATAGGAGATTGAGCTCCTAAGGTCGATAATAAACCCATCATCTGCTGTTGTTCGTATTCACGAGCTACCATTCCTAAGGTAGATACTGGAATGAAGCAGAAATCCTTAACTGGATAACGCTCTGGGTCAAACTGCATGAAGCGATAAGCAGATTTGGTAATGAAGGGGATTAAGAAGTCCTCTTGGAAGTTAATCAGAGTACGCTTGTTCTTCTTCATCAAGCCCGATAGAGCCATTGACAAGCCAGCACCAGAAGCTTCACCTGCAGCTACCTTGTCAGGCATCGAAGCAGTGTCGATTGTTCCTGTTGCTTGTAGGAGCATTGCTTGGAAAGTCTGAGCAGTTCCCATGTTCAAAGGATCTGTATTGCCAAACTTAAATGGCATCATAATCTCATTAGGATTACCATTGACTAGTAAGTTCTTACCAGGCTTCACATCGTACTTAGCACCACGAGGTAGACGTGTAGCATCCATTGCCATCATCGGAGCAGTGGTCAGAGCAAGGCTATCTAAGTGAGCACGAATCTGTGCATCAACAGCCTTCTGCATGTTGTAGCCCTTCTCAGCAGTACCACGACCCCAGAAACGACCAGGCATCGAGTCAGCTTGATAAGCGACAATAGGACGATCCTTCATCATATAAGGATTCTCTTCAGCTTTTAAGAGCCATTGGTCGTCAGCAATAACGACAATTGCTTCTACCATGTCTTGGTAGTCTTCAGCTTCTGAACCAGAAGGGAATAGTTCTACAATGGATTCACCTTCAGCTTTTTGTAAGTTCTCTAGATACTCACGAGGAACTTTACCATAGTAACGGATGACTCGTACTTTACCATCTTGCTTAGGAGACATCTCTTGTACAGGCTCTAAGTCCATGTCGTTGTAGCTAGGAGTGATTCCTACTTTACGGTATGTACCATCAACCATGCCTTTGACGATAGCATGATAGGGCATGTACTCCTCAATCGCTATACCTAACGAAGACTCGATATCACGAGCGTTAGGGTCGATAAGAAAGTTACGAGGATTGATTGGATTTAGGTGTACCATGAACTTCTTCTGCTCGGTAACACCAATTGCTGCCATGCTAGTACCAGGAATAGGTTGAGTAGAAGGATACATCACAGTCTTCTCTTCTACGGTAATCTCTCCGATACCAGTACCGTATAATTCTGCTAAGAGAATTACATCATCAATTGCTTTCTTAACTTTAGTAAATTTAAAGTCTTCATGCATCTGCTGACGTACTAGCGGAATGTCAGACTTATCTTGATCTTGGCGATCATCCGTAATATCAAAGAACTCACCACGACCAAACACTGCCTCAGAAATCTCAGCCTGTTTTCCTTCGATAGCTTGCTGGAGGGCGGGAGTAATAATACGAGATCTCTCGGACTCACGAGTCTTGTCAGCCCCATCCCAGATTCCTCGCCACAATCTTTCATACTCTTCCCACTTATCTAAATAATTTACATCCCGATGATCTCTCCATCGAGTTGTGTGATCAACGATGAAAGATACTAATTCTTTATCAGATTCAGTAACTGGATCTTCTTTAAATTCTGCCATGTTTTAAATTCCTGGAATGGTTGATTGTGGAACTTGCATCTGGAACGGATCTGCTGCACGAGGAGCAGTCATGTTATCGATGGTTATACCTGCTCTTTGGTTTAATGGATCAGTCTCAATGGCTTGCATTGCAGGATTTGCAATACGTTCTGCTACGCTCATGCCACGACGTTGCTCTGTCTGACGAGCGAATACTTCTCCAGCAACACGCATATAGTCTGCTACGGATTGCTGATATGCTTGGCTGGAAATATCTTTTGCTTTTACGGCAGCGTCGAGTGCTGGATATTTCTGAGCATTCGAGATAAACTTATCAGCCATGTCTTTACTACCAAAAGCTTTTGCTAAACTAGCACGAGCAGATAAACCATCTTTGGAAGAGAAACCAGCTACTGCATCAATTACTTGGTCTTTATTAAATCCAAGTCCTTTGTATTGCTTAGCAAACTGTAAAGATTCAGGGACAGACTGAGCAATAACTTGTCCTAATGCCTGAGAAGAATCTTGATATAGTTGGTTCTCATTTAGAGTTCTAGCAAAGCTCTCGCCCATTGTGAAGAGTTCTTTGCCTTGCACAAAGTGTTGTACTTCATGCAGTGCAGTCTTTATTGGAGCATCGGAGTTCTTCCAGTCAGGATGTTGACGATTAAATAGGATCATGTTCTGCTCAGGAGCGAATGCTGCTAAGCGAGAAGAAGTAGGATCGTCTAAGAAAGAAACAGTTAAATCGTTTAGATCAGGATAAGCTTTTTTTAGTGTGTCTGCTTTGAATATTTCATCGAATGCTAGTACTTCGTTCTCAGGGATTTTGTTTAGATCAACACTACGACGTAGATCAACATTTTTATCGCTGATCTCTAGCATTGCTTTGTTTGCTACTGGGTCAAACGCTACAGCTTGTTTGCCATATAGTTTATCCCACTCTTCTGCTGGTAACTTAAACCAGTCACGCTGAGCATTCTCTAATAGATTTGTAGCAGCAGGAGCATCAATCATCCCTGCTTCGCCTAGATTACTAATTCCTTCTTTACCAATAAACATCTCTGGTACAAGACTAGGAGCTACTCTACTAGAACTTTTAAATAAACCTTGTGCTTCTAGGTTATCTACTAACGCAGGAGCAACTGTTCTGAATAAACTTCCAACTATGCTCATTCTTCTTCCTTATCTTGTTTTAGGATGTCTTTAAACTCTGGAAGTTTCATCTTATCGTCATCGATAGCACCACCCATTAGCTGGTTATCACAAGTACGAACAGGAGAACAAGTAATGTCTAGCAATGTGCAGTATGCCTGAGGCTTAGTTTCAATATCTTTCCACTTAGGAGTGACAGGCAATGCAGAAGCTTTTAAGTCTTTTACTGGGAAATAATCGATACATTCTTTGATGAAAGAAGCATTAACGTAGTAGCGACAATTCATGCATAGTCTGCCACGAGCGTCTCCTTCAGAGCAGTTCCACTTCTTTGCTTTATCTTTCCAGAACTCATTATTAGGTTGAGTTGGATCAGGTGCTCCTAAGCCATGTTCCTTAATAGCAATAAGATGATTCTTGATATTAAGACTATTGCTCTGTAACGGTAGAGGACAAGCGTCCATTTGATTTAAATATTCAGCCATTAGTATCCTGTTATAAAATCACTTGGTTCATACTCATCTTCCTCTTGGTCTGTGAAGTACGACGTTACAGCCAGTTGGTCGACATAACTTAAAGCATCCACTAAGTCATCATGCACTTGCGAAGTGGGGAACATCAGAAGCTGATCAATAAACTCTGTCCAGTCTTCGTCTTCATTCAATACTACTTTACCATGTTCGAATCGTCCCTGCAAAGCCCAGACAACTCGTTCAGTCTTTTGCTTACCACCGTGTGTTAAATCTTGTATGTGAGCGTAGACGTTGTTTGCTCTCATCAAATCGCTAAGATAGGGGAGTACAGCGTTACGTACTGTGCCTCGCTCAATCCCAACACCCACTGGCTCAAACTCACGGATGTTCTTGAGAATCCTTGCTGCAGCTTCTTTAACATCCCAGCGACCATGTTCAATCTTCCTTACAAACCAGACACCATCATCTGTAACTTTTACTACAGCGATTGCTGATTCATCTAGCTTCTTCATCCTTGCAGAGGAGTAGTTAGCATTCGTAAACCCTGCTAAGTCGATTGCAATATGGTAGACACCATCACTGGGTTCTTCTCCGTACTGAATCCACTCTTCTTTAAATAAATCTGTTCCTGCGTTGTCGAAGGAGGCTTCGTATTCCTGCTTAAAACTGAACGAAGATAAAGTCTTCTTAGCTCCCTCAATCTCTTTCGGATCAATGAGAGGGTTATCTTTCGTTGTAAAGTGCCAACTCTTCCACTCCTCATCTTCCTCCGACGACCCCAGGTTATACATATCGTAGAACCAGTTGCGTCCCTTTGGAGTCCCAATAAAGAGTGCTTTACCCTTCTTGTCTGATAACGCAGCACGTAAGACCTTCTCCCAAGTATCAGGCTTGATGTCAGCTACCTCGTCTAAGACTAGGAATGTTAAACTGACTCCCCGCAAGGTATCTGGTCTATCAGCACCTCGAACATAAATCTTAGCACCGTTAATCAGAGTGATGTCCATATTATTAACATGACTACTGCTGATTACATCTCTACCCAGATCCATTAACAAGTCCCAGATAATCTGTCTTGCTTGCCCTTGGGTAGGTGCTACGTACATCACTGCTGAGCCTTGAGGACATCTCAGACCCTCCACCAAGAGAGCTACTGCTGAGAGTCTACTCTTACCACAGCGTCGTCCTGCTACGATAACCTTAAACCTAGTGTTATCGCTAAATACTTGTTTCTGCCAAGGTAGAAGTTCGAAGTTGAGGTTCACTTTGAATCCTCTTCATTTCCTTCGAACATGTCGATTATCTCAACATCCTCGATAGCCTCTACCTTAGTCTCACCTAAGCCAGTGATGTTAATAGTTACAGCATTCCGCTGACCCTTAGCATCTTTCTCGAATAGGGAGACAGGTAGAAGTCTGTCCATGCACATCTTAAGACATGCTACCTGATCCTTATCACCGTCATCTAAGGCTTTCCTTAAGACAGTGTCAATTACTTTAGTTCCAGTGGTGCTCAGGAGTCTAGCTTTGAATTCAGCAATCCTTCCTGTATCGCCCTGGGGTCTACCAACCTTACCTCTTTTACGCTTCGCTTCTACGACAGCCTTAGGTGGACGACCCCTACGAGGGATAGACACAACAACTGAATTGTCTTCTTTTTCTTCTAAGTCCACTCTAAGCCTTTTCCTACGTAAGTAGAGACTAACATTTAATTAAACTTCTAACTACTAAATTTTCTTCTAAGTTAAACTTATAAGTTATACTAAGTAGTTTTATATAGTAATGTATTTTATATATTCTTTACTTAGGAGTATCGTAGCGTTTTTTCTCCTTAGTACAACTATTATACCATACTTCTGAGATTTTGTCAAGTATTATTTTATTCTAGTCCCTACGGAGCACAGGTCTTTAGCGGGTCTACCCAGTAAACTAGCACATGTTCCGCAAGTGTAGCTAACTAGCCTTTATTATTCACTAACGTAGCTCATCTTCTGCTATCTTCTATAGTTACTAACCTGTTGATTCTTAAGTATTATTTATCTGTAGTCTTCTGTCGTTAACTTTCTTTAATTTCTTTTATTTTTTAGTACTCTTTAATTTACCTTTTTAGGTGTTTCAGAGGGTTCTAACGCTCTAATTTGTTTGTGTAGCCCCCTCCCCCTAGCATACTTCTGAGCATTTGTCAATAGGTGTTTTCCCTAGTTGACTTCTGAGCTAAACTATGAGTATGAGGGTATGATAGTGTCACTCTATCAACACTAACCAGGTCATAGCCTAAGACTATAATCTAAGGGTTTTCCCTAATAGACATCTAACTAGAATCTGCTATACTGGACTCATCAAGTAAACAACAGGAGGTAATAAGATGATCAACAAGTATGAAGAGCAGATAGTACTAGGGTTATTAGCAATTGTAGGGTTTTGTTTCTTTCTATTACCCTTGATCCTAAGTTTGTTTTTTGGTCAAAGTTTCTAAGGGTTTTCCCTAGTAGACAAATCCAGTTTACTAGGGTATCATCAAAACAAATAGGAGGATATATGGAATTGATTGTAAAGGTTAAAAGTGTTTATGGTAATGATATGATTTACCCTGTAAACGATACAGCACAAAAGTTTGCTAATTTGATTGGTAAGAAAACATTTAGTAAAGTAGACCTTGCAATTATCAGTAATTTAGGGTATAAGATTACTCAAGCTATGGAGGAGTTAATATAATGATCAAGTTATCTAAAACAAGTAAACTAGATGGGATTCTATCATGGTCACTACAGGCTTTAGATACTTGCCCAGGATCACGATCCGATGATGGTGGACTTGTACCAGCATGTCAAGGTTGCTATGCAACTACAGGGAATTACAGGTTTGCTAATGTCAAAAAACCTAGGGAATTTAATCGTGAGGATTGGCATAGGGATAATTGGGTTAGTGACATGGTACAGGCTTTAGATTCATCCCGATATTTTAGATGGTTTGATTCTGGTGACATGTACGATATTAGACTTGCAAATAAGATTCTAGCAGTAATGAAAGCTACACCATGGGTTAAGCATTGGTTACCCACTAGAATGCACAAATTTATTAAATTTCAGCATACTATTGACGCTATGATGGCATTACCTAATGTAGTGGTAAGATTCTCAAGCGATAGTGTTACTGGTGAAGTTATTAAAGGTCAAACTACTAGTACTATCTTTAGCGATACCGTACCAGAGAATGCTTTCGAGTGTAAAGCATACCAGCATGAGGGTAAATGTAATGGTTGCCGAGCATGTTATGATAAGAATGTATCAGTGATAGCATATAAGGCACATGGGGTTAAGATGGCTAAGGTAATTAAGATTGTTGCAATGCAGTAGACTTAGGGTTTATACCTATAGACAAGTGTATTAGATTGTAGTATACTTGTCTCATCAACTAAGCAAAGGAGAATTAAAAATGTTAGTATTCAATTATGCAAGTAAGAAGGATTTAAAAGCTAGTGTAGGTCAACGCTTAAAGTATATTGAAACCAGTATATTTGGTAATGAATACCAGTCTACAGGTGAATTGGTAGGGGCTAATCGTCCCCATATTACAGGGCAGGGCAGAGAGTTTTTTGCCCAGGTTAAAATGCAAGATGGTTTAATTGTATCAGTTAAATAGGAGGGTTTTAAAATGAATACATTTGATGCTGTAGGAATTGCAGAAGGTTACATTGAAACAGATAGTGAAGACCAGGTTTTAGAAGCATGGCAAACCCTAGTAGATACTGGTATGGCATGGCAATTGCAAGGATGGTTTGGCAGGACTGCTAGACATTTAATTGAGGAGGGATACATTCATGAGCGTATGTAATCCAATTAAAGAGATTGTATTCGATGGTAGAAAACCTAGTTATGCTCAGGTAATGAGGGCAATAGGTGAAGAGATTAGCAAAGGGAATACTGATTTAGAAATTATCTGGGGAGAAAATCATATAGATTTATACTTTGATCCCAGAGTTAAGCAGTGGTTTGGTCATCGATGGATTCGTGACATTGATGGTGCTAGAATTGCTGATGAGTTAAACGAGATCAGAGCAGAAGCACAGCAACAAATTGCAACACTAAACTTGTGGAATACTTAGGAGATAACATGGGAAAGCTTAAAAATAAATTGATTGAAGACCAGGATAATGCACTAATCTTGGCAGAGAAATTAGCAGCACTCGATAGTGTGATCTGTAAAGACCCTGCTACAATTCGATGGATGGAATCAGTCAATAGAGCAGAAGCAAACTATCAAGCTAGTCGTGGTAATACTGGTGGTGTACGTTGGGTGGGAGACTAAAATGTTTAACGATAATGAAGACAAATACATTAAATATATTTTATGGTTTGCACTTGCTTACTTTGGTGGACATGTGTTATACTATATCGGGTTAGAATTATCTTGTTATTTATATGGAGTATTCCAATGAAAGTACTAGTGGCTTGTGAGTATAGTGGTCGGGTTAGGGATGCCTTTACTAAGTTAGGACACGACGCAACATCATGCGACTTGCTTCCTACTGATGTCCCTGGAAAACACTATCAAGGGGATGTGCTAGACATCATTAACGATGGCTGGGATTTAATGATCGCTCATCCACCATGTACACACTTAGCAGTATCAGGTGCGAGATGGTTTAAAGAGAAAGCAAAAGAACAGGAGGAAGCTTTAGAGTTTGTCAAGGTATTATTATCAGCACCAATAGAGCGTATTGCATTAGAGAATCCGATTAGTGTAATCTCTTCTAAGATTAGAAAACCAGATCAGATTATCCAGCCTTGGCAGTTTGGTCATGGTGAAACTAAAGCGACTTGCTTATGGCTTAAGAATCTACCTAAGCTTGTGCCTACTAACATCGTGGAGGGTAGAGAAGCAAAGGTACATAAGATGCCACCTAGTCCTGATCGATGGAAGCTTAGGAGTACCACATACCAGGGTATCGCAGACGCAATGGCAGCACAATGGGGAGGACTATGAAAAAGTTATATAAGGTTTTAGATGAAGATGGTTCAGTCGTTAGAATCTTTGGTTATAAAGAAGAAGCACAGAGATTCCTAAGACTAGATAAAAGCTTTAAGATTCAAGTACTTATGATGGAACGGAAGCGTAACGCTGAGAATAAATTTCAGTGGGCTTATAAAATTTTAGGAGACGCACTACTATGAGATGTTATTGCTGCAATAAAATGCTGTCTGATTTTGAAGCCACTCGTAAGAGTGTACATACGAATGAGTACTTAGACATGTGTAATAAATGTTACGCTACTGTCAGTGATGACTTACTAACTTATGAAAGGGCAGACCTCTACGATGAAGACGAAGATTACGAAGGAGACGAAGGTCTGGATAGCAACGAGTACGATTCATTTGGTCGTATGGATTCTAGGCTTGACAATGATATTTAAATATGTTATACTATCTACTTAGTAGTTATACTATATAGTAGGTATTTTATATAATTATATTTATTAATATATACTTAGGAGTTTTAATTAAGGAGTAACTATGGAAGATAACTACGAAGAAGAGATGCACTATCATTTCGTAATACAAAATACTTTGGATGCTGCTGGTCGGTATGGTATTGATGTCGTGCTACAAGATATCATCGATGCCTGGAACTTCAGACTGAAGCAGCAGGATTCTACGATTGATATAGGATACGATTACTCATGAACGAATACATTACGAAGCTAGTACAGGAGATGATCTGGAAGCCTAAGCCATTGACTGATGAACAGATTATTGGTATTCGGATGCAGACAGAAGGAGATATTATTAAATTCGCTAGAGCAATTGAACAGGAGCATGGAATTAAATGAGAACTGATAGTAACTTTTTAAAGCATATACCATGCACTAACTGTGGGTCTTCGGATGCCAACAGTTTATACGACGATGGGCATGAGTATTGTCACAAGTGTACAACCTATAAGAAAGGCTCAGAAGCGATGGTTCAGGCAGTCCTAAGGGAGGGTATTACCGAGCATTCAAACGCTGCTCCTAAGCAGTTTAAATCAGTTCTAGAGGCATTGGCTAATGTAGAATCTACCCCAGTGGTGGAGCGTGGTATCACAACCCAGACTATGCACTTCTTCGGTGCAGGTTCTGATGGCTCAAGCTACTACTTTCCATATTGTGATATGACTGGTAAGGTGGTGGCTGCTAAGACTCGCTCGATGGTAGAGAAACAGTTTAGCGTGGTAGGTGACTGGAAGAGTGCAGTACTATTTGGACAGAACAAATTCCCTCCAGGTGGTAAGGCTATCACAATTACCGAGGGCGAGTTCGATGCACTGGCATGCTATCAGTTGACAGGCTCTCGCTACCCAGTGGTATCCATTCGTAACGGTGCTACATCTGCATTGAAGGATTGCCGAGCAAGCTTCGAGTACTTGGATTCGTTTGATAAGATTGTGATTTGCTTTGATAACGATGAACCTGGACAGCAAGCAGCGAACCAAGTGGCTGAGTTATTTGGTAGTAAAGCCCATGTATTCAGGTATAAACAGGTAGAATTAAAGGATGCTAATGACTTCCTGATTCGTGGAATGACGAAGGAGTTTGTCGAGCAGTGGTGGGATGCTGAGAAGTACGTACCTGATGGTATCGTGGCAGGGTCTACATTGTGGGAGCTAGTCAACCAGCCAGTGGAGAAAGCTGAGGTACAGTATCCGTACTATGGAATGAACAATCTTACCTATGGTATTCGCTTAGGAGAACTGGTAACAGTGACTGCTGGATCAGGACTAGGTAAGTCTCAGTTCATGCGTGAGATTGTATGGCAGATCTTAAATAAGACTGAGGATAATATTGGTCTTATGTTTTTGGAGGAGTCGGTCAAGAAAACTGCTAAGAGTTTGATGTCACTTGCTGCGAATAAACCATTGCACTTACCTGATTGTGATGTTGAAGAGGAGGAACTACGTCATGCCTTTGATGCTACCCTTGGAACTGATCGTGTATTTTTGTTTGATCATTTTGGGTCTACCGCCATTGACAATATTATCAACCGAGTACGCTTTATGGCAAAAGGTCTTAATTGTCGTTATGTATTTCTTGATCACGTATCGATTGTGGTCAGTGCTCAGGAGAACGGAGACGAAAGGAAAGCACTAGACGAGATTATGACTAAGCTTCGTACCATTGTGCAGGAGACTGGCATTGCATTGTTTGTGGTGTCTCATCTCAAGCGTCCCGAATCCAAGGGTCACGAAGAGGGAGCTGCTACATCACTGGCACAGTTGCGTGGGTCAGGATCGATTGCTCAGCTCTCAGATATGGTCATTGGACTGGAGCGTAATGGTCAGCATGAGGACGAGACTGAACGTAACACGACTTATGTTCGTATCTTGAAGAATCGTTTTAGTGGGTTAACTGGATTGGCTTGTCGTCTACTGTACCGTCGTGATACTGGTCGGATGTCAGAGCTACCCCCTGAGGAGAAAACATTATGATGTTAAGGCACGATGAGTTTGTTTTAAAAATAGATCCTAAAGATAAAGCAAAGTTTGAGAAAATCCGAGAAGAGATTGCTGCTTGGTATGGAGTAACAGTTGAAAAATATTTGAGGTCACTATGAAAAAGATTTTACTTGCAGTAATTACTATGTTAGTGTATAATAGTAGCATGGCTTGCACGACCACTACTGTAGTAACTCCTGATGGTAGGGTTACAAGTTGTACAGTGTGTGCTACGGTGGTGGTATGTCAGTAATCAAATGGACAGGAACTGCACTATGCTTAATCGGAATAGCGTTAACTAGCTTCAATGTATATCCCCTTAATATATTATTTGGACTGGTTGGATCAGGCTTGTGGACTTATGCTGGTATACTGCAGCGTGATATACCTTTGATCCTGGTTGAAGCTGTAGCAGTTGCCCTGTATTTTGCAGGAGTAATCTCCTACATTACACATGAATTATATAAATGGTTATAAAGGAACGATATGAGTTTATTACAAATGCCTAAGGTTATCGAATCAGTTAACGAATTAGGACAACGAGTTGCTAAGTTAGAATTAATGGTGAAGGAGCTACAAGACGCTTTCGTACTCGCTACCCAGCAGAATGTAGTCAATGCTGCTGAAGCAGTGGTGAAGAAAGCAAAAGCAAAATGAGATATTATTCAATTGTAGTTATTACGCTGCTGCTAGGGATGACAGTGGGGTGGGTAGCGAATCAGTACCGACACATCCAGGATCATCTTGAATGCAACGACTACAACACCAAGCACTCCAAGTGGACAGGCTATGCATCTAAAGATATCAACGGAGATGTTCGCTGCTTCTGGCTTGAGCAGGAGTTTCCTAATCGTATCAGACAAGGAGTACCAGTGTAGTGTGGCAATGTCCTCCATTAAATTTATTTAATTGGAATAACTTTTGGAAATGGAAATCAATGAGAAAGATTATTCTCGATATAGAAACTAACAGTATACACGATAAGATTTGGATGTGTGTTACAAGAGAAGTCGGAGGAGAAGTAACAGTATGGAAGGAAGCAAACGGATTACAAAAGTATTTGGACAGTTGCGATTTGATTATCATGCACAACGGAATATGCTTCGATGCCCCAGTACTGAAGAGGAGTTGGAACATTACGATGAAGCAGAGCCAGATGTACGATACGCTCGTATCAAGCAGACTGCTAAGTCCAAGTCTAGAGGGAGGACATAGTCTCGAAGCATGGGGTCAACGCTTAGGTTTTCCTAAGGGAGACTTTAAAGATTGGGACGCTGGGTACTCTCCTGAGATGGAAGCTTATTGTATCCAAGATACTTTAGTAACAGAGAAGTTATATAAACATTTAACTGCTGAACTTACGGCAAAGAAATTTGAAGAGAGGAGTATTAAACTTGAGCACGATGTACAAGCGATCATTGCAAAACAAGAAGAGAACGGTTTCAAGCTCAATGAGAAAGAAGCTATCACTTTATTATCAACGCTTCAAGCTAAGCTTGTTCTTCTTGAAGCTGAGCTACAAAGCATTTTTCCAACCAAAGTTACCCCACGAGTATCCGAAAAGACAGGTAAAGAACTCAAGCCACTCATCGAGCCCTTTAAC
>CAZDTN010000005.1:0-33733 GCA_964508355.1 uncultured Sphingobacterium sp.
CATTTTTAGACGGAAGAATTGGTGTATTGAAAGAAGGTTTTGATGCAGATTTTACAATTTTGGAAAGTGATATACTGACAATTCCACAGGAAAAAATAAAAGAGGTAAAAGCAATTAGAACAGTGTTAAAGGGCAAAGATGTTTTCATCAGAAAGTAACTTTTAATTGCAGAGAAAGTAAAGGGCAACGTATTAATACGTAGTAATATTTCTTTTCTTCGTCATGGTTTCATCATTTTTTTTGTAAGAATCTGCGGTTCTATAACAATATGCAGGTCTTGGAATACGTTATTATTATATGATAGCGCCCATAGCTATCTATCCTATAATCCAAGACCATGAAAACCAATCATTTAGGCCCAAAATCGGTCGTTTTACTGACCATTTTCTTTTTGCTGTCTGGCTTTTTTAGTGCCAGCGCACAGGCAGTCTTCAATGCCAATAATGGAAACATCAACTTTTTGGCAGCCAATAAATTTCACAAGGTAGGTACAAACGGTTCTTCAGTAGGTAATGTGACTCTATACACTAATGTAATTACAATTGGCGGTCAGCGAATAGATTGTATAATCAGAACTGTAAGTTTGACTAATGGTAGATTTTTTTTACCAACAGGATCGGTTGGTGGAACAATTCCTTTTGATTATTCAGCTAATGCTACAAATCTTACAAATAATCAGGATCGGTTTTTTTCTCCAATGTTAGATTTTTATACAGGCGGAGGTAATGCTAAATTTAAGTTTGAATTTATCCTGGGTAACAGTTATGATAATACAACAAATAAGGGAATTCCAGTTATCCTTCAAAATGTAAGGTTAAATACTTATGACATAGATGGAGGAGGTGTGAATACAAACCAGTTTAATGAGTTTGGCGGCTTTTCATCCGTTACTTTAAGTAGCTCTCCTGTTACCAATATTGAATATTCGTACAATACTAATTCGGGGCTTACAAAATTTAGATCAAAGACAAGCTCAAATACACTTAATGTGCTTGCTCCGCAAAACAGGGTAGTTGTCCAATATGATCAAGTTTCTACATTAGAAATTATGGTTGGATCTGAAGGTCCTGGGCAAGCATACTTTATGCTTGAGTTTGGTGTTGGTCCAAGTTGGGGTGGTTCAACAATCGAATACGGAACGCCAACATTAGATCTTAATCCGGGTCAGCCTGGATTTAGCCAAACATCTTCGTCTTGTGGAGCTGTAGTAAGACCAATCACAAATGGGTCTACTAGTTTAAGCTTGACTGGTTCTTCAAACACTGTAAGTGAAATAATTGTGTCTTATGATCCTACAACTATTTTAAATGGTGCTTTTGAAAATATATTCCCGAATGGATCGTCAAATCCTACTGCTGATTCTATTAAGCTTAATTTTACTTCATCTAGTACATCAACATTTACATTGAATGGTGTGGTTTTTACAGTAAATCGAGTAGTAATTACAGGTACTAACTACATCAGGTTCTCAAGAAATGGAACAACAATGACTACAGCACAAGCAGAAATGCTATTAGATGCTTTGATGTATGCCAATACAGCAACTCCGCCAAACTTGAACCATAGGGAGTTGTTTATAAGTGTGAGGGAAACTTCCTTTACCACTCCATTAGCCAGTTTCATTATTAATGAAATATGTATACTTCCAATGGAATGGGTCGATTTTCAAGTAAAATCTTCCTCTACTTCTAATAAGGTTCAGTTAAATTGGAGAATAGTTGAAAACAGGATACATAAGGGATACATTATTGAATATAGTTACAATGGGAATACTTGGGAAGATCTGGGATTTGTAAATGGATCAGGAAAAATTAATGGTGAATCAACATATACATATACCATGGGTCAAGTGTTTTCTGGTACAGTTTATTTTAGAATCAAACAAGTAGAATTAAATGGGTCAGCCAATTATTCTGCTATAAAGAAAATAAACCTTAGCGGAATTCAAAACCAATTAAAGATTTGGCCTAATCCAGCAACAGCCATGTTGCAAATCAATACTGGTGATAAGGCAGGTAAAGCAAATATTATAGATCCATCTGGTAGAATTATTAAATCAATAGCATTGACTGCAGGAATTAATAGAATACCAGTTAACGATTTGAATCGAGGTCTTTATATGATTGCCTTTAATTCAAATCAAGGTGAGGTCATGCAAACCAGATTCTTGAAACAATAATTATCGGATATCATCAAGTACGCCAGTACTAACCAAATAAGACGTTTGGTGAGGGTTGTCTATATATGCCAGCAATGCAATTGATGTGGCAAATGCTAAACTAAACAACATGACTGTAGCTCTTGTTGCATTATTGTTGCCAATATGGGAAAATGCAATAGCTAATTGGGTGAAAAACCCAAACATGAATAATACAGCAATTTTTGTTGAGGGAATATGTTGTTTTCTTAATTCTCTTCTTTCAAACCAGGCCTCTCTTACACTTTCTAATTCAGTGTAAAAGGCATTTTGCATCTGTGGATGATCTTTAAATAGGTTATTATCGGCTGCTATAATATAAAATTCCTGAAATGTTTTTTTACTGAATGATTGCGATTTATAGGCTGAGTATCCACTCTGTGCAAGCATATCGTCATTTACTTCTTGTTCTTTAAGTTTTTGAACATAATTTTTAACAGCACTAGCTACTTTAATAGAATCTGGACCCAATGGTTCTGTCATTCTCAATAAAGCTCTTAATGAATTTGCCTGTTGAGTCATTAGTGAGTTCGTTTTTGTGATCTTTCCCCATACTTCTGAAAAAATTAAGCTGGCGAAAAGCGCAAATAGTAGTGCTACTGATGCAAAGTATGAAGGTGAAACTCCACGTGGGCTATATTTCCATTTTGTATATATGCGTTCGAAAAAGATAACACCAATACCCATTGCAATTGGTAATAAGGCCGATGTATATTTCAGAGCGAGGGTTGTATCCATGACTTAGTTTGGTTATTGTCTAGTGAATTTACATATTTTTTATTTTTTGTAAAGAAAACTTATTGTTAGTCATTTTATTTGGGCATCTAAAATATTATTTGGTCTATTACCTCATTTTGAAAATCTCAAAACTTGTATTGAAAGCCTTATCTATTGTGAATTTTATAAATTAAAATGACTTCTCTCATTGTATTTAAGGGTTGCAGTCAGTTTTGAGGGTTATACCCAAATCTATATTTGTTTTCCTGTCGATATAAAAAGAAGATCGATAGTGAAAATTCTATCAGATGAGTAAAACAAAACCATTCTTCTATTTTATTTTTTTTGGTGTACTGATTTTTGCTTCATGTGTCAGTACAAAAAGTATTGGGTATTTGAAATATGTAAAAGATGCAACCTATCAGGTAGATGCTAATCCTGAAGCGGTTATTCAAAAAAATGATATTTTGAGTATTACCATTTCGAGTTTAAATGCAGACGCTTCTATTGTTTTTAATACTGGAAATAACCATATCATGAATAGTGCTGCTTCCAATGGAAGTATTATTCAGTCGGGGGGTTATTTGGTTAATGCTGATGGATTTATTCAACTGCCAATATTGGGTAATGTTATGGCATATGGCATAACTAAGAAAAATTTGCGAGATCGTATTGCTGAAACTATTTTATCACAACGACTATTAGTCGATCCAATTGTGACAATTAGACATATGAATTATGAGGTGACAGTAATAG
The DNA here is from genome assembly GCA_964508355.1 of uncultured Sphingobacterium sp. Classification (GTDB taxonomy): domain Bacteria; phylum Bacteroidota; class Bacteroidia; order Chitinophagales; family Chitinophagaceae; genus Pollutibacter. Next base: position 3,671 of record CAZDTN010000005.1, read on the forward strand.
GAGAAGTTGGTCGACCTACAGTAATCAATGTACCCAATGAACGAATATCAATCTTGAAAGCATTGGGTCTGGCCGGTGACATAACCGTCTATGGTAAAAGGGATAATGTACTTATTGTGCGTGAAGCAAATGGTCAAAAAACGATTAAAAGAATTGATCTTAATGAGCAATCACTCTTAAGCTCTCCATATTACTATCTCATGCCCAATGACATAGTTTACGTTGAGCCTAATAAAAATAAACTGGCTAGTGTGAGTAGAGGCAGACAATTATTGCCAGCAATCTTATCTGGGTTGTCAGTTGCAATTATTGTATTAGATAGGGTTTTATAAATAAAGTAAAATATTACTTAAAGCATGAACTCCCAGGAAACCTTATTCAAAAGATGGATTACAAAATACAAGCCTTATTGGCCAATATTTTTATTATTGACATGCATTTTAATGGGCATTTCTTGTCTATATATTTATTATGCTTTGCCTAGATTTCAATCAACTGCTTCATTAATAATTAAAGATGAAAAAAAAGGAAATGATGATTCTCGAATTATGGAGTCGCTAAATTTACTGGGGTCTAAAAAAATTATTGAAAATGAAATTGAGGTATTAAGATCAAGACCTGTTATAGAATCTGTAGTTAAAAAACTTCATTTATATTCAGAAGTATTTATTCAAAAGAAATTTAAAGAAACATTTTTATATGAAGATGCTCCTATTTTGGTTGAGGCATTTGATCTATCAACATTAAAATCGAGTCACGAGTCACTTGCATTTACTATTAATGAGAGCAAAAAAATAATACACTTTTCTGATAATAATTTATCATATCCGCTAAATAGCTGGACAAATACACCTTTTGGCTTGCTGAAGTTTAGTTTAAGAAAATCAAATAGACTTTTGAAGAAAGATGAAAAATATTCTCTACGGCTAATAAATATAAAGTCAAAAGTCAATGGTATTCTTTCGGATTTAAAAGTTACCTCCTCAAATAAATTATCAAGTATTATTGAATTGAAGTATAGAGATAAAGATCCCAAGTTGGCTGAAATTATCTTAAATGAGATTATTACATCATATAATGTGGCAGCGGTTGCAGAAAAAAATATACTTGCAAAAAATACATTACAGTTCATTGAAGAAAGGTTAAATATTGTAGGAGGAGAGCTTAATGAAATTGAAAGTAAAATCCAGCAGTATAAGTCGAATGAAGGAGCAATTGATATAAGTACTCAAGGTAAATTATATCTAGAAAATGTAAGCAATAATGATCAGCGTTTAAGTGAAATTAATCTCCAGTTGTCAGTAATTAATACTTTAGAAAAAAATATTTCAGAGCAATCTAGAAGTGCTGGTTCTCATACAATAGTATTATCGAATGCTGATCCAGTTTTTACGCAATTGTTATCTAGTTTGAATTCAGCTGAACTAGAAAGAGAAAAGCTTAAAAAGACTGTTGCGGAAAATAATCCTATGTTGGTATCAGTGAGTGATCAAATATCAAAAATTAAGGATAATATCTATAAAAATATCGTTGACCAAAGAAAAAATCTTGAAGCTGCAAAGAAAAATATTCTTGAAACAAATTCTTCCTATACAGCACTTTTGCAAGCAATACCTTCCAAGGAACGTGAGCTTTTGGAAATAAGCCGCGACCAACAAATAAAAAGCGGTATTTATTCATTTCTATTACAAAAGCGCGAAGAAAGTGAATTGTCTTATGTCTCTAACTTATCAGATAGTCGTGTAATTAATTATGCCCAGTCAAATCCTATTCCAGTTGCACCAAATAAAATGATCATCTTTGGATTAGCATTTTTTGCAATATGGATAATTCCTGCTGGATCAATTGCTATTAAAGAGACATTCAATAACACAATTTTATATCGAAAAGATATTGAAGGATTATCGAAGCTTCCACTTATTGGAGAAGTGACTCATCATCGAAATTTAAAACCACTTGCCATAGAGCCCGGAAAAAGAAGTTACGTGGCTGAAGAATTTAGGAGAATAAGGTATGCCATGCACTACTTTTTGCCTAAACAATTGAATAAGAAAATTCTAGTTACATCAAATTTAAGCGGAGAAGGGAAAAGTTTCGTTACATCAAATTTAGCTATCAGTTTTTCTTTATCTGGTAAAAAAGTTGCTTTACTAGATTTTGATTTGCATAATTCTTCATTAGAGAAAATATTTTTCCAGCAAAATAAATCCGGAATTACGGATTACTTAGAGGGTACAGTGAGTATAAATGACATCATTTTTCCTGTTGAAGGGTATCCAATGCTTTCTTTCATCCCTAAGGGTATGCCCAGCAATGATCCTTCAATCCTTATTGAAAGTGAAAGGTTAAGATCTTTGTTTACTATACTTGAAGATAGCTATGATCTAATCATTTTAGATTCACCACCTGTAGCCCTGGTAAGTGATGCTTATCAATTATCTCAATACTGTGCAGCTACATTATTTGTAATACGACACGGATACACTCCGATGCAATTGATCAAACGTTTAGATGAAAGTATCAGTGTTAATCCATTGAATAATCCTTTATTAATCTTTAATGGAGTGAAAAACAGAGGGTTTGTAGCTGACGAAAATGGCTATGGTTATAAATACTCAAGTGGGTATAAGAACTATTATACCTCGTAAGATTTAGTAAAAGGCCTGATTATTAAGTTCATTTCATTCTATTGTGATAGAAGATGGCGAAGCCGTATCTATTAATATAATTAAAAACTTTATCATGACTAAATATTGGTATGTATTATATACTAAATCGAATTGCGAAAAGAAAGTCAATGAAATACTGTGTAAAAAAGGTATTGATTCTTATTGTCCTCTCAATAAAGTATATCGTCAATGGTCAGATAGAAGAAAGCAGCTTAGTATCCCGTTATTTCCATCTTATGTGTTTGTTAACGTAGAAGAAAAAGATTTGTCTTTACTGCGAAATATGACATCAAAAATTGTAAGTGTATTATACTGGCTTGGTAGACCGGCGGTAATAAAAAATGAAGAAATATTAGAAATCAAAAGATTTTTAAAACAACATGTAGAAATTAAGCTTGAGAAAAGAGCTGTCGATATAAATGATCAAGTTGTAGTGATAAGGGGTCCATTTTATAATCAACGTGGTGTTGTGAAATTACTTAAAAATAACTCAGTTGTTTTATCACTACCCTCTCTTGGTTATAATATGATTGCTGAACTTGATATTTCAAATATTCAACATGTATATGCATTAAATCATGAAATGGACTATAAGGAACATTCTGGCTTATCTGTATGCTAAAGGATTATTGTTTACAGGCGCTCAAGAACGAGCTATAAAAAAATTTCACGAAAGCGAAAATGTTTTATCACTTTATTTTCATAATCCATCTAGGGAGTTATTTGAGCGTACTATTCAATGGTTATTGAAACAAGAAGTAAATTTTATCACTACGGATCAATTGATGGCATATTTCACTATGCAGACAAAACTGCCAAAATCTTCTGTTTTATTAACTGTTGATGATGGCTGGAGAGAGAATAAAGAAAATTTAATTTCGATTGCTGATTTGTACAAAGTTCCTGTAACACTATTTGTCACTACTGATCCGATTATCCGACAAAAGCCATTCTGGTGGTCTTTTAATCATAAAATTAATGAACAAGGATTAGGGTTTATAAAGACATCAACATTAAAAACATGGCCAAATATTGAGCGTGTTACCTATTTGAACGGTTATGGGTATTTAAACGCTTTTTCAAGCGAAGCTATGGACGAAAATGATCTCAGAGAGGCAGATAAAAGTAAATATATTTTTATTGAAAGTCATACAGTAAGTCATCCTATACTCACTAACTGCAGCGACGAGGAGGCCGAAGAAGAAATTCATATGTCTAAGAAACAATTAGAAGCAATAATTGGTAGAAAAATCAACGGTTTTGCCTATCCCAATGGATCTTACGGAGAAAGAGAAATTAGTTTATTAAAGAAATATGGCTATCAATATGGATTTACTACAAAAAGCGAGTACCTAACTTTAGAGAAAAATCGCTGTTTGTATTCGCTGCCTAGGTTTGAAGTTTTGGACAATGTTTCTTTTGCTGAAAATCTTTGTAGAATGTCAGGTTTATGGTTAAAAAATAGTCATGGTAGCTAAAATTGCCATGTTTTTGGCCATTTTCGTTGTTTTTTCTTTTGTGGCTTATATAATGTTTACAAAAGAGCCATTAAATAAAGCTTATATCAAATTTGTTTTATTCGCTTATCCCTTTATAGGTATCGATTTGATGCCGAGTCTTTTATCTTTTAATATTTTTGATTTCGTCACCTTAACTTTTTATGTTTTCTTTTACAGTAAACCTGTTATAAATGTAGGTGTCAAATTGCCATACAAAATAATGTGGAGCATTTTCTTTATTCTAATTTCTCTTGGAATTTACTTATCTCAAGAAATAACTCGCGATACTATAACGTCTAGTCTTCAATTGGTTACAATATATTTATTTGTAAATATGTTATACCGAGAGCTTATCAGAGATATTTCTTTCAAGAAAGAATTATTGCTAGGTGTAAAGTATCTGCTGTTATTTTCTTTTGTCTTTCTTTTTCTACAATATGTTTTTGGACCTTCATTCAGTTTTGCAAAATCTGAAAATATAAATGTAGCGGGTGGTATGGCGATTCGTTATCCATCTTTCTTTCAAGATCCTCAAAAATATGCACAATTTTTAGCTGTATTGAGTTTTGTTGTTTTAGTAAATGTTCAAAGTGGAAATAAAAATGAAATATTATATTCAAGAACACTTACTCTAATTGCAATATGTGCATTGTTGCTAACTGGAGGAAGAGCAGGTTTAGGTGGGTGGTTGTTTGGCTTGATATTGCTCGGTTTATCTACAAACGCTGTTTATAGAAATCAATTGCTTTTACTTCTTGTTCCAATAGGGTTATTTGCTTTTTTTTACCAGGAAAATTTATCCATATTTAAAAGAGCAGATTTGCAGGATTCCTATATATTTAGACAGCTAATATGGATGGATGCATTACAAATTTATCAGAATCATCCATGGTTGGGTATTGGCATTGGTAATTACGCTAATTATGTTTCAATCCACAATCCAGACCAATACTGGATACACAATAATGAAATAACCTTCTTCGATCATCCTGAAAGTGGCTATCTAAAGCTTTTGGTTGAGTTTGGAATTTCAGGTTTTTTCATTTTTTTACTATTCTTACTTGTGCCTATTTACCATTCATATATAGCTTATAAAAAATCAAAACAAATTGAACATATGCTGTATATCTCAGCAATAATTTCTTGGATGATTGGATTTTATACTGTGTATTCGTTAGGAGATATTAGAATTAAAGTGCTTATCTCAATCATACTTGTATTAGCTGTAACTACAGCTCAGACTACCTACTTGAAATTCAATAATCTTGGGGAACGGTATGTTTAAAAATTTACTATTGCAAAATTCATTTTGGGCTATTTTCTCAAATATTTTTCAAAACATCATATTTAGTCTTTTTTTCATTGTTCTTGCCCGTGTGTATAAGCAAGATGTTTTTTCATCTTATATAATTGCGAATACACTTTATGGGCTGTTACTTTCATTTTCTTCTCTTGGAATGGCTCAATGGTTTATAAGAGCAAATAATGGTGAGGGTAAATTGGAAATAGCGCATTTATTTTTTACTATTCAGTTATTGTCTGGTTTTGTGTTTTATATTTTGAATATATGTTTGTCCTATGCGCTCTATAATGAGCAATCAATTCATCTTTTGTCATTTATTTTAGGCTTCAATATAGTTTACGATAACTTAATTTATGTCTACAAAACACTTAATATTGCTAGCTTACAACAAAAACAAACATTTTTTATTCTTTCCATAGAAGCAATTTTAAAGTTTCTATTAGCAATATTGGTTTATTTTCTAGTCCCTAGTATTATTCTCGTCTCCATTTTCTTATCAGTATTTCGACTTACTTCATTGGCCTTTTTTATTTACTTTAATAAACAAAGACTTCCATTTAATACATTTAAAATTGGGTCATTGATATCTATTCGTAAAGTATTGTTAACTGTTTATACTAACAGGTATTTCCTGTTCATCGGCACAATTTCAGTCTTGTTTTGGTCTATAGGCGGGATATTGGTTTCTAAGTTTTTAAGTATAGAAGATGTTGCACATTATGAAATATCCTACAAGTTGTTTACTATGGCTGAAGTAATTCCCCTTATGATTTTAAACACGTTTTTCCCGGTTATTATTAAGCGTATTAATGAAAACTCTCAAGAAAGTATACATTTTTTTAAGCTGCTATCTATTGCTAATATATTTTATGGCTTAATGGCTTATACATTTGTCTATTCCTTTTCGGGACAATTTATTCCTTTGTTGTTTGGTGATCAGTATCGTATGACTCATATATATTGTACTGAAATATTTCTAACCATGTCAATTTTCCCTTCAGTATTATATCAAGCTAATTTATTGATAGCCCTAAAACAAGAAAAGATAGATATGTATTTGAATTTATTGAGCCTTTTAATAAACATAAGTATAGCATCTATTGGCATGTATTTAACACAATCATTGTCTTCTGTTACTTATTCTATATTTATTGCCTTTTTAGTCTTTCATTTATCGCAAGAATTCTTCCTGATTAGAAAGGGGCTTAGTAGTATGCGTGAGACCATATTTATTTATTGTATTTTGTTTGCAGGTATAGTTCTTTATCCTCTCCTTAGTATTTATATATCAGTTTATTTTCTTTACCCGCTTATATGGGTTGTTGTATTTATTTCAATTCTACCAAATTTAAAAAAGTCTTTTGCAAAAGCCTAGTGTACTCTATTATTTGCATACCTATTTCATGGATAATGCGATAGAGCAGTTTAAAATACTTTCTCAAGTATGCAATTTGCATTTGGTTATTGAGTTATCTCCAGATTCTTTAAAGAGTACTATTATAGATTTTTCAACTTATAAACTTAAGCCTGGTTTACATCCATTGTCTTCACTACTTGACGTTAGGGTCAAAGAAAAATTAAATCCATACTTAAAAAATCTGAAAACTGTCAATTATGCTTATTATCCTTCAAAACGTATGATTGGGGTAGTAAATTTTAAGACAATCAAAAATTTGCTCACTTTTTTTAAAAAGTACAAGATTGAAACTATTCACTTTGATACGACATCAGGTAGATTTCTCCCGGCTTTTCCATTTATTTTGAGGTATAAAATATTGGCTACAATACATGATCCGCTCCCGCATATTGGCGAGCATACTTTGAAAAGAAAACTGACTGCACTAATTTATAATAAAGTAATCAATAAATATTTATTTTATTCAGCATATGCAGCAAATCAGTTCTCAAATGCATATCCTCGATCATTAAGTAACAAATATGTAGCCAAACTTTTACCTTATAATTATATTACGACATGTAATAATAATCTGGGTATTAATAGCAATTATATACTCTATTTTGGAAGAATATCGTATTACAAAGGGATTGATATCCTGCTAAATGCTTTAGACAATTTATGGGTTAGTCATCCGAGCTTAAACATTGTTATTGCGGGGAAAGCGCATGGTGAATACCACTTTGATTTGCTCAAAAGAAATCGAATCAATAATATCACTTATATACCTGGTTACATTAATATTGAAGATTTACATTCTTTAATCAAAAATGCAATGTTTGTAGTTTGTCCATATAGAGAAGCCACTCAAAGTGGAGTATTGATGACAACATTTGCAATGCACAAGCCCGTTTTAGCAACTAATGTCGGTGCATTTCCAGAATATATAAAACAGGAAAAAAATGGTGTCCTATCCGACCCCAATGAACTTTCATTAGCAGAAGCAATTAAAAGACTTTTGACTAATCAACATTATAAGACAATAGAGAATCTGATGCGACATCAGAATTCAAAAAGAGACATTCGCTACAATAAAGAAGTGTATAAGAAATTGTACAAATCTAACTAATGAAGATAGATACTGTAATAGCGTCTGACTTGAAAAGATATACATCAGAGTTGCGATACCATAATATATGGGCAGGTCTTTTGCTGCCTGGATTTAGATATACCTATATCCTCCGTAGGTGTGCGACTCTCAAAAAGGAAAGTTTTTTAGGGTTACTATTTAGGCTTCTTCTAAACATATACTCGAACAAGTATGGTTATCAGATCAATCCCTCAACTAAAATAGGAAAGGGCTTATATATTGGTCATAGAGGTACAATTATTGTTAATAGTCTTTCAGTAATTGGTGATTATTGTAATCTTTCACCTGGTGTAACTATCGGACAAACAAATAGGGGATTAAAAAAAGGAGCTCCAGTTTTAGGAACAAAGGTATGGGTTGGTACTAATGCAGTTATTGTAGGTGGAATAACTATTGGAGATAATGTTTTAATCGCGCCTAATGCTTTTATCAATCATGATGTGCCTTCAAATTCTATAGTGATAGGAAATCCAGCACAGATTATTAATAATGTAAACGCAACTGAAGGGTATATCGAATTTCTTGCATAGTAATTAATACTACTTTATGATGAATAAAAGGTTATTATTTATAATACATGGACTCCCTATGGGAGGAGCAGAAAGATTTTTAATTATGCTTCTGAATTATTTTACCGAAATACATTATGAAACTCATCTTATATTACTAAGTAATGATGATGATCTCCAAGCGGAATTAAATAGGCAAATTCATGTATATAGGGTTTTAAAAGCCTCAAGGTATGATATTTCCGTAGTTAAGAAATTGAGTAAATTAATTAAGAATATTGATCCGGCTTCAATCATTTGTATCAATACTTACGCTTTTTTTTTGACAAAATTGGCAACATTTTCAAATCCTAAATACTCCCTTATTCTTTCACCACATACTACAAGACCTTTTTCACTATACAACTATTTACAAAACATAATATATTATCGTTTAGTAAGTAAAAAAGATAAAATCATTTATTTGTGTAATGCACAGATGAACTATCTAAAGAAGTTATATCGTATTGGCCGACATAAATCGTTTATTGTTTACAATGGAGTAGATACAGATTATTTTAGTCCATCAATTGTGCATATAGATGATGTAGCAAAGCTGAAACGACAGTTGGGCATTGAATATACTGATAAGGTTATTGTACAGGTGGCGAGAATTCAACCTGAAAAGCGACATCAAGATGCTATAAAAGCACTGTCACAGCTTAATGCAAAGTATGGGAGTACTGTACATTTGCTTTTAGTTGGGGGTGGAAGTATGCAGATAAAAAATCATTTGCAGAACCTGGTTCGACAGGTAAGGATGCAAGCAAATGTTCATTTTTTAGATAGTCAGCAAGATGTACGTTTATTTTATAAGGCTGCTGACCTTTTTACGCTAACCAGTAAAAGTGAAACATTTTCGCTAGCAACATTAGAGGCCATGTCCTTTGGATTACCCGTTGTAATAACTGAAGTGGGAGGGGCCAGAGAAATGGTTTCTAACTATAAAAATGGGTTTATGGTGCCAGTCAATGATATAAATGTACTTGCACAAGCATGGGACAAGGCACTATCGCTTCATTTTGATTCAAATGCTATTAGAGCATCTGTAGTAAACAAATTTAGTCTACATCAAATGCTGCAACACTACTCAGCAATTTTAGATAACCATGAAGAGAGAATTACCCACAATTTAAATCGTTCATTTGCCTAGAAAAAAGGTATTATTTGTTGCTCCACAAAATACAAAAGGCGGGATAGGATCTGTATTACAATTATATAGTTCAAGTATAGAAAATATTGAAATTTTATATACTTATCCAGAAGCAAAAACAATTCCGCGTATTTTTTATTTTGGGAAATCAATATTTAAGCTAGTTTATAAGCTAAGCACTGATCGAGAAATTAGCATCGTACATATTCACACTGCATCTCGAGGAAGTTTTTATAGAAAATCGATTGTATTAATTCTGTCTAACCTATTTGCTAAAAAAACAATACTTCATATTCATGGTGGTGGGTTTAAACAATTCTATGAATCGTCTTATGTTAATAGGTTATGGGTATCTATAATTCTACAATCAGCAGATATAAATATTTGCCTTTCACAGGAGTGGTTTACCTTTTTCAAAGAGCAATGTCACCATAAAAACTTTGCAGTTCTACCGAATCCAATATTAATGCCATTATATCAGGAGCCAAATAAATATCATAATAAAATAGTAATTCTTTATTTAGGTGCTGTTGTTCAAACAAAAGGCATCTTTGATTTAGTTGAATTCTTTTCTGTATATCGACCTTTTTTGGAAAGTAAAATCGACTTACATGTGGGGGGAGAAGGTGATCTGAACCGCCTTCAATTTATGGTCGATAAATATAAAATGAATAATCACATTAAAATTCATGGTTGGATTAATAGAGAGGAAAAGGAGCACTTGTTTCGTAAGGCAGATCTATTCATTTTGCCTTCTTACGCTGAAGGTCTCCCAATGAGTATTTTGGAAGCCATGTCTTATGGAAAGCCAATTATAGCTACAAATGTTGGTGGCATTCCTTCTCTGGTTAAAAACCAAACAAATGGATGGTTATTTGATCCTACAGATTTTCATCAATTAAGTAAAATATTTGATGAACTTTTTGAAAAACCTCAACTTCTTTTGGACTATAGTAAGCGTTCTTACCAGCTTGCTGAAACGTATGATATTATCAAAATTAAACATCAATTAGAAGGACTTTACGAAAACATCAGTTCAAATTAATCAATTAATTATGCCTAGTACCGGTAAAATAAGATTCTATCTCATTGATTTATTGCGTGGAACAAAAATTCTGCAACAACTTTCTTATTTGCAGCATCAACAATATTTGAGTTCAGAGGAACTAATTGCGATAGGGAATGATAGATTAAATAATATAGCTGTAAAAGCTAGATCATCTGTTACCTATTATAAACAATTTGCACAAACAAACACTTTCCCTGAATTGACTAAAGATATTATTCGAGCAAGAATCAATGATTTTTTGGCTTCTGATTATAAGGGGAAGTTGTTAAAAAAGGCAACAGGCGGTTCAACGGGTGTGCCCTTAACCTACTATACTACGCCTCATGCGCAATCGTTCATGTGGGCGGGGATTATTCATGCTTGGAAAATAGTTGGCTATGAATTTGGAGATAAGGTTGCATTTATAACTGGAACTGCTTTAGCCAAAAAAGATTGGCAGCATAGTTTATTTTATAAACTGATGAATATCCATATTGTTTCAGCTTATCATTTGAACAGTGAAGTCATTAAAAAATATTTACAAAAATTAATTGATAGCAAGACAAAAATTATATATGGCTATCCAACTGCTTTACATGAAATTGCACTATATCTTTTAGAGCACAATGAGTATAAATTTCCAGATTTAAAAGGTATTGTTGTTACTTCTGAAGTATTAGAGGATAAACATCGGGTAAATATTGAAGCTGCATTTAATGTTGTAGTAAGAAATCAATATGGATGTAATGAAGGAGGTATATCAGCTTTTGAATGTGAGTATGGCAAACTTCATTTAATAAATACTGCAGCAGCTATCCGTATTGATCAAAACGGACTGCTTTTTTCTACTAATCTAATTAATGAAGGATTTCTTTTTATCAATTATAATACTGGAGACACAATTAAAAAATCTGAACAGAAGGGCTGCAGTTGTAAGAGAGGATACCCAATTATAGATAAAGTCATTGGACGTAGCGTTGATTTAATTGTTGATAAAACTGGTAAAAAAATACATGCTTCATTCTTTAGTATTTTATTTAGGGCAGATTCGACAGTAAGTCAATTTCAAGTTCAATTTGACGAAAGTTCTATACAAATCTTTTTAAATGTCGACCCTATACTTTTTAGCAACCAAAAGGAAAATCATTATCTGAAAATTATTAAAAATGCAATGTTATTTGATCGTTATATCATTAGTTTAAATCAGCCCTTTTTAAATAGCGCAAATGCTAAACATAAATATGTAATAGACAAAAGGACTAAAAATATACAACATGAAAATCTGGTTTGATATATCTAACTCCCCACAGGTATTATTATTTAAGGATATGCTAATTGACCTAAAAAGTCAAGGTCATGATTTAATAATAACATCACGTCCATTAGCAAATACAGTAGCATTGTTAGACGAAGCAAGAATAACGCATACTATCATTGGAAAACATTATGGTAGAAAAACATTTAAAAAGCTATTGGGTTACCCAATTAGGGTTTATGATTTATGGAGTTTTTTACGCAATAAACAAATAGATTTATCTATATCTCAAAGCTCTTTTCATGCACCATTGGTAGCACGTCTCTTGGGTGTCCCTTCTATTTATACAAACGACAATGAGCATGCTATCGGAAATCTACCTGCTTTTATATTTGCTTCTTCAGTTTTGCTACCTGATAAGTTCTCTATCAATAATTATATTTTAAAATGTATACTTAATCGTAAAACGATCTACTATCCTGGAGTAAAAGAAGGTATTTATTTATTTAGAAAAGCAGATTATCGTCAGTACGCTAATAGGTTGATCAGTAGGCCATCATTCAATATTTATATTAGACCAGAACCTTCGACAGCTCAATATTATAAAGGCAAACAAAACTTTTTAGATGAATTGATCAAAAGCTTAAAGTCTGAATTCTCTATAACCATTTTGCCGAGAAATGAAGAGCAAAAAGCTTATTATACATCTGCAACTTTCAATGGAGTTTACATACCTCCTTCAATTTTGTCTTTTGATGAAATAGTTAAAGATTGTTCATTATTTATTGGTGCTGGTGGTTCAATGACAAGAGAAATGGCACTTATGGGTATACCCACAGTATCAGTATATCAAGATAAACTTCTATCAGTAGATCTTGAATTAATTAAACAAGGGCAAATGCTTTATAAACCTGATTTAAAAATTGAGGATGTTCGAGAATTGACTCTCAATAGAAATCAACATAATACATCGTTTATGGAAAATGGGAGATTGGCCTATGACTTATTTATCAAAACAATCAATAACTATAATTATTCATTATGAAATGTAAACTTGGATTTGTAGGTGTTGGTAAAATGGGATTATCTCATTTATCTATTGCCAATGCTCATTCAATGGCAGAGGTAGTCGCAATAGCAGATCCCTCTCCAATGATACAGGCTGCTTTTAAGCAGTACTCATCAATTAAATCATACTCAGACTATAGACAGATGTTTAATAACGAAGTATTAGATGGTGTTATTATTTCAGTTCCTACAAAATACCATGAAGGTGTTGTTAGTGATGCTTTGGCTAAGAGTTTACACATATTTGTTGAAAAGCCCTTTACCTTAAATCTAAATAAGGGTACTGCATATATAGCTGCTGTAAAACAAAAAAATTTAATTAATCAAGTTGGCTATCATAATAAATTTATAGGAACATTTCGAGAGGCAAAGAGACTGTTGGATCAGCATCAATTAGGAAGATTAACACATTTTGAAGGAAAAATAGTCGGACCAGTTATATTGAAGAAAAAGGAGGCAACCTGGCGTTCCTCAGCTGATGATGGTGGTGGATGTTTAATGGATTATGCAGCACATCTTATTGATTTAATTAATTATCTAGTTGGAAATATTGATCATGTTTTAGGGGCTGATTTACTATCAATTTATTCTAGTCAAGTAGAAGATGCAGTTTATGCAATAGTAAAAACAAAGAATGGGGTACATGGTAACTTATCAGCAAATTGGAGTGATGAAACATACAGGAAGATGCATACCGCGCTGACGATTAATGGAACTTCAGCAAAGATGGAGGTTGATGCTACTGAGTTAAAAGTTTACTTTAAAAATGATCCGAATATTTTAGGTTATGAAAGAGGGTGGAATATAAAATCAATTAACTCACTTACCGAATCTGTTGATTTTTATTTAAGGGGTGAAGAATACTCTTTGCAAATGGATCATTTTATTAAAGCTATTCATGGTAAAGTTCAGAATGACATTAACACATTTGAATCTGCTCATATGACTGATCAGGTTCTTTCAAAAATTAAAAATTTTTAGCATGGACAGGATATTGTTTGGGGATAATCAATTTTTTGGGATTAATCATGTATCTGATGAAAAATCAAGAGCCTTAACCATTAAGTATAGGAACGATAATGCTGTAATGGATACTTTAAGAGTAGCTTATCAACATAATATTAGTTCATTTATGTGCACTACACATGAAAGAATGTTTCAGCTCGTTAATCTTATGAAAAAGGATGTTCAATTAAGAGAGATGACTATTTATCCTTGTCTTCCCTACGCACATAAATATGCTAACGCTGTAACTGAGCTTGGTATAGTGGGAGCATTAAAACAATATACACCTGGTAATTTGATGAGTTCATTAGTAAAAGGGGGGATAGCCTTTGTGTCAAAGGACTATATATCTATGATGCAGTTAATGATTGATGCAGAACTAAAAATGTTTAAACATGCAAACACTCCAGTAATATTTCTTCAGAACGTCATTACTGATCTGCTGCTAGGCTTGGGTATGGACAAACTTTTGAAAGAATTCCATGATTATGTTTCGAAGCAATATAATGCTGAAGCAGGATTTATTACCATGAATCTACCTTTATTAAGTGAAGTCTTGAATTCAAATGGTATTAGAAACCCAATTATATGCTCTTCAATCAATGTAAATGGATTTAGAATGTCTGGCGGTAAAGAAGCTTATGAAAAGTATATAAAGCAGTCTAAATCTAGAAATATCGCAATGCAAATATTTTCTGGGGGTAATGTGAATTCAGAACAAGCTCTTCAATATATATGTTCTCTCCCTAATATAGAATCAATCCTTTTTGGTTCATCTTCTCCTGAAAACATCAGTCAAACTGTTTCATTAATTCGCAAATATGATTTGCAACATGGATAGGGTACTAAAAAAAACATTGCAAACGAGCTTGGTATTGTTTGATTGCATAGCAATCAATCTAATGATACCTGTATTAATATTTGTTCTTCAAAAAAATGGGCATAGTATAAATTTAACTCATATCACCTATTTTTCAATTACCACAAATTTAGTATGGATTTCCATTTTTAATGCTTTCCATTTATATAGCTTGCAAGAAATATTTGAAATTCAACTCTATTTTCTGAAGCTCTTTATAGCGATTTTTTTATTATCATTTGTACAATTTTATCTATTGTATATCTATGATTATCCGAGTAGCATATTAGTCAATTATACGTATGCTTATTTTCTCCTTATTTTATTGCTTAGCTTAGTAAGACTAGTTTATATTGGTTCTCGTCATTTAATTGTCCGAAAGCAGAAGTATTTTAGTCGTGCTATAATCATTGGGTATAACAATACTGCAAAAAAACTCGCAGAATATTTGCAGCACAGTACAGGCGTACTTCAATTGGTAGGTTATGTAGAAGATGAAGGTAAAGTAGTTGAATTATCACCTTTACCAGTCTATACAGGTATAGTTAATTCAATAGCGATTGCAAAACGGCTTGGTATAAGTGAAATTTACTCTACGATTAATCCATATGAACATCCCGATGTTGCTCCTTTAGTTAAACAATCTGAAAATGCTTGTATCCGATTTCATTTTGTTTCAAATGTCTCAGATTTTATTGAGCGTGGTATGGTTGTCGATCATTTCCATCATTTGTCAATTTGTTCTCTAAGAAGTGATCCCTTAACAGATATAGGAAATAGATTGATTAAACGATTATTTGATGTTGTATTCAGCTTTTTTGTTATTGTATTTATTCTCTCTTGGTTATTTCCTTTGTTGGGTTTGCTAATTAAAGTAAGTTCTAGGGGTCCGATCTTTTTTAAACAGCTTCGTTCTGGTTTAGCGGATAAGCCATTTTATTGTTACAAGTTTAGAACAATGAAAAATAATACTCAAGCCGATATACGTCAGGCAACAAAAAATGATGCCCGAATAACTTGGATAGGTAAAATCTTAAGAAAAACTAGTCTAGATGAATTTCCTCAATTCATTAATGTGTTAAAAGGTGAAATGAGTGTTGTAGGACCTCGTCCACATATGTTAAAACATACTGAGGATTTTTCAAAAATTGCTACTCAATATATGATCAGACATTTTTTAAAGCCAGGAATTACAGGTTGGGCACAAGTGCATGGATTTAGGGGTGAAATAATTGAGCCTGAGCAAATCCAAAAAAGAATTGAATATGACGTATGGTATCTTGAAAATTGGAGTTTGTATTTAGATTTTAAAATTGCGGTTTTGACATTCTTGGGGTTATTCAAAGGAGATAAAAATGCTTATTAAAAAAGACCAGAATTCTGGTCTTTTTTAATAAGAGTCTTTCAGTTATAACTTTAAAACTTTAAAAGTATAAGTGGTACTTCCCATTGTTGTTTTAATATAGTAAGTCCCTGGGTATAAATTATGGCCTATGGAATATGACGTATAAATACTGCCTTTTAATGAATGCCAAGTTTTACCATAACCATCTAATATCGTAATGTAAACAGGTAAACTTTTGTTTGCACTCTCTACTTTCACAATAAAATAGTTGGTTGTAGGATTGGGGTAAATGCTTACTCTGTATCTGACTTTTGTGTAGATTTCCTGATATGGGTTGATAGTGTAGTTAGAAGTTGCTAAACAATTATTAATATCCTTTGCATTCACCGTATAATTACCCGCTGGGAGGTTAGAAAATATATTTGAGGATTGAAATGCACCACCATTAAGGCTGAATGAATAAGGTGAAGTGCCTCCAGTACAATTTATTGTCATGGAGGTAGTACCGTTCAGGCTGGTTATTACACCAGATGTGACGGACAATGCGATAGCCTTGGGTTCATGTAATGTGATAGTGACTGTATCTTTTTGTCCGCTATTATCACTTACAATAAATTGATGCATACCAGCTTTTACCGTAAATGTCCCTGTACCAATATAGGGTGCTAAACCTCCCTTAGCAGAAACAGTAACTATGGCATTTCCACCATTGCAGCTAATTGAATCACTCGAAACTTCAGCAACGAGTACTGGGGTTATTGTTTTAGCAGTCGTTAATTTATATTCAATTATACCCGCATCTGGGTTGTCTGTAATTTGTTCTCCATTAAAATCATTTGTCAAACCTACGGCTGCTCCAAAATTAATGGCTGGTGAAGTTGAAATTGGAGATAAATCCCATTGCTTCACATCTCCTGTTGAATTAGTAAATAAGTTGATGTTATTGTTTAAAAGCTCCGAGCTGTGCAGAGGAAATCCAAGAGATCCCGCCGACATTCTGTAAATATTGTTGGTATGGATCATTTGTCCATTTCCAAATTTGCTATTTACAAGATTGACTCCAGAAGATAACCAGAATATATTATTTTTTACAATGACCATACCAGGTGTGCCAGTACCTGCCATCCAGAAAAGGACAGTGGGTTGCGAAAATTGTTTAACAGTTTCAATTATGGTGTTATTATAATATTGTAAATTCTTTACGGTAACACTGAATGTTGAACCATTCTGATAGACACCAATGATTCCGCAATTAATTATTTTATTATAGGCAACAATGTTATTATCAGCTGTACCGTTCACATGACTTCCAATTTCTAAAAATCCATTACAATTTACGGCTGAATTGTACATCACTTTATTGTTATTCATTGATGAGCCAAAAAATTCAACAGCACCACCATCATAACCATAATCGTAACTCAATGCCCAACAGTCTTCAAAACGATTTTTATTAATTACATTGTTTGAGCTGCCTATAACCATTGGGTTAGCACCATAATCGTCATCTGGGTTTACTGATGTTGGTGTATTTCTAACCATTCGCATATTATGCATATAGTTGTTGGTAATTGTTGTGTAATTGGAACCAGCTTGTACTGCAATCCCTACTCCTACTCTAGAAATGTCACAATTTGTGATTGTACAATAAGGTGAATTTTCTAGGGTAATGGCATAGCTTATTTTTGCTTGAACGGTATGATCTGTTTCACTGATTGATTTATCAATTATTTTAATACCATCTATAATTATATATTGTTTGTTATATATATAGATTATATCTGAAATTGAATTGTTAAACTCAGGAAGTTCTCCTGTTCCATAATTGGTATATACAATGGGTGATGTAGAAGTTCCAGATTTGTTGATACTTAGACGACCGCTGTACGTTTGTCCTCTTTTAAAGAAAACCGTATCTCCTGGTAGTAAGTTGTTGGCATTAGCATTGACTTCTGCAATCGTTTTCCAAGGATAAAGAAAGCTACCAGTAGAAGTTGATAATGTAGAGGATGGGTCTACATAGAAATTTTTAGCATTCAAATGCAAGGAAAAAAATAGAAAGATAAGTCCTGTGATAAAATGTCTGAAGTGTGTAAATTTTTTCATTTGGATTTGGATTAAAATGTAATTGTTATTGTTTTGATTTTGCCATACCTTATTGAGTTATTTGACTAAAAATGATTAATAAAATTTATTTGAAAAAGCAGTTTCTAAAAATTTCGATGCTGTGCAATAAATTCCAAATAAAAGTTCATTGTGTTTATACCATTTGAGGTATACGTTTGTATATATTTTAATTGGTATACCTAATCGGGTATAAAATGACATTGGCTAAATTCATAAAGCAAAAACGGAAAGAAGAGAAAATATCTCAGCCTGAATTGGCATACAGGGCAAATGTTGGATTAAGGTTTATTCGAGATCTTGAGCAAGGTAAAAAGTCACTAAGAATGGATAAAGTAAATGCAGTATTGGCTTACTTTGGTTATGAGCTTGGGGCCATTAAAATAGATGTAGTTAGCTAATGTAATCTGTAATTAGATCTATATGATTTTCATCGATATAATATTCAAAATATCTTTTATCTACTTCACTTCTTATACTTTGTATCAATGGTTCATCAGTTTTACTGATATACCTAAATTTATCATTTATGCTATTAAAAGTATCGCTCCTAACTTTTTTTTGCAAGCCTGTATTTTTATGTTTTAACCCCAAAACATAATTGACTTCATTGATTGACGCTTTTTCACTTAATTTGACTTTTTCGTTAAGAAGTGAAATAAGTGCAATTTCAGTATCTGTAAATTGAATTCGATAATTCTTTTCCTGTAGTGTTGTATTAGACTTACTATTAATCCTCCTCTTTCTCAAATACAGGATACTTATAAAAAGGACTACAAGGAATATTGGAATAAAATATAAACTGAAGTTGTAGATAGGCTCCCAAATACTAAGACCCGTATCTTTAAAAATATTATAATCAATTTTTAGTGAGTCAGATACCTTTGATGTATAATTGTAACTGTAAAGGTATCCATTGCTTTCATACACAAAATCACCATATCCCTTTCTACTTAAACTCTGATTGAAGAAGCCATAATTAGAAATGTATAGTTTGTTTTTTGTGAAGTCTAGGAAATAAGTTTTGTCGTAGTATAAAATGATTAGCCCCTTTTGTAATCTAAAACATATTTGCCCGTTTGTAATGATCTCAATAAGCTGATGATTTGTTTTACCAAGTTTTTTCCATTGCTTGGTATTGATATCCAGTTCATAACTATAGGGAATCACTTTTCCTTTTACATATTCTGTTCCTGATATGCCTGCATTGACAATTGATTGTAATGGGACATAAAACTTTCCTGATGATGGATTAAACCAGCTTGCTTCTAAAGGATAATATTGAGGTATTATCTCTTCGCTTAATGGAACAATATCCCATTGTTTATCCTTTGGGTTGAATAACTTTAAGTTTCCATTGGTCTTCCAAAATCCGTATCCTCCAAATGAATAGAGCTGTTCTTTATATGAAAAATAGTTGGCCCCTAAATTGTAATTAATGTTTTCGGTCTGGTCAAGCCTAGAAAATAGATAAGCACTATCATTTTGCTCGCTAAGCAGATATACTCTTCCACTTCCAGCAAAGCTTAAAAAAAGACTGCTGTCTGTTTTGATTAGTAGTTGTGGTTTTTCATGGTGAAATTTATCACTTGGATGTACAAACTTATTGGGAAGCCCTGTTACATACTGAATGGGACCTTTTTGGGCTAAAAGTTGATCTATGAAATTAGATTTCTCTGCGGTTAAAATGCTATCCACTAACTGAGACCAGGCAGATGAGCTTGATATAAGGACCAAAAAGACCAAAATCCACCTTTTTATCATAAATAACAGACTATCAATGTTTTAATTGGTAAGTAACCGATGGGTGAGGAACCAAAATTTGTACTAAAAGTAGGAAATAACTGATAATGACACCTATATCCTAACTCAAATCACATATATATATATTAATATCATGCAATTTCAGTTCATATCCAGCAATTAACGATTACCTTAAATATTTTAGCCTTTGGCCTCGTTAATTTATGTCAAGCACCACAAAGCCCATGTAACTACATGGGCTTTTTATTTCTGGAAATAGGTCATCAAATAAATGGGGTAGGTCTAAAAATATAAAGGGGAAGCAGTAATCTGCCTCCCGATGATTAATAACTCACTTTCACTGATACAAAAAACAGCCTCATGGTTCTCCAATCCAGATATGATGGAATCTATGTTTACATCTAGAACTTTTGCCCCGTAAAGACAAGGCATTTAATATGGTTACGACTTACGTTTTGTTTAATATTGAATCTTTTCCAAAGATGTAAAAATAAACTGTATTTATCAAACTGAATTTATCTATATTTGGATAGATTTTATCTATATGAATATACAGCAGCTGGAATACGTCATTGCCCTAGATACTTACAGAAACTTTGTAAAGGCAGCTGAGAAGTGTCATGTAACACAGGCAACACTGAGCATGATGATCAAGAAATTAGAAGAAGAGTTAGGGGCCAGGATATTTGATAGGTCTAAAAAACCATTGGTTCCGACAGAAATAGGTAAACGTGTGGTGGAACAGGCCAGGGTTATTTTACAGGAAGAAAAGAGAATGAAGGAGCTAATTAAAGCAGAGACAGGTGTCTTGAGTGGAGAGTTAAAGTTGGGGATTATTCCAACACTGGCGCCTTATATTCTTCCGATTTTCATGAATGGTTTCCTCAAGAAATACCCTCAAGTTAAGTTGAAAATAAGTGAACTTACCACTGATGAGATTGTCCATAAATTAGGCATCAACCAGCTTGATGCGGGGTTATTAGCCATCCCGTTGTTAAAAAGAGAAATTACAGAGCATCCACTTTTTCATGAAGAATTTGTAGTTTATGCTTCAAATGACCAGCATTTGTTGAAGAAAAAGTATGTTTTGGCCAATGATATTGATCCCAATCAATTATGGCTTTTGGAAGAAGGGCATTGCATGCGTTCACAGGTTATTAATCTTTGTGCACTAAAAGAGCTTGAAAAAGAACAACATCAATTAGAGTTTGCAGCAGGTAGTATAGAGACTTTAAAGAAAATTATTGAGATCAATAAGGGGATTACCATTTTGCCAAAACTTGCACTCAAAGACATGACGGAAAAACAAAAAAGCAATATCCGTTATTTTAAATCACCAGCTCCAGTAAGAGAGATTGGAATAGTAACTTATCGCAATCATGTAAAGGAGCCGCTTATCAATGCCTTAAAAAAAGAGATTTTACAGCAAATTCCTAAGGATATGGCAATTGATAAGGAGAGGAAGCCTGTCAATATTTAACATTCTATTTTCGTCTTCTGAGAAAAACGGCAGTAGTTTTGCTGCAATTGAACCAATTGATTGAATTGGCGTTTTGTTAACTCGTTCAATGGTTTTATTCTGATCTGTTGTAGTTCTAAATTTTTATTATGGCCGGTTTTGATGTGAACGTATCTCTCGCGACAGCGATTAGGCGCTTTTTTTCTGTAATTCGCATAGAAAAAAAAGAAGTCTCGGCTATTTATTTTTATGCAATTCTAAGTGGTTTGATTCAATTGTCCCTTCCTCTGGGAATTCAGGCCATCATTAATTTTTCACAGGTAGCAGCTGGAAGGACTAAATTGCCTGTTTCCATGTGGTTACTAATCTTTTTGGTAGTTGGTGGTGTGTTAGTTGCTGGGATTGTTCAAGTTAATCAAATGAAAGTTGTTGAACGGATACAACAGCGAATTTTCACTCGTTATGCATTTGAATTCACCTACAAAATTCCCCGATTAGATATTAAGAAAGTCGACAAGTACCATTTGCCCGAATTAGTCAATCGTTTCTTTGATACTGTTTCTTTGCAAAAGGGACTTTCCAATCTATTGTTGGATATTCCATTAGCTGTTATTCAAATTATTTTTGGTTTAATTTTATTGTCTCTGTATAGTCCAATTTTTGTAATCTTAGGAATTTTATTAATCATCATTCTTTATCTGGTATTGCATTTGACAGCAAAAAAGGGATTAGATGCATCCATTAGAGAAAGTGATTTCAAGTATAGTGTTGCGGCATGGATAGAAGAATTAGCCAGAACATTCAAAACTTTTAAAGTATCTGGTAAACAAAATCTACATCTCCAAAAAACGGATAAACTTGTAGTAGGGTATTTAGAATCAAGGACAGATCACTTTGATGTATTGAAGTTTCAATATTGGAGCTTAGTTTTATTTAAATTATTGGTTACTGCAACAATGTTAATAGTAGGAGCTGTTTTGTTAATTGAACAGCAGTTGAATGTAGGTCAGTTTATTGCAGCGGAAATCGTTATACTCACTGTTTTGTCGGCCGTTGAAAAAATGATCATTAGTTTGGATAAAGCATACGATGTTCTTACAAGTCTAGAAAAATTGAGCAAGGTTACTGACCAAGAACTTGAAGAAAAAGCGGAAACGTCTTATACCAAAAATGAGCAGGGTACTCATCTTACATTAAATCAATTGTCTTTTGGTTACGATAACAATACTATTCTCAATAACCTTAATATTGATATACGTTCTGGTGAAAAGATTTGTATACAAGGTGAAGCGGCATCTGGGAAGTCAGTTTTACTTGAATTGCTTTCAGGAGGATTTCCTGATGCAAAAGGTACTTTATTGGTTGATAATATACCAATTGGGAATTATAATATAGATTCTTATCGAAAGAAAATTGGTGTTTTTTATCATGAGCAGGATATTTTCAACGGAACACTATATGAAAATATCACGATGGGTGACACCTCAATAGCTCCTTCTTATTTGCTTGAATTATCTAGAGTAGTGGGACTTGACAGTTATATTGCAAGTTTGCCTAAGGGATTTGATACAGAGCTAAAGCCAACAGGCAAAGGGATGAGTAGTATCATTGCTAAAAAGATACTGTTGGTTAGGGCTTTTGCTGCATCACCGTCTTTGTTATTATTAGATGAGCCCTTTGAAATTGCAGGTGGCGATCATTGTGAAAAAATAGCCTCGTATTTGCTTAATCTAAAAAATGTTACGGTAGTGGTTATTACTGGCGATAAAAACTATGCTTCAAAATGTAATCAAGTGATTACCCTTTCGCATGGTCAAATCTTTAATCAGAAAAGCTGAAATACTATAACTGAAAAGAAGTAATAGAGAACAATGAAAAAATTATCGCAAAATATAATTCATGAAACTGGATACTCGCCATCTTCAACAGATAAGATTTACATGTCCCATAAGGGAAATGTGATACGGTATTGGTCATATGGCATCCTTTCTTTTTTTGTTATTTTCCTTTTCCTGCCATGGACTCAAAATATAACTGCAACAGGGAATGTTACAACATTATACCAAAATCAGCGACCTCAACAGATGAACTCGATTATACCAGGTCGAATTGTAAAATGGTTTGTTCGTGAAGGTGATTTTGTTAAACAAGGGGATACCATTATCCAGCTATTAGATGTAAAAGATGATTTTCTTGATCCAAAACTTGTTGAAAGAACCCAAGAGCAGTTGTTGGCAAAACAACAAAAAATTGATTTTTACAAAGAAAAAATTAGTGCAACCCAAAGTCAGGTAACTGCTTTGGAAGGAATGCGAGAATTTAAATTGAGCGCATTAGAGAATAAGATGGACCAGCTTAGAAGAAAAGTAATTAGCGATAGTGCAGAGTTGGCAGCAGCTCAAATTGATTATGGTATTGCTGATCAACAATTGGTGCGAGCAAAGAAAATGTTCAGTGATGGAATTATTGCACTTACAGAGCTCGAACGAAGAACAGCTTTATTTAATAAATCACTTGCATTGTTGACAGAGAAACAACAAAAGTTTCAAAATACAAAACAGGATATTGTTATTTGTCGGATGGATATGAATGTCGTTCAGCAAGAGGCTGCTGATAAAATCTTTAAAGCAAGAAGTGAAATTGCTGCAGCTCAAACTGAAATTGCATCAACCGATGTTGAGGTTTCTAAAAACCAAAATATGCTTGCTAATTATGTGATTAGGGGAAGTCAACGTTGGTTAATAGCACCACAAAGTGGACAAATAACAAAAGCAAGAAAAGCTGGTATAAATGAAACTGTCAAAGAAGGTGATATGATTGTTGAGATTGTGCCTGACAAAGTAGATTTAGCTGCAGAGATTTTTGTAAAACCAATGGATCTTGTCTTACTGAATAAAGGACAAGAAGTGCGTCTCATCTTTGATGGATATCCAGCTATTGTTTTTTCAGGTTGGCCTTCAGCCAGCTATGGAACTTTTGCTGGTAAAATAATTGCAGTTGAGACAAACAGAAGTGAAAATGGAAAGTTCAGGGCTTTGGTTGTTCCTGTTGAAAAAGATAAACCATGGCCTAAAGATATAAAGCTGGGTGCAGGTGCTCAGGGATTTGCATTATTAAAGAATGTACGCATATGGTTTGAGTTATGGAGACAAATCAATGGATTTCCGCCTGAATATTATAAACCAATGCCAACTGAGAAAAAAACGAGTTGATGGTGAAAAGTGTAGCACAAATCCTTTTTGTTTTATTTTTTTCCTGTCTGAATTGTATAAAAATGCAGGCTCAAGAAAAATTACTATCTCTTGAGAACACCTTAGATATCATAAGGAAATATCATCCTGTTGCAAAGCAATCTGGACTATTAGTGGACATG
Organism: uncultured Sphingobacterium sp.; assembly: GCA_964508355.1. Lineage (GTDB taxonomy): Bacteria > Bacteroidota > Bacteroidia > Chitinophagales > Chitinophagaceae > Pollutibacter. Next base: position 28,689 of record CAZDTN010000005.1, read on the forward strand.
GCTGAAGCTAATTTACAAGCTTCTAGAGGTGCATTTGATCCATCTTTTTACACACGAAATGGACGTAAAACTTTTGATAATAAAAATTATTACAATTACTCAAATCCGGAATTAAAAATACCAACATGGTTTGGAATTAATGTTAATGCCGGGCTCGAAAATAACTTCGGTGATAAAATAAATCCAGAACTAACGCCTAATCAATCTTCCTATTTGGGAATTTCATTTCCTGTATTGAAAGGATTATTGTTAGACCAACGAAGAGCAGTTTTGCAACAGTCAAAGCTCATGGTACAAAAAAGTAGGCAAGATCAACTTTTGATGATCAATGACCTTTTGTTTGAAGCAGCTGAAGTTTATTGGAAATGGGTCGCGGCTTACCAAATTTATGATGTACTCACTACTGCTGTACTATTCAACCAAAAAAGATTTGACTTTGTAAAGCTTTCCTATCAATCTGGAGATAGAGCAGCAATTGATACAACAGAGGCTTTATCTCAATTACAAGCTATTCAAACTATCCAGTCTCAAGCATGGGCAGAATTGCAACAACAACGTTTGCTGCTAAGTAATTTCATGTGGAATGAAGCAGGAGAAGCTTATGAATTGCTTCAGGATGTTAAGCCAGATCCTTCTTGGAATATTGTAGAAATCAGTTCTTACCCAACCCCAGATTTGGATCAGTCAATTTCAGTAGCGGCAACAGCACATCCAAAGCTAATTGGACTAGGATTTAAACAACGTGTATTGGAAGTTGAAAAAAAATTAAAATTTCAAGGCCTTCTTCCTACATTGGATCTAAAGTATAATTTTCTTAATCAGGGTTATACAACTCCTAAGTTTTTTACGCAACCTTTATTAGAAAACAATTACAGATTTGGCATTCAATTTGGCCTACCTTTATTTCAACGTGAAGCCCGAGGTGAATACCGTGCAGCAAAGATTAAAATTGCTGATCTTGATTATACCCAACAGCAAACACAACTTCAAATTATAAATAAAGTTAAAGCCACATATAACGATCTGTTAGCATTACAATCTCAGGTATTACTTTATCAAGGCAACGTTCAGAATTTGCAAAAATTATTAAAAGCAGAAGAGGCAAAATTTGAAATTGGGGAAAGCAGTATGTTTCTTGTAAACACACGTGAAACAAAGTTGTTAGAATCGCAACAAAAGCTGGCTGAACTGAAGGGAAAATTCTTTACAAAAATTCTTGCAATACAATGGGCAAGTGGACAAATTCGATAGTCTAGTCTAACAAATAAGAAATTCTTTTATTTAATTTCTCTTCTCTTCAATAGTGGATGAAATATTGCCACAATTAGTAAGCTGATATATACCAATCCGCTAATCAGAATAGCCGTTTTTGCTAATGTTGATGAAGAAGTCTCAAAAAAAATGGATGCTTGTTCATACACCATTCTGATATTTAAATAAACGAGTACAGCTGTAATTATGGTTGCCAGTATTATAATGACTGGCTTTATTGCGAAAATGCCCATTGTTTTTTTATCACTGGTAAAATGAATCAATGGGATGATGGCAAATCCTAATTGAAGAGAAAGTATAACTTGACTCAGAATCAGTAAATCATCTATGTTGTTTTCTCCATTAATGAGTATGACTGCTACTGCTGGGATAACTGCGATAAGTCTTGTTAATAATCTTCTTAACCAGGGAGTAATGCTAAGTTGTAAATAGCCCTCCATTACAATTTGCCCTGCTAATGTTCCAGTTATGGTTGAACTCTGACCTGCTGCAATGAGTGCTATTGCAAAAAGCGTGGGTGCTAAATTTGTTCCGAGCATAGGTGCGAGTAACTCATGTGCCTGTTTAATTTCCGCAACATCAGTTTTTCCACTCTTAAAAAAAACAGTTGCAGCTAAAATCAAAATAAATGCGTTGACAAAAAATGCTAAGTTCAATGCAATTGCACTATCGATGAAATTATACTTTAATACTTTTTTGATCCCTTTTTCATCTCTATTAATTTTTCTTGTTTGCACTAGAGCAGAATGTAAGTAGAGGTTATGTGGCATTACTGTTGCCCCAATGATACCTATGGCAATATATAAAGCTTCTTCATTTTGTAGGGTAGGAATAAAACCCTTGGCTACTTCACCAAGATGAGGTTGTGCAATAAACATTTCAGTAAGGAAACTCAAACCTATAATACCAACCAATGCAATGATAAACGCCTCCATCTTTCTAATGCCCCATTTTTGCAGTAGCAGAAATAAAAAAGTGTCAGCAACGGTTAGCAATACACCCCAGATCAAAGGCAACCCGGTTAATAATTGAATTCCAATTGCCATTCCGATAATTTCTGCTAAATCAGTTGCTGCAATGGCGACTTCCGCTAAAAGGTAGAAAGCAAAATTGATACCACGAGGGTATGTTGCTCTGTTGGCCTGCGCTAAATCTATTTGGCGGACGATTCCTAGCCTCGCTGATAAACTTTGTAAAAGCAATGCCATCAGGTTACTCATTAGGAGTACCCAAATTAATTGATATCCAAATTTACTACCACCAGCAATATCAGTTGCCCAATTGCCTGGATCCATATAACCAACACTCACCATGTAGGCAGGTCCAAAAAAGGCAAGGACTTTTCTCCATCCTCTTTTGGATTGTGTAGTGTCAACCGACTGGTGCACTTCGCTTAATGAAACACGATCATCTCTTTTTAACTTCATAGCTGATGAATATGTTTTTGGCTAATTGCTGACTAATATTTGTCTTGTGTTTACCATCCACAAGAATTTCCATGGAATCATCAAATTCAAACTTCTGTTGGATTATGATTGAAGTACCAAGTTTAATTTGCTGGTGTCCAATGAGTTCCATTATTTTTTTTGATGCACTTGCAATTCTACTAACCTTACCTTTTGCTTTAACTTTCATATTGGAAAGTAAAATGTGCTCTTCCTGTGCAATTTTGCCATTCAAATCAGGAATAGGATCTCCGTGTGGATCAAATTTAGGTGAACCTAAATAGTCATCTAGTTTATCAATCAATTTCTTGCTGCTTACGTGCTCTAATACTTCCGCCAATTCATGAATTTCATGAAGATTAAATTTGAGTTTTTCAGAAAGAAAATACTCCCAGAGTCGATGTCTTCTTATAATACCCAAGGCTATTTTGTTGCCTTCAGCAGTCAGTTTAAAACCGTAATAAGGCTGATAATCAAGTAGTTTCTTGTTCTTCAGCTTTTTAAGCATATCAGTTATAGAGGCAGGCTTTGCCTTCATCACTTGGGCAAGTTGCAGTGTATTGACCCTTTCCACTTCTTCTTGCAAGTGAAAAATAGCCTTGATATAGTTTTCTTCGGAAACCGAATATTTATTGATGTCTAACATATAATTTAGACAAATCTAAATTTATTTTTCCAAAATCAAAATGTTTAGTAGTAAAAAGTAGTGCAGAAATAATACCTTGATGGTGATTTTCTTTATTTTAATTAAAATTCTAGGCATATGCGCATTTTATTTTTATCACTTTTAGTATTTTTCTTTTCTTGTACTGAAAGGCCTAAGGAACATTCTTTTGTTGATAGCAACTGGGTTGATCTTTCTTATGCCTATGATAGTTCAACGCTCTACTGGCCTAACAACCTCATTGGGTTTGAACATAAAACTGAAGCAAAAGGCATCACTCCCGGTGGATATTTTTATTCTTCATATTCAATCGTTACTCCTGAACATGGCGGAACTCATTTAGATGCTCCTATCCATTTTGCAGAACGTGGATTAACCCTGGATGAATTGCCATTGGAAAATCTCACTGGAAATGCAGTAGTAATAGATGTTTCTGTCAACGCCCTGAAGAACAGAGATTATCAAATCACCATTGCTGATATTGAAGCATGGGAATTGGAACATGGAGAGTTAAAACCAAATACTATCATTTTATTTAAGACCGGCTATGGTCAGTTTTACCCCGATAGAGAAAAGTATTTTGGAACGTCTAAAAAAGGAGTAGAAGCAATACCAGAACTTCATTTTCCAGGCATTCATCCTGAAACTACAACCTGGTTAGTTGAAAAAAGAAATGTAAAAGCATTGGGTATCGACACACCTAGTATTGATTATGGTCAGTCAAAAGATTTTAAAACACACCAGATTCTTCTAGGTGCAAACCGACCAGGTTTTGAGAATGTTGCTGCTTTAGATAAATTACCGCCTAAAGGGTTATACGTTGTAGCACTTCCCATGAAAATTGGAAAAGGAAGTGGTGGGCCATTGAGAATTATTGCACAATTTCCTATTGATTAGAGGTTAAGCCAATAAGTTGCTTTTAATACCAATGCACTACCTCTTGAACGATAAGTATCAGCATAATAGTTATCAGTGTATACAATGAACAAATCAGATGCAGGAGCAAATCTCCATTGAAACCTGATATTGGCATTGATGTTGTTGATTTGATTATTATATTGAACTAAGGCCGATAAAAAAAGTGAACGGGTAAATGTAAAATCCAGTTTTGGTCCCACAAGAAGCAAGTTTACACTCTTATAAGGAGATGGAAAATTAAGCTTGTTATATGAAACTACTGTAGAGATGCTTCCATATGGCTGAATTCGGTAAGAGACGTCTGCATCAAAATTGATTCTTGTTCCATTAAAGTATTGACCAGACCGAGTTTGAAATCTTCCAAAAAGTTTTTTTCGCTGGTCAGTAACTACACTGATATTCATTGTGTAATAAACAAATTCGTCATTGGCTTTTAATTTTTGACCACCTGTATTGGTTGGATCAAAATCTTCTGTAAGCTTGGTATAATCTCTTCTGAATCTGAAGTTTACTTGGGTGAAATTTTTATACAGTATTGTATACATCAAATTCAAATCATAGTCGGTCATTCCATTTTCTGGGAAATAAGTGAAGTCATAATCAATCATTGGACCATGTCTGTTAATCTTACCCGAACTAGGATAGTATTTTAGTTGTGCATCTCCTGCAAACCTTACAAAGCCTGCCCTTCTAAGGTAACCAACTTCCGGATTGAAATTTTCGCCAATGTATATTAGCCTTTGTCT
>CAZDTN010000006.1:0-32038 GCA_964508355.1 uncultured Sphingobacterium sp.
ACATCAGAGTTCGTAATGGAGCATGGGTTTTTAGATATGATTGTTAATCGAAAAATGCTCAAAGAAAGGCTTTCTGTATTGCTCAGTCTTTTTGCAAGTTAATTAGTATATAGTCATGCCAGTAACTGGTAGTTTATCATGGAGATTAGAAACAAATCTGCAACGTTCGAATATTTTATCGAAGAAAAGTTCGATGCGGGCATGGTGTTGACTGGAACAGAGGTAAAAGCATTACGAAGTGGCAGTGCCAGTTTTAATGATAGTTATTGTTTGTTAGATCGTGGGGAGCTTTATATTAAGGGTTTACATATTTCTCATTATTCCTTTGGTAGTTATGCTAATCATGTTCCCACAAGGGACAGGAAACTTCTTTTGAAAAAGAAAGAAATCAACAGGTTGATCCAGAAGTTAAAGGATAAAGGATATACTATCATACCGCTTAAAATTTATTTTAATGAACGTGGATATGCTAAACTTCAAATTGGATTGGGAAGGGGTAAAAAATTACATGATAAGCGGGAGACAATAAAGCAAAGAGAATCAGATCGTGAAATAAAGCGTTATCTTAAATAACTAGCAAAGTTTTTTTGGTATTTTTGAAAGAATATTTGAAATTTGGACAAATGAAAAGAAATTATACAAATAACGGTTGGCATGCAGTCCCTTCGCTGGGGTAGCTACCTTGTTGTTTGTCAGCATAGTTGAAGCCCCGTTTATCGGGGCTTTTTTATTTAACTCATGGTGAAAATGGAAAAAATTAAACTTGTTACGACGGTAAAAAAAATGTCTTCTGATCTCTATACTCCAGTAGGAATTTATTTGAGGTTAAGAGATAAATTTCGAGATACCATTTTATTAGAAAGTACGGATCATCATACTGCAGAAAATAGTTTTTCCTTCATTGCGATCAATGCAATTGGAGGTATTGAAATAGCAGATCAGCATTATTTAGAGTATAAATTACCCGGAAGATTACCTGTTCGTGAGGATTTATCGGGAAAACATGTCTCTTCATTACTCTGGGATTTTATGCAGTCATTTAAAGTTGAGGAAGGGGATAAGCAAATCAAATTTGCACAACGACTCTTTGGCTATACAGCTTATGATGCGATTCCATTTTTTGAAACACTTAGTTTTTCTTTTAAACCCTACCAGGAATCTTTAAGCAGTAGTCGATATTTTAAAAAAGAGGCTCAAGTGATACCGTTAATGAGATATCGGTTGTACCAATATGTAATTGCTATTGATCATTTTCGCGATGAATTATTTCTCTTGGAAAATCATGTTGATGGTATTGCGGGTGATAAGAAAATTGTTGAGAACATCATTTGCAGCAGAGATTTACCTCAATTTCCATTTGAGTTGGCGGGTGAAGAAGAATCTAATTTGAAGGATGAAGATTATCTAGAAATGGTAAGAAAAGGTATACAACATTGTTATCGTGGAGATGTGTTTCAAATAGTTTTGAGTAGACGTTTTGAACAAAAGTTCAAAGGCGATGAATTCAATGTTTATAGGGCTCTTCGCATGGTTAATCCTTCTCCTTATTTATTTTATTTTGATTATGGCGAGTATAAATTAATGGGATCCTCACCTGAAAGTCAATTAATTGTCGCCAATGGAAAGGCTATAGTTCATCCTATTGCTGGTACATTTAAAAGAACAGGGGATGACGTAACTGATCGTTTGGAAGCAGAACGTCTATTGTTGGATCCTAAAGAAAATGCTGAACATGTGATGTTGGTTGATTTGGCAAGAAATGATTTAAGCAGGGTTTGTAAAAAAGTGGCTGTAGCACAATTCAGAGAAGTAAAGTATTATTCTCATGTCATTCATTTGGTGAGTGAAGTTACTGGGGAAGTTGATCAGGATGCGAATCCCTTTTTACTCATGGCCAAAACATTTCCTGCTGGTACACTAAGTGGAGCGCCAAAGTATAGAGCGATGCAGCTTATTGATACCTATGAAAAAACAGCAAGGTCTTTTTATGGTGGTGCAATAGGCTATTACGGTTTTGATGGTAGTTGTAATCAAGCTATTATGATCAGAAGTTTTTTGAGCAAAGGTAATATGCTGTTTTATCAGGCCGGTGCTGGAATTGTTGCTTCAAGTGTTCCTGAACTTGAATTGCAGGAGGTGAATAATAAACTTGGGGCATTAAAAAAGGCAGTTGGGTATGCAACTGAAATGAATAGAAAATAAATAATTGAAGGTGAGTAAAATATTGCTTTTAGATAATTACGATTCATTTACCTACAATCTGGTTCAGATTGTAGAAGAAATTACCGGTAGTCGGATTGATGTTCTAAGAAATAATGAAATTGAACTGGGTGCAGTTAATGCGTACGATAAAATATTATTATCTCCAGGTCCAGGAGTACCAGAAGAGGCGGGAATCTTGCTTCCCTTGATCAAAGCCTATGCTCCTACAAAATCTATTTTTGGGGTTTGTTTAGGACATCAGGCCATCGGCGAAATCTTTGGTGGAAAATTGCTTAATCTTAGTCAGGTATACCATGGCTTGAAAAGTGAAATCAATTTGTCTTCAAGCATCAAGTTATCCTCACACCTGAAAGATTGGTTTATCGACTTGCCATCAACGCTAGAGGTTGGTCGTTATCATAGTTGGGCAATCGATGAAGCTACTGTACCTGATGCGTTAGAGGTGACAGCTTATGATCATGCAGGTATGATAATGGCTATTAGGCATAAAGACTTTGATGTTCAAGGTGTTCAATTTCATCCTGAAAGTGTATTGACTCCAATGGGAAAAAAGATGATTGAAAACTGGTTAAAATAGCAATAAGTATAAAAGAACTATTGATGAAAAAAATATTAAATTATTTATTTGAACATCAGTCATTATCTAAAGAACAGGCAAAGCAAGTTTTATTGGATATTGGGAAAGGCATGTATAATGACCATGAATTGAGTGCATTCATGACTGTTTATCTGATGCGCACAATTACCATGGATGAATTAATTGGCTTTCGAGAAGCTTTATTAGATATGTGTGTAAAAATTGATTTTGAAGAACGTCGCATCATGGATATTGTTGGTACAGGCGGGGATGGTAAAAACACATTTAATATTTCTACATTGGCTTGTTTTGTGGTAGCCGGCACTGGCCAGCCAGTTGCAAAACACGGAAGCTATGGTGCAAGTTCTGTGAGTGGAGCATCAAATTTGATGGAAAAATTGGGGTATAAATTTAAAGCTAACGCAGATGATTTAAAGCGCGAGTTAGATGAAACAAATATGTGTTTTTTACATGCCCCTGTATTTCATCCTACATTGAAAGTAGTAGCACCAATTAGAAAAAATCTTGGAATAAGAACATTCTTTAACCTGCTTGGACCAATGGTAAACCCTTCAAATCCTTCATATCAATTGGTAGGGGTTTATAATTTAGAAATTTCTCGCTTTTATAATTATCTCCTTCAAAATGAAGATAGGCGTTATGCAATTGTTCATTCACTGGATGGTTATGATGAAGTTTCTTTAACCGCAGATGTAAAATTGATTACAAAAGATGGGGAATCTGTTCTTTCACCTGTTCAACTTCTTGGTGGGTACGTTGATGCAGCTGAAATCAGTGGCGGGGATTCTGTGGAATCAGCAGCTCAGCTTTTCATGAAAATCTTGAATGGTGAGGGTTCTACTGCTCAACAAAATGTTGTGCTTGCTAATGCTTCATTAGCTTTGCTAATGACCAATCAATATGATGATTATCAGGTAGCATTTGAAGCAGCAAAAGAAAGTTTGATTAGTGGAAAAGCATTACAAGTACTTAAAAAATTAATCGCGTTACAATAAAGTAAATGGACATATTAGCTCAAATAGTAGGTAAGAAAAAAGAATGGGTATCTTCTAAAAAACGGAGTAGATCTTTGGAAGAGCTTAAGCATTTTGCTGATTATTCAAGACCAGTTTACTCGTTATCAAATAACCTTAGAGAAGGAAAAGAAGTTGGAATTATTGCAGAATTTAAAAGAAAGTCACCTTCTAAAGGTAATATTTACATCGATGCAGATGTGGTTGAAGTAACAACCGCTTATCAGTCGGCAGGAGCATCTGCCATTTCAATATTGACTGATTATGAATTTTTTGGAGGCGCAGATGAGGATTTAGTGAAGGCAAGAAAACACCTTACTGTGCCCGTTCTCAGAAAAGACTTTATTATTGATCCTTATCAAATAATTGAAGCAAGGGCAATCGGAGCTGATATTATTTTATTAATTGCGGCCTGCCTTTCTAAACATCAGGTTGGTGAATTTTCACAATTAGCAAAATCAATTGGACTGGAAGTACTGTTGGAATTACATGATGAAGAAGAATTAGGCCATATTTCAAGTGACATTGATTTTGTAGGAATTAACAACCGCAGTCTTAAAACATTTGATGTAAATATTGAAAGGAGTTTACAAATGGCTGCTTCTATTCCTGAAGGTTTTATTAAAGTGGCAGAGAGTGGAATTGATGAGCCTGAACAAGTGCGTTTGTTCAAAGAGAATGGATATGGTGCTTTTTTGATTGGTGAGTATTTTATGAAATCAAGGCAACCTGGACAATCACTCGAAAAATTTATTCAACAAATCTAAGAATATGCATATTAAGGTTTGTGGAGTTACAAGTGTTGATCAGTTGCAAGCACTTCAAGACATTGGAGTAGACTATGCGGGATTTATATTTTATGAAAGATCACCAAGGTATATAGGTAAGCATGAATTAACTGCTAAAGTGATAGCAGATGCAAGCCTGGAAATAAAACGCATTGGTGTTTTTGTAAATGAGGATGAAGAGAAAATAATTGAGGCTGTAGATGAATGGGGATTGACAATGGTGCAGTTGCACGGTGAGGAATCTCCTGCTTTTTGTGAAAAGATTTCAAATCATGTCAAAACCATAAAAGCCTTTAGGGTAAATGAAATGGAATCTTTGTCCTATAAGGTGAGTGCCTATCAGGATGCAGTTGAATATTTTTTATTTGATGCAATGGGAGAACAATATGGCGGGACAGGTAAACAGTTTAATTGGGGGCTTATTAAGGAAGGTCATATTCAAAAACCGTTTTTTTTGAGTGGTGGAATAGGTCCTGATGATGCAACTCCTGTATTGAATTTAAGAAATGACAACCCTTTTTGTTATGCAGTTGATGTAAACAGTCGTTTTGAAATTGAACCAGGTGTAAAAAATATGAATTTAGTGCGTGATTTTGTAGATAGTATTAAACAATAATTTATGAACAGTTTTGTTTCGCCAGATTTGCATGGATATTATGGAGAATTTGGAGGTGCCTATATTCCTGAAATGCTTTATCAGAATGTAGAGCAGTTGAGGTCATCTTATTTGGAGATCATCGGTCAGGAAAGTTTTCAAAAAGAGTTTAATCAATTGTTGTCGGATTATGTTGGTAGGCCGACACCTCTTTTTTATGCACAAAGATTGAGTGAGCAATTCAATACTAAAATTTATTTAAAGAGAGAAGATCTTTGTCACACTGGTGCTCATAAAATCAACAACACAATTGGACAGCTTTTATTGGCTATCCAACTTGGTAAAAAAAGAATTATTGCTGAAACAGGAGCTGGTCAGCATGGAGTGGCTACTGCAACTGTTTGTGCCTTAAAAGGTATGGAGTGTATTGTTTATATGGGCGAGAAGGATATTGAACGACAAGCTCCGAATGTGGCAAGAATGAAGATGCTTGGAGCAAAGGTGATACCTGCAACAAGTGGAAGTAAAACTTTAAAAGATGCAACCAATGAAGCAATTCGAGATTGGATTAATCATCCTAATGACACACATTATATTATAGGTTCTGTAGTTGGGCCGCATCCGTACCCTGACATGGTTGCAAGATTTCAGAGTGTGATTAGTCGAGAAATAAGAACTCAATTATTCCAAAAAGAAGGTAGAGAGTTACCAACAAGAGTCATTGCTTGTGTAGGAGGTGGAAGTAATGCGGCAGGGGCGTATTATCATTTTTTGGACGAACCAGAAGTGGAAATCGTTGCAGTCGAAGCAGCTGGTCATGGTGTCCACAGTGGAATGAGTGCTGCTACAACTCAATTAGGTGTTACCGGTATATTGCATGGAAGCAAGAGTATATTAATGCAAACTGCAGATGGACAAGTAGTTGAGCCACATAGTATTTCTGCAGGTCTAGACTACCCTGGAATTGGTCCTCTTCATGCCAATTTGTTTTCTTCAGGAAGAGGTCGCTTTTTAAGTGCAACAGACGAAGAGGCATTGCAAGCTGCCTTTGAACTTTCTAAAGTGGAAGGTATCATACCAGCTTTAGAAACTGCACATGCGTTTGCTGTGCTTCACCACATGGAGTTTAAACCTGAAGAGGTGAATGTAATTTGCCTCAGCGGTAGAGGGGATAAAGATTTGTCTACTTATATGGGGGTTATGAATTCAATTTAATTGATAAATATGACGCGAATAGAAGAATTGTTTAAGCAAAAATCAACAGGTGTATTGAATGTTTATTGTACTGCTGGTTTTCCAACATTGGAAAGTACATTACCTGTAATGGAAGCTATTCAAGCAGGAGGAGCAGATTTAATTGAAATTGGTATGCCATACAGTGATCCTTTAGCAGATGGTCCAATAATTCAATCTAGCAGTGCTGTTGCCTTGCAAAACGGTATGACAATAGATTATCTTTTTCATCAATTACAAGAGTTGAGGAAGTCGATTCATTTGCCAGTCGTCTTGATGGGTTATATGAATCCTGTATTACAATATGGTTTTGATAAGTTCTGTGCAAAAGCAGTCGAGGTAGGAATTGACGGTTTAATTCTTCCTGATTTACCAGTTGTTGAGTTTGAAACTAAATATGCAGCCATTATTAAAAAACACAAGCTTGACTTTATTTTTTTGGTGACTCCTGAAACAAGTGATGACAGGGTGAGACAGTTAGATCAGCATTCCAGCGGCTTTTTATATGCGGTATCTTCATCTTCAACTACAGGAAATGAGAAAGACTTTGATAAAGTAGTTGACTATTTAAATAGATTGAAATCATATCAATTGAAAAATCCATATCTCGTAGGATTTGGAATAAAGGATAAATTGACATTTAATCTGGTTAGGCCACATGCTCATGGTGCAATTATTGGTTCTGCCTTTATCAAGGCAATTGCTGATAGTACTGATCCAATTCAAACAGCAAAAGATTTCGTGCAGGGGGTAGTTAATTAATAGCTATGAATATTGTTATTGTAAAATACAATGCTGGGAATGTCCGATCTGTTCAAATTGCATTAGAACGCATTGGCGTTACGGCGATTTTAACTGACGATCATGAGCAAATTGCTGCTGCTGACCGAATTATCTTTCCTGGTGTAGGTGAAGCAAGTTCTGCTATGGCTTATTTGAAAAGTAAACATCTTGATGATCTTCTTATTTCATGTAAGCAACCAGTTTTAGGAATCTGTTTAGGTATGCAGTTACTTTGTTCACATAGTGAGGAAAACAATACACAATGTCTTGGTATTTTTGATGAGGTTGTTAAGAAATTTCAACCAACTTCAGCAAATGAAAAAATTCCACAAATAGGGTGGAACAGTATTTCTTCGCTTAAATCACCATTATTTCAGGGGGTTGAGTCTGGGTCCTATTGTTATTTCGTACATAGCTATTATGCCAATAAAGGTGCTAATACTATTGCAATTACTGATTATTGTGGTGAATACAGTGCTGCACTTCAAAGTAAGAACTTTTATGGAGTTCAGTTTCATCCTGAAAAAAGTGCTGGAACGGGTGCCCGAATTATTGAAAATTTTATCAATCTAAATCAGTAATGGAAATTATACCTGCAATAGATATCATTGAGGGAAAATGTGTAAGGTTGACAGAGGGAGACTATGCCAGCAAGACTATTTATGCCACTAGTCCCTTGGATATGGCGCTCCGTTACCAAGAGCTGGGTTTCAAAAGAATACATGTTGTTGACTTAGACGGTGCAAAAGCTGGGAGCGTCATAAATTGGGATGTCATCGAATTGCTTGCAAAAAACACTAATCTGATTATTGATTTTGGAGGAGGAATAAAAACCGAGCAAGAAGTTGAACGTGTCTTGGCTCTTGGTATTGCCTACGTGACAGTTGGTAGTGTAGCCGCTAAGCAGCCTCTGCTATTTAAACAATGGTTAAAGAGTTATGGGGCTTCTCGATTCTTTCTAGGTGCAGATGTAAAGGACAGAAAAATCATGACAAGTGGTTGGTTAAATCAGACTTCCATTGATATTATTGACTTCATTGATGAATATTTATTGGAGGGTGTCCTAGATTTATTTTGTACTGATATTTCAAAAGATGGAAAACTTATGGGTCCGTCAACTTTACTATATAAAGAGATAATTGATCGATTTCCTAATGTACGACTAGTCGCTAGTGGTGGAGTTTCCTCCATCCAAGATTTGGATGAAATAAAAAGTATTGGCTGTTCAGGTGTTATTGTTGGTAAAGCAATTTATGAGGGGAAGATTGATTTAGCAGTATTAGCGGCTTATAATAAATAATTAATTGAACATGTTAGCCAAAAGAATCATACCCTGTTTGGATGTAAAGGACGGTAGAACAGTAAAAGGGACCAATTTCGTTGATTTGCGTGATGCAGGCGATCCTGTTTTACTTGCAAAAGTATATGCCGACCAAGGTGCTGATGAGCTCGTATTTTTAGATATAACTGCTACACATGAAAAACGCAAAACGCTTGCTCTTTTAGTCGATCAAGTAGCCCATCAGATCAATATCCCATTTACAGTAGGCGGTGGTATTTCATCTATTGAAGATGTCCGTGTCTTACTTGATTGTGGTGCTGATAAAATCTCCATCAATACTGCTGCCTACAAACAACCTGAATTGATAGAAAAGATGGCAAACTCTTTTGGAAGTCAATGTGTAGTAGTAGCAATCGATATAAAGATGCATAATGATGGCGATTGGTATGTTTACCTGAATGGCGGACGTATTCCAACCACAACCAAAGCTGTTGATTGGGCAATCAATGCAGTAGAAAAAGGAGCTGGTGAGATATTATTGACATCTATGGATCATGATGGAACAAAAGCTGGTTTTGCTTTGGATATTACAAGGCAAATTTCTTCACTTGTTTCAGTTCCAGTAATTGCATCAGGAGGAGGGGGACTGCCCATTCATTTTTATGATGTTTTAAATGGTTGTGCAGATGCTGCTCTAGCTGCCAGTGTTTTTCACTTTGGCGAAATCAGTATACCCTTGCTGAAGGAGTATTTAAAAGAGCGTGAAATAGCTATCCGATAGAAATGACTAATTTTGCTGAGATGAAAATTGATTTTGATAAATTTCCCGATGGCTTAGTTCCTGCCATTATTCAAGATGCTCAAACTTCAAGAGTGCTCATGTTAGGGTACATGAATAAAGAAGCTTTTGAAAGAACTATTGAATCAGGAAAGATTACTTTTTATAGCAGGTCAAAATCAAGGCTATGGGTAAAAGGCGAGGAAAGTGGAAACTTTCTAAATCTAATTTCACATAACGTTGACTGTGATCATGATGCGCTTTTATTTCAAGTCAAACCAGTTGGCCCTGTTTGTCATACTGGAGCAGATACCTGTTGGAATGAAGTGAACCAAAATGATGATTTTCTTCGTTATTTGGAAACGGTAATTGAACAAAGAAAAAATACAGATGGATCATCATCTTATGTGAAGTCGCTTTTTGAAAAAGGGATAAATAAAATAGCTCAAAAAGTTGGAGAAGAGGCTGTTGAAGTCGTAATTGAAGCAAAGGACAATGATAACGAAAAATTTCTCAATGAGTCGGCCGACCTGTTGTTTCACTATTTGCTTTTGCTTAACAGTAAAGGGTTTACTTTAGATGACGTAATTGAGATACTAAAACAAAGACATCAAAAATGAAATATTTAATTTTTCTAATTCTTGCGTTTCCTTTTGTTGCTTTTTCACAAGCTCAAAAGTTTTCCATAAAGGGTACTATCATAGGGTTAAAAGATAAATCGGAGTTGACCTTAAAAAACGAAGAGTTAAGTCCAGAGCCATTAGCAACATTTATTTCAGTAGGAGAAAAGATTGAAACAGCAGGAGAGATTACTGAACCAGGCTTGTATCAGTTAAGTGTAAAAGGCACTCAACAGAAGTTGATGATTTTTCTTGATGCCTCAGATATCCAAATTCAAGGTGAGCTGAGTACGTTACAAAATGCTAAAGTTAGTGGCTCAAAAGCACATGATGATTTTTCTTCTTTTAATGCAACATTCAATCCGCTATTTGCTAAATTATCTGTATTCGCACAAAAGTTAAATAGTGGAGATAAAGATGCTGATGGTAGTATAAGAAAAGCCTATGGAGAAGTTGTTGCTGAAGTTAATGCTAAGACAGATGTATTTATTGAAAACCATGCCAATTCTCCTGTATCTCCTTTTGTATTATTGGTTATGATGCAATTGAATGATGACCCTGCGATTATGGAACAGCGGTTATCAAAAATGACTGAAGCAGCAAAGGCCAATTATTTTGGTAAGACAGCTTTGAAATTGGTTGAAGATGCCAAATTTGCAGCGATTGGAACAGAAGCACCAGATTTTGTTCAACAAGACCAGAACGGTAAAGATGTTAAGTTATCGTCATTCAGGGGCAAATACGTTTTGGTTGATTTCTGGGCCAGTTGGTGTGGGCCATGTAGACAAGAAAATCCGAATGTAGTTAATGCTTTCAATAAGTACAAGGATAAAAATTTTACTGTATTTGGTGTTTCATTGGATAGAGCAAAAGAACCATGGTTGAAGGCAATTAAAGATGATAATTTAGCATGGACTCAAGTAAGTGATCTAAAGTTTTGGAATAACGCTGTCGCTGTGCAATATAAAATTCAAAGCATTCCACAGAACTTCCTAATTGATCCCAATGGAGTAATTATCGCAAAAAATTTGCGTGGAGAAGATTTGCAATCCCGATTAGCTGCATTACTTAACAAGTAGTTTAGAAGTATACGTCTTCAATCAGGAAAAAGCTCGGTCGATCTAATTGATCAAGGCTAATTGCAAGTATGTCAAATCGAATCCACCTGAAGCCTTTTCTTCTTCTTATGTAGGCAGTTCCTGCCGATATGAAATAGCGTAGTTTGTTTTTATCTACAAGGTCTTCTGGATGTCCAAATGACAAGCTTCTTCTTGTTTTTACCTCAATAAAATGTAGTCTATCTTTTTTTTTAGCGATGATATCAATTTCCCATTTACCACACCTCCAGTTTTGTTCAATTATTTCATATTCATTGTTGATTAACCAGTCCCTCGCCATCTGTTCTCCCAGCTTACCTGTTTCATTGTGTCTTGCCATAAGCGATAATCATTTAACTTTGAATTTATTCAATTGCCAAAGTTTAAATCAGTGAAATGTACAGGTTGACTGGAAGTATACAACACTATTCTTGGGGTGGAAATACATATTTGCCATCAAGGTTAAACGTTGATAATCTTGATGGGAAGCCTTTTGCGGAATATTGGTTAGGGGTTCATTCTGGTGGGCCAGCTAAAATTCATTTAGGAAATTCTGCACATACTTTACTTTCTCATTTAATCAATTCAGATAAGTTCAGGCATCTTGGAAAGCAAACTGTTGATAAATTCAATTCATTGCCTTTTTTGCTCAAGATCCTCGATGTTAAAGATATGTTGAGTATTCAAGTACATCCTACCAAAGAAAGGGCCCAGAAAGGCTTTGAGCAGGAAGAAAATGAAGGAGTTTCCATATCTGCGCCACATCGCAATTATAAAGACCAAAATCATAAGCCAGAAGTAATGATTGCATTAAGTGATTTCTGGTTATTGCATGGATTTTCTGAGCAAATTGAATATCGTCTAAATCAACATGATTTTTTACAACCGTTCTTTCCAATATATGAGAGAAGTGGGATAAAGGGATTGTATCAGCATCTTCTTTCTATACCACAAGAGGATGCCAATATGATTATTGGTATGCATGCTCAACAAATTCTGCCATTGTATAACAATGAACAATTGGAGAAAAATAGTCCGGATTTTTGGGCAGCTAGAGCAATTTTAAATTTTTGTAAAGATGGGAATTATGATAAAGGTATTTTTTCTATCTACTTGATGAATATACTTCATCTGCGCCCCGGAGAGGGAATATTTCAAGGTGCGGGTTTATTGCATGCTTATCTGGAAGGACAGAACATAGAACTAATGTCAAATTCTGATAATGTTTTGCGAGCTGGTTTGACCAATAAGCATATTGATATTCCTGAGCTACTTGCGAATACGGATTTTGTTGTAACAATTCCACAAATTATACCATCATCTTTAAACAAAGGACTACAACAATATCCATGTAATACTTCAGACTTTCAGATTCAAAAATTGTGTTTAACAGCAGGTGAGGAATTTTCAGTTCAGTATCATGGGCCAACTATTTTGCTACAATTAGCAGGAGAGGGTGATTGGCAGGGGTTTAATCATTTTAATTCTGATGGATTGGCCTCTTTTTTTGTTGATGCCAATGAGCCAATTTCAGTGAAAGCAAAAGCTCCATTGGAAGTGTATATAGCGAGTGTGCCCTTGTAAATGAAACTATGCACATCATGAGGAAAACTGTTATCATAGAATCATCATGATAACTGCTATAATTGCCTATTTTTGTCCAAATTCCAGATATGAAGCTGAATAAACATACATTGCTGTCCTTTTTCATCTTGGTGGTTCTTGCTGCTCTGTACAGAGCAATACCTGGTCGACCATGGGGATTTGCGCCACAGTTTGCAATGGCCATTTTTGGTGGTGCAGTTATTGCTGACAAAAAACTTGCTTTCATTTTACCTTTAATATCGCTGTTCATTTCTGATGTGTTATATGAACTATTGTATGTAAATGGTTTATCTGAAATCAATGGATTCTATGAAGGAATGTGGGTGAATTATTTAATTTTTGGCTCATTGACAATCGTAGGCTTTTTTATTCAGCCAAATAAAGTTGGTTCGATTGCAAAAGGCGTATTTACTGCACCAACTGTATTCTTCTTGGTGTCCAATTTTATTACATGGGCAGGTAATGGAGGTTACCAAAGAGCAAAAACAGTAAGTGGATTGATGCAAGCTTATATAGATGGAATTCCTTTCTACAACAACAGTCTTGTTGCTACAGCTGTTTTTAGTTTATTCCTCTTTGGAACATATAATTTGTTTGTAAGTAAATTGGTTAAGGTAAAGGCGTAAAACCTATATCTTCTATCAAGTCTTTTCCATCAGCAGCTGCAGTTGCTAACTCATCACAACGTTGATTATAAGGATTACTGGCATGTCCTTTTACCCATATAAATTTGATGTGGTGGCCTTTTGCCAGAAGGTGATATTGTTTCCAGAGATCACTGTTCTTTTTTCCTCCCTTAAAATCTGTTGATATCCATTTATCAAGCCACTTTTCCATGACCGCTTGCACCACATACTTGCTATCCGAATAGATTTCAATATTAAGGCCTGTTCGTTTGAGTTGTGATAATGCAGCTATGACCGACATCAACTCCATACGATTATTGGTAGTGTATTTGTAGCCTTGTGAGATTTCTTTGGCTTCACCTTTCCACATGAGAATGGCACCATAGCCGCCTCTGCCAGGATTGCCCCTGGATGAGCCGTCTGTGTATATGGTTAATCCATTGGTATTAATCATTCAACGACTGTAACCTTGATGGTGTTGGTTGGTAAATGAAGTTCAACTGGGGTACTACCTGTGTTCACAACGACTTGACCTTTTTTAATAAAACCTCTTTCCTTCAAAATTTGAATTTGGTCGGCAATGATTTGGTCATATCCCTCTTCTTCATCATAAAAGAATGCTCTAACTCCCCAGCTTAGGCTAAGTTGGTTAACTAGACTTCTTTCCTTGGTGAACACAAATAAATTCGCTTTGGGACGATAACTACTTAGAACAAATCCAGTATAACCAGTTTGTGTCATTCCAATTAAAGCGTCAGCATTGGTGCTATCGGCTAATCTACAAGCAGTTAAACAAACTGCGTCGCTAATATATGTTGCTGAATCAGGAAGTGGTCTGATGTCTTCATCCCTGTTGTAACGATATTCAGTTCTTTCAGCCTCCATGATAATTTTCCTCATCGTTTCAACAACCAAAGCAGGATGATTACCTGTTGCAGTCTCACCGCTTAACATTACCGCATCTGTTCCTTCTAAAACAGCGTTTGCAACGTCTGTGCTTTCACTTCTGTTTGGCTTTACTTTATCAATCATGCTTTCCATCATCTGAGTGGCAACAATGACCGGTTTGCCTCTTTTCATACATTCTCGGATGATTTGTCTTTGGATCAGTGGTACTCTTTCTATTGGAACTTCTACACCTAAGTCTCCTCTGGCAACCATTACCCCATGTGAAGCAGCGATAATTTCCTGAAGGTTTTCTAATGCTTCAGGCATTTCTATTTTGGCAATAACCTTTGAAGTGCTGTTGTTGTCTTGAAGTATTTTTTTGATTCCAATTATATCATCAACCCTTCTCACGAAAGAAAGAGCAACCCAATCGAGTTTCTCCTTCATAATAAAGTCAAGATCTGCCAAGTCTTTTTCGGTAAGTGCTGGCAGCGATATTTTTGTATCAGGTAGGTTAAGTCCTTTTTTTGATGAAATGATACCGCCAAGTTTAACACGAACCTTTACGTCGTTATTGGGCATAATTTCATGGACTATAACTTCAATTTTGCCATCATCAATCATGATCGTATTGCCCACTAATACATCTCCAGCAAGGTTAGGGTAGGACACATATATTTTATCCATCGTTCCAATCAACTTTTCATTGGTTAAGGTCAGGATGTCACCTTCTTTTACATGAAGTGCATTATTTTCTATTTCACCAACTCTCAGTTTTGGTCCTTGTAAGTCTCCAAGAATAGCAATGTTGTAAGGTTCTGTTGAATTTATTTTTCTGATGTGGTCAATAATTTTCTTTTTATCCTCGTGTGAGCCATGTGAGAAATTAAGTCTAAAAACATTAACACCAGCTTTTACAAGTTCTAATAGTTTCTCATAAGAATCACATGCTGGTCCAACTGTGGCAACAATTTTCGTTCTGTGTATTGCATGTTCATGACCTGCATTGTTGTCCATTTGTTGATGTAGATATTTATCTATTTTGTTGCTCATTATTCGATGTTGTTGGTTTAAGAAAATAAAAATAGCAGAATTTCTTCTGCTATATGAAAAGTTTAACTGGCAAGGATTTTAACAATCTTCAGCCATTCGTCACTGATTTTTTGTTTTGCTTTTACAGCTTTATCAAGTGGTGTAAAATGCATTTTGTTGTTCATGATGCCCACCATCTGGTTGTATTTTCCCTCTATCAAGCATTCAACGGCTGCATAACCCATTCTACTGGCAATTAGCCTATCCATACTGCTTGGTGATCCTCCTCTTTGTATATGTCCGAGAATCGCAACTCTAATGTCAAAGTTGGGAATTCTCTCTTTGATGAGGTTAGCTAAATCAGTGCCTCCTCCGAAATCATCACCTTCAGCTACTACAACTATGTTAACTAGCTTCTTTCTTTTTTCTTTTTCCTGTAAAGAGGCGAGAACTGCTTCAACATCAGTTTTACGTTCAGGAATCAAGATGTGTTCTGCGCCAGTACCAATTCCACTGTGCAATGCAATGTAACCTGCGTCTCTACCCATTACTTCTACAATGAACAACCTATCATGGGCATCAGCGGTATCTCTGATTTTGTCAATAGCGTCTATAGCTGTATTTACAGCGGTGTCAAATCCAATCGTGAAATCTGTTCCGGCAATATCTTTGTCTATGGTTCCTGGAATCCCAATACAAGGAATATCAAATTCGTTGGAAAAAATCTGAGCCCCTTTGAATGATCCATCACCACCAATGATGACTAATCCATTTATGCCTAGTTTTTTAAGATTGTTATATGCTTTTTTTCTGCCCTCAGGCGTCATAAACTCCTTGCAACGCGCAGTTTTTAAAATGGTTCCTCCTCTTTGAATGATGTTGGCTACACTTCTGGAATCCATTTTTTGTATGTCGTTATCTATCAAGCCAGAATAGCCCCTTGTTATTCCATAAACTTCTAGTCCGTGAAAGATTCCTGTTCTTACGACAGCTCTGATACAGGCATTCATCCCTGGGGCATCTCCGCCCGAGGTCATAACACCTATTTTAGTTACTTTTTTTGGCATGGGAGGTTGTTGGTCTGGTTAGAAATAGGCAATCTATCGTTGTGGAATTCCATAGGTCAGCGGTCGCAAATTTAATAATTTAAAGTAATATGGCGATTAAAAGCAGGTAGGTTTTGAGAACTCTTATCCACATTAAAAAACTATTGATTTGCAAAGGATTAGAAAATAAGTGAGAGGGCATTTTCGAAACTGGTGGGATGGAATCCAAGATCATTAACGGCTTTGTCAATTTTAAATCCTGTGATTAAGGGTCTTTTGCCAATTTGAGAAAAAGTTGAAGCATCTACAGGTTCAATCAAGGAAGGGTCCAAATTCAAGTGTTTAGCTATAGCCAATGCCATAGAATAAGGTGTAAGTAGGTCTTTGCCTGATAGGTGATAAATACCTCTTGCTCCTTTTTGGAGTATTAAGTTGATACCCTGAACCAGATCTGGTATAAATGTGGGGGTCCTGATTTGGTCATTAACGACTTTAATCTTTTTTTGGGCTTCCAGGTTTTCTTTCACCCAGTATATAAAATTCGATCGTATACTTGGGTCTGCTCTGCCGTAAAGCAAAATAGTTCTCGCAATTGACCAATTGATTTGGCTAGCTGCTACCATTTGTTCTGCCAGTTCTTTCGTTTCTCCATAAAAATTCACTGGTCCAGTTTTGTCATTCTCTTCATATGGGCCCCTTATACCGCTAAACACAAAATCGGTTGAAAGGAAACAAAATCGGGCGTTGTGTTCCTCTGCTGCCTCTAACAAATTTCTCGTTCCGTCTATATTAACACTGTAGCAAAGGCTCTTATTTTGCTCACAATCATCAACTTGTGTCATTGCGGCTCCATGAATAATCGCATCTGGTGAGAAAGCATCAATTAAATCATGTACTTTTTCTTTTTCTGTTATATTCAGTTCATGATATTTGAATCGATCATGAATGAATTCCTTTGGTAGCCGGCAAGGCCCTTTACCTGTTGCACAAACAGTATGGGAGGAAGCGGTAAGCATGGCAGCTAATCCAGATCCGAGCATGCCATTTGAACCGGTGAGCAGGATTTTCATGATTTAAGCACTTGATCATGAATTTAAGAAAATTCATCCAACAAAAGGAACCTTAAAAACATCTCTTCAGCATACCATTTTTCATTTCTAGTTTTTCTGATCACCTCTTGGTGTGCCCGCATCTGGTAGGCATAAGCTTTCATATCCGCTTCTGATGTCCAAATGCTAAATGTTGCTTGTTTGATCAAGGGAACTTCCCCAATCCCAATTGAATATATGAAACCAGTTTGTTTCTCCAATTGAAATGAAGTAGAGGGGACAGCCCTCCAAAATGCAGATAAACGTGATAAGCGAATTGTTGCTCTTGTGAGTACGGCAATCTTTCCCTTGGGTTCTTGATTTGATTTTCTTGTGCTGACAAAAGATTGTTTATCCCATGTCCCATGACCAGCATATGGTTCTAGGTGAAAAATACGCAATTTCGAGCCAAAAAAGGTAAGCCATGACATGATGAAGGGGCCAGTTAAAATTGATGCTATTGTTTTTGCTTCGGTGGGGAGAGAAAGTTTCTGATCATAAAAGAGCATGATTGACCATTGAGAGAGATCGGGCCAAATATCAAAACTTCCGTTTCTTCCTGTCCCCATTAATTTATAAAATAAAATTTTCTTGTTGAAATAAAGGGGCAAATGAAAAAGGGCCATTGAAAGGAACCCCAGGAATCCTAATAAAATAGGATAGCGAATCACCAACAGGATGCATCTGTAGACGACCTCTTGGTTTTGTGTGGATGGGTTATTGGTTAAAATTTGTTTTTCCACATCATGCTTTCAATAGGACGATCAGGCTGTCCACTGTATTTTGCATTTGATTTTTGGTTGTATTTTACTTCTATTTCCCCTTCGACTGGGAAATAAATAAGTTGGCCAATGGGCATACCATGGTAAACTCTCACTGGCTGTTTTACTGAGATTTCTAATGTCCAGTTTCCACAGAAACCAACATCACCTTTACCCGCTGTAGCGTGGATGTCAATACCTAATCTGCCAGTTGAAGATTTACCTTCAAGAAATGGAACATGCTCATGTGTCTCAGTATATTCCTGGGTTACTCCTAGGTAAAAGATATGTGGATAGAGAACAAACCCCTCATCGGGAATGTCAAAATATTCAATTTGGTTGTGCTCCTTGGCATCAAGGATATGGTTTTTGTAAGTTGCCAGACATTTTCCCAGATGGACATCATAAGAATTACTACCCAAACAGGATTTATCAAATGGAGTAATCTTAATACTCCCTTTTTCCATTTCTTCAAGAATGCGTTTGTCAGATAAGATCATCACCTATATTTTGCGGGTGTAAATTCGTCATAGCTTGTTAGTTGAGAAATATTTTTTTTCAACAAACTGTGAACAAGGAGGAAAATTGGCCATTCCCTTACCTTTACAGCATGGGTTTGTTATTGTTAAAGCAGGAAGCTGTTTTTAAATTAGGAGTTTGGCATATTGAGGAAGAAGGTAGTTTTTTTGCAACTCGTATTACATATCGATCATCTGCTGGCCATCCAGGTAAACAGCTACAGCAGTTAGCAACGAGATTTTTGTTGACAGAACTGCAGACTGACTTTCCACTAGAGGATATAAAACTGGAAAGTGGGGGAAAACCGTATTTACCTGGTCAGCAATTGAAATTTAATTTTTCTCACACTACACGTTTTGCTGCTGCAATCATTAGTAAAGAGTTCTCAGTAGGTATTGATGCTGAGAAAATCGATGAACGAGTATTGAAAATCCAACATAAGTTTCTTAATGATGACGAAAAGTTATTTATTGACCAATTCGCTCATCATCAAAAAATTGAGCTCCTAACTAAATACTGGACGATCAAAGAAGCTGTCTATAAATGGTGGGGAAGAGGAGGCGTTGATTTTTCAAATGATATTCTTGTTCATTCCAAAGTACAAGATCAAGGACCCCTGGTAGTTCAATTTAACAAGGAAGGGAATATCGAGTTGTTGGTCGAATCTATTCTACTAGAAGATCACTGGATTAGTTACGTTGTGAAATAAAAACGCTCACTGCGCAGCAGTGAGCGTTAGCTTTCAATAAATTTATTGAATTATTTTAAACTGGCTTGTAGTTTTTCATTTAATGTAACATAATCAGGATTCTTTCCTGCTGTTGCTAATTCTAAAGATTTTTTTGAAGCAGCCATGGCTTCTGCCTTTTTTCCTAAAAGCGCAAGGCATCTTGCTTTTTGGTACCATACCCAATAGGCATTTGGTGATTGTGCAGTTGCTTTTTCTAACCATTCTGCAGCTTTATTCAAGTCCTTGTTGTTATCCATATAGTACATCGCAGCATTGAAATAAGGCCTATTGTCAGCATTCATCAAATTATCAATCTGCGCCATAATCTTAGCATCAACATCAACTTTGATAGGCAGGCTTACAGCTGTCTGTTCCCAAATAATCATCAATTCTAATGAACTACTATTCACTTTTTCAAATAATATCATAAAAGATTCAATAGGGAAGGGAAGTTGTGTAGTTGGTACAGTAACTCTAACAACATCCATGTCTTGCTTGTAAGCCGAAGGGGATGTGACATCTAATTGTTTTGAGATGATAATAGTCCACTCAGCTGCACCTGGAATAGATAGTAATCCATATTTTCCTGCAGGAATTTTTTTGCCACCAATGATCACCTCTTCACTGAAACTAAGTGTTGTTGCATTATTGGCACCAGTGCGCCAAACTGCTCCATAAGGTACTAAATCGCCAAATATAGTTCTGCCCTTGGTATTGGGTCTGGAATAAGACAATTCAATTGATCCCAATCCAAATTCTTGCTTTACAGTTTGTAAGGTTGAGGGAGAAGGTGTTTTTAAAACTTGTGCCTGTGTTAGGCTAAAAATGGCTAGAGCTGTTAGACCTAAAAAAAATTTTTTCATTTTGGTAAGTTTTGTTGTAGTTGAAATAGTTGTTTATTGTTTGCGTGATAATTGTTCCTGATCTTTTTTTAATCTGGCATCAAAGAAAAAAGTACCTAGAGGCAGCCAGGCTGCCCAAAAGGCCATGATAAACTTTTTGAAAGGCCAATTATAAACCTCTTTTGCATAGTAAGCTAGTCCCACATATAATACAAAAAGAGCACCGTGGGCGGAGCCGGTTATTTTGACTGCCATTGGCATCCCCATAAAATATTTTAATGGCATAGCAATCAGCAGAAGAATGAGAAAGGATACTCCTTCAGCTATTCCTATTTTTCTAAGTAAACTCAATGCGGATGTCTTCATGCTTTGGTATTTGGAACTGCAAAGTTATTTGTTTTTGAATCCTGGATGGAATCTGTTTAGCGTATCCCTTAAAAAATTTCTATCGAGGTGTGTATAAATTTCAGTAGTGGTAATGCTCTCGTGGCCAAGCATTTCTTGGACTGCCCTTAAATCTGCTCCTCCTTCCACTAAATGAGTTGCGAAAGAGTGCCTGAAAGTATGAGGAGATATAATTTTTTTAATATCCGCTTTAGCTGCAAGTTCTTTAATGATGTAAAAGACCATAATTCTTGACAGTTGTCCACCTCTTCTGTTTAAAAACACAATATCTTCATTTCCTTTTTTTTCAGGCAGTTTAGGTCTGATTTCTTGCAAATAGATTTGCAAATGTTTAATTGCAGCTGAACCTATTGGAATAAGTCGTTCCTTGTCGCCTTTGCCAATAACCCTGATAAATCCAATATCAAGATACATGTGAGATCTTCTGATATTAATGAGTTCCGAAACGCGAAGTCCACAGCTGTATAATGTTTCCAGCATGGCTTTGTTTCGAGTGCCCTCTTGTTTGCTAAGGTCAATTTGTGCAATAAGTTGTTCTATTTCTTCATAAGTGAGGGTGTCCGGCAAAGATTTTTTCAATTTTGGAGCTGCCAATAGTTCTGTAGGGTCGATTTGCGTTATTTGTTCCTGCAAGCAATATTTATAGAAAGCCTTGATGCCAGAAATGATTCTTGCTTGTGATCTTTCACTCATGCCTAATTCAGCAATCCATTTGATGTAGTTTTGAAGTAGAGGTAAGTCTACCTCAGAAGGACCTATAGAAAGCGACTGAATGGAAAGAAATTGAATGAGTTTCTCTAAATCAAGACCATAAGCTTCAATTGTATTAGAGGATAGTGATTTTTCCAGTTGCAAATGCACAAGAAAGCCCTTCTTGAATGAATCCCACATGAATGTTTATTTTCTATGCAATCAATAAAGAATGATATATTCCATTAAATTCGCAACTCAAATTAGTGATTATTCAAGTTATTTACTGATTATAATGGAGCCAATAAATCTTAAAAGTTTCAAGAAGAAAGTAGAATTAAATAAAAGACGACTTAAGTTGGTGTTGAATAAAATTCAAAAAAAACCACCTAGGCACTTGGATCAATTGGCGGAAAAGATTGAAACTGAGGTTTGGAAAGAGGTGAGCTGTTTGTCTTGTGCCAATTGTTGTAAAGTGATGACCCCGACATTTACAGCTGAAGATATTAAGAGGATTGCGCCCCATTTTGGACAAACACCAAAAGAATTTCGCGACCAGTGGTTAGAAAAAGATAAAAATGATGATTGGACCAATAAGATCAATCCATGTCAGTTTTTGGATCTTAAGACAAACATGTGTAAAATTTATGAGATAAGGCCAGCAGATTGCAGTGGCTTTCCTCATTTATCGAAGAAAAAGATGGTTGATTATATTCATGTTCATAAACAAAATGTGGAGTATTGCCCCGCAACCTACACGATGGTTGAAAAGTTTGAGCAATTGCTTGCAGCATCAAAATAATTAGAAGGGATAGCCAATGGCAAATTGGAATACAGGTTTAGACCAGTGGTTATTCACAAACCAGCCGCCATTGCTTGGCGCATAGAAGCGTTCAATATTACTGTTGCCAATATTTGTTGGTCCATATCTAGGATCTTTGATGGGAAATCCTAAATCAAAACGTAAAAGGAAATAGTTGAAATCTACACGCGCACCAAAACCACTTGCTATTGCTAGGTCTTTTGCTAGTCTATTGAGTTTAAACCCTGCATTTTTTAATGTGCCATCTAATTCATTCCTGAACCAAATGTTTCCAATATCAGTAAATACAGCACCCCTCATCCAAAATCCGTAAAATTGGAATAAGTTAAAACGATATTCAAGATTTGCCTCCAGTTGCATGTCGGCATACTTGTCATTAAATGTTCCTGATGCTACTGTATCATAAAAAATATTTGAACCAATACCCAGTTTTCTCAATGGCCATCCCCTCATGCTATTTGGTCCTCCAGCCATATAACTCTTAAAGAAGGGGAGTGTAACCTGTCCTCTTCTGGATGCAGTAGAAAGAGCAAGTCCAATACCGGCAAATGCCCTTAGGTGTAAGCTACTTTTTTTGAAGTTAGCGATATGTTTGTATTCGGCATCAACTTTTGCAAAACGATAAAGATTACTAAGGTATTTTCCATTTCTCGTCTGTTCAAAAAATAGTGCACCAGTGAGCAGTCCACTTTCTTCTACATATAGCTTTAGTAAATTCAGGTGCTTTGTACTACTTGGTGTCAAGTTTTTATTGTACAATGCATTCATCCCAATGATTAGACCATTGTTGTAGGTATAAAGTAATAATGGGAAGTTGCGAATTGATTCAATGAAAAGACTGTCCGGTCTGAATTGTGTGAATTCTAAGTTTAATGGTTTGAATTGCCAAGTGGTATGTGCATTGGGTTTCCATTCGTAGCCAATAAAAGTATTGAAGGTGTTGAGTTTGAAGAAGCGAAAGCGATCTATGTAGGATAGATCAGCAGAAAAAACTGTTTTGGCTTGCTGGAAGTTCGATTTAAATCTATCGCTAAGAGGAGCTACCATCCTCGGGAAGGTAAGTCGGTTTGTGAGGGTTATTTCTCCCGAAAGAATTTTTTGGAAATTATTAAACTCAATACCAGTTCGTAAACTGTTTTCTAGTTGTATGCCTCTTTTGCCGATATTCCTATTTCTAAGTGTAAAGTTATTGGCAATTCCTACTCTTCCGCTTCCTACTTGAACGAGTTGGGAAGTATTAAGGATACTACTTCCTTCTAGATCAATACTAAAAAATTGCCTTTTTGCAGGCTGTAGTTTTAAGGTGTAATTAATTTTTTTTGTTGTGTCATTTGTCTCTGCAAGCATGTTGATGCTTTGCCATGTGCCTAGTTTATTGAAGTTATTTAAAGTTCTGTTATAGTCTTCTCGTTTGAACAGTTCTCCTGGTTTAAGCTGAATATTATCCTTGATGAATTTTGGGTGAAAGGTGTTATAGAGTGAGTAGATATTAATTGCTGTTGTTTCAGTTTCAGTCTTTGAAATTATTGTATCTCTTTCCTCGGGTTTTAAATCAGGGTATACATTAATATTTCCAATACGATATTGTCGAACATGGGTGCTGTCGCGATTAGCCCTTAATCGGAAATATACCCTTACCCCGGGCTCATTTTCTTTCAAAGATGCCTGTGACAGTATTGATGAAAACTCAAATGGATTGATCTTGCCATTCAGCAGAATCGTATTGACTGTATCTACTTCAGCTAAAATATCCTCTTTGGAAATCTTTACATATCCATTGTTTTGAAAGAGATCGGTAATGTGATTAATTTCTTGATCTATGATTTCATAACTGAAAGCTGATTTGCTTAGTCGAACTGATTGATGTTGATCATGTGTAATAATGTATTGCAATAAACTGTCTCCAAATTGATAAATAACGGTATCTATTTTATAAAGTGGACCAGTATTTACTGTAAAGTTTACGCTTACGCGTTTTTGGTCTTTTTTTGTTTTGACAATTGTATCATAATAAATATTACTTTTTCTATACCCCATACTGCTGAGCATATTTTTCATATTGATGATGGACTGCTCAATGGGTTGCTGATTATAAATAGTAGGATATTCCATGACTGCAGAGGGGATAAACCAAGGGAATGAAGGCCAAGGAATTTTGGAAGCAACCCTTATCTGTGCACTGTCTTCAATCTGTGAAATAAGATTTGATTTAATCAGTGATGTCGTTTCTTTATCATTTTCACCAAGAATTTTTATGTTATTTTCGAAATGGAAGGGGATGGCTTTGGGATATTTTCTAACAACCGTACAAGAAACGATAGATAGCAGGGCAATTAATAGGAAAAATGGACTATTTGGAGTTTTTTTGTACAATTGCTTCAACTTAAAATGTAAAGACTTTGATCACTAAATCTGATGTCAAATATATTCAAAGTTTATCCCATAAAAAATTCAGGGAGGAGGAGGGCGTTTTTATTGTAGAAGGTGTCAAAATGGTTAAGGAGCTGATCGAAGAATTTCCCCTTCAAATTTTACATGTTTATGCTTTGCAAAGCTGGGTTGATAAAAATTCAATTTCAACATCAATTTCTTGTCCCATTTCAGTAGTTAGTCAAGGTGACTTAGAGCGAATTTCCCAGCTAAAATCAGCAAATGAGGTACTTTGTCTGGTTAAAATTCCGAAAGCACTATCAAGGGCTATACAATTATCCGGCCTTACTTTGGTCTTGGATCAGATTCAAGATCCAGGCAATCTAGGCACAATCATCAGGACCTGTGATTGGTTTGGGATAAAGCAGATTATTTGTTCAACAGATACAGTTGATGCATACAATCCCAAAACAGTTCAATCTGCAAAAGGAAGTCTATTGCGTGTTGAATTATTGTATACTTCACTAAGTACATTTTTGCGTTCAGTTAAGGATATTCCTGTGTATGCGGCAGTATTGGATGGGCAATCTGTGCTGGAAGTGAAATTTGAGCATCCCGCAGTGTTGGTTATTGGCAATGAAGCTAACGGAATATCTGAGGAAGTGTTACAGTTTACGACACATAAAATTGCTATTCCTAAAATTGGTAGAGCAGAGTCATTGAATGCTGCTATTGCGTCTGCAATCATTATTTCGAATATGCAACTTCAAGCTATCTAAATTGTAGAGCCTTAGCTGGATTGACCTTTCTACTTATCACTGAAGGAAGGATCAAGATAAGAAGGCAAATGAGCAACGTAGATACTCCGATCAAGATGATTTGTAAGTAATTAATGGCGACAGGAACTGTATCAATATAGTAAGCCTCTTCATTTAGCTTAATCAATCCTGTATATTTTTGTAAATAACAGATACCCAGTCCTAATAAAGTTCCCCAGCCAATTCCTCTGAGAGCAATCCAGGTTCCATAATAAATAAAGATCTTTTGAATTGTATTTTCTTTGGCCCCAATTGCTTTGAGCATGGCTATCATATTTGTTCGCTCAAGAATTAGAATTAGTAAACAAGTAATAAGATTTATACTTGCTATGATAATCATTACAATAATCAGGATAGCTTTATTGGTATTTTGTAGCTGAAGCCAATCAAAAATTTCTGGTGAAAGCGCTTTCAAGGTGATTGCATTCCATCCGGTTGGTAAATCTTCATAGATTCTGGCTGCTTGCAGATCCATTGTTTGGTAATTATCTATATCTATTTCATAGCCACTGATTGTATTTGAATCCCAGTCATTCAATTTTTGAATTAAGTTAAGGTCACCTATGGCGTAAATTCTATCATAAACATCAATTCCTGTCTTGTAGATACCACTAATGCTTAATTTTCTTGTTTTCGGAGCCCCACCATTTTCTTGTATAAAATAAATCAATAAGGAATTGCCTAAAGTTACATTTAGCTGGTCTGCAGTGTATACTGAAATGGCAATTTCAGTTCCTTTTTTATCCCCCAATAATGCAGGCCATTTACCTTTAATCAAGAACCTATCAATTTTATTTAAAGGATATGCAGTATCTATTCCTTTAACCAAAACTCCTTCTATTGTGCTGTTTGATTTGAGAATGGCTGATTTATTTACATAAGGTGCAAATGATTTAATGTTAGAATTATTATTTAGTTTTTGTTCTATTAAAGCTGTTCTCTTGATAGGTGATGCTTCAGCAAAATTTGATCTCAGTGGTTCAAAGTGCTGGACCCGTATATGCCCCCAAAAATGAAAAATCTTTTCAGCAATGACTTGTTGAAACCCATTAATAAATGAAAGGGCTACAATCATGGTAGCTACACTAATTGTAGTTGCCAATACTGAAACCTTTAGGATATAGCGAGAGAATGCTTTTTTATTGCTTTTAACAAGGTTTTTAGCTATGTAAAGAGGAAGATTCAATTGTTTGCTTATTTAGTAAAAATACAAACCAATATTTAATTAATTTCGGTAATCCTTGATTCTATGGTAAGAGTTCTTCTGTTTTCTATGCTTTTTGTTTTTTCATATCAGGCTTATGCTCAAAGGGAGCCTGATGTGGTATATAGTCAGTCAATCAAAACGATCAAATTCACGAAATTTGGAGATCCCATTTCCTACCCAGTGTTAACACTCAACTCGAGTGACATGCTTGAGCTTCATTTTGATGATTTAGACGGTGGTGTCAAAAATTATTTTTATACCATTGTGCTGTGCAATGCAGATTGGCAGCCAGCACAAATGAGTTATTTTGATTATGCCAAAGGGTATACGCAAGTTAGGATTGCTACTTATCGTAATTCAGCAATAGCGTTAAAAAAGTATACTCATTACCAAGCCAATTTTCCTGATCGAAGTCTACAGCCTACCAAATCGGGTAACTATCTTTTAAAAGTTTTTCTAAATGGTGACACCAGTAAAATTGCATTTACTAAACGTTTTTTGGTAGTTGATCCCAAACTTTCTTTGTCAGCTCAAATTCTGCAACCTAGCAATCAGCAATTATTTCTAACACACCATCGGTTTCAATTGCAATTAGATACCAGAAACTTTGATATTCGCTATCCTCAGCAGCAAGTTAAAATTCGTGTTTTGCAAAATTTAAGGTGGGATAATGCTTTGTCTTTGAATTCCCCAACCTTTATTAGGCAAGACCAACTGCAATACAATAACGAGCCAGAAATGACTATGCCTGCTGGTAAGGAATACAGGTGGTTAAACTTGAGAAGTTTTAGGCTATTGGGCGATAGGGTCCAACGGCAAGAGAATACTGATAAAAGTTTTGAATTGTTTGTGAAAGAAGATGTGCCAAGATTGCCTCGACAATATTTTTTCTATCGTGATTTGAATGGTTTCTTTATCAATGAGACCATTGAAAATGTTAATCCTTACTGGAACGCTGATTATGCAAGCGTTCATTTTCGTTTCAAGCCACCTGGCGGTTATGTATATCCGGGTGCCGATTTGGTAGTAATGGGGGAACTTACCAATTATGGAAAAGATCCTGCTGCAATCATGCAATTCAACGCGGATTTAGGCGTGTATGAAACAACCCTTTTACTAAAGCAGGGGTATTACGATTATCAGTATAGTTTGAAAAAATATATTGCAGGTCGTGATGTTTTTGATGAAACGATTACAGAGCAAAATGCATGGGAAACTGAAAATCAATATTTGATATTGGTGTATTATCGACCACTTGGAGGACGCTATGATGAATTAGTTGCAATACGACAAATTAGCAGTCAATTCAATACTTCACTTCGCTAAATTCTATTATCTTTGCGCCGGCAGGTCTTACACGACCAGCTCCTGCTGAACTCCCCCAGGACCGGAAGGTAGCAAGGGTAGGCGGTTGAGCGGTGCGATGTAAGCAACCTGCCATTTTTTATGTGAATAATTCGGTAATTCCTTTTCTCCTCTTTTAATTACCTTGCTGCCTCAAAATCAATCACATGAAATTTTTTATTGATACCGCCAATCTAGCACACATCAAAGAAGCCGCAGATCTTGGAATCCTTGACGGTGTTACTACCAATCCTTCCCTAATGGCTAAAGAAGGAATCAAGGGGAATGAAAACATCTTAAAGCATTATGCTGATATCTGCGCTCTTGTGGATGGAGATGTAAGTGCCGAAGTGTTGTCAACTGATTTTGAATCGATGATCAAAGAAGGAAAAGCTTTATCTGAAATTCATCCGAATATTGTAGTGAAAGTACCGATGATCAAAGATGGTATCAAAGCTATCAAATGGTTCACTGATCATGGTATCCGCACCAATTGTACATTGGTTTTTTCTGCAGGACAAGCAATATTAGCAGCTAAAGCAGGAGCAGCTTATGTATCTCCATTTATAGGTAGAATAGATGATAGTAGTTGGGATGGTATTGAATTAATTGCTCAAATTGCACATATTTACCAGGTGCAGGGTTTTAAAACTGAAATTCTGGCTGCTTCCATCAGGAATCCACTGCATATTGTACGTTCGGCAGAAGCTGGGGCGGACATTTGTACATGTCCTTTAGACTCTATTCTTGGATTGCTGAAACATCCTCTTACGGATATTGGTTTAGCTAAGTTTATCGAGGACGCTAAGAAAATGTAGTAACTACTACATGTTCCACCAATAATTAAATTTAACAACAACTGCTCTGTTCTTCACATTGAATGGAGCTGGGAAGTAGTTGTCTGTATATACAATAAATAAATCAGAGGCAGGTTTGTATCGCCATTGTAGTCTAGAATTGATGTTGATGTTGTTCTGTTGGTTATTGTATTGAACAAAAGTGGTGAGGAAAAGCGTATTGGTGAACGTAATATCCAAACGTGGACCAACTAGCCAAAATGTAGTATTATTCCATGGTGCAGATAATGAAATATGGTTAACACTTGCTGCCATATTTAAACTTACATATGGTTGATAGCGATACCCAATTTCAGCACTGATAAAACTTCTACTGCCATTATTATAATAGCCACCGAATCGAGTTGACAAACTATAGGTAAACAATTGCTGTGGTTTTGAATTGTAGGTAGTACCAATGGCATGCCATTGGTGTTTTGTTCCCCTTGCTAATGTATCCTTTCCAAAATTGGTCGGGTCAAATGGTTGTAATAATAAGATTTGGTCTCTTGCCACCCACTGTGTAAAGGTTGATTGATCTCTTAATGATAGCGTATAGGCTAAATAAGTTGTGTTCTCGGTGAAGTTGAACCGCTTATCAAAAAAATTGAATGATTCTAATTTAATTGAATGAGATGCAATTTTTGGGTTCTTTACAAAAAAGAAACGTGTAATGCCCGGCGCTAACCTGAAATAGTCTTTACGAGGAACAAAACCGACATCCGCAGTATAATTTTTACCTACATACTCTTGTTGCCAAGAGATTAGCCATTTTCTTGTAGCATATTGAAGATTGGCCGCATGCACCCAATCTTCGCTACTTGTTTGTTTGGAAAAAGATTTTAATAGAATTGCTTTGCCCGTCCAATGATTATTTGAAGAAGCTAGGTTATATTCCAATCCAATATTTCTATTGAATGGGTTTACAAAATAGGAGGCATCTTTTTCATCAGGTTTTAATACTTGATCTCGGTTGACAAAAATCAGACCAATGTTAGATCTTGAAAAAACTCTTCTTTGTAATGCAAGTACAGTATAATTCTGTGATGCTGTTTTGGTATCTAATACTCTGTCGGTTTGCATATTTAAAAACCCAAGTCGCCAATCCTTATTGAGTTTTCCACTTAGCCTGGCTCCAAATTGAATAGGTGCGTTCAATCCAATCCTTCTGGAAAAAAAAGGTCGGATATTGTTGTATCCGAAATTGTTGACCTGATCTCCATTTTCGAGAAAAAATTGTCTTCTTTCAGGAAAGAATAATTCAAAGCGGTCAAGGTTGGTAACTTGTCGGTCTACCTCCACTTGAGAAAAATCTGGATTAACTGTAAGGTCGAGGTTTAATGCAGAAGTTACTGCAACTTTTGCTTCCACGCCGATCTGCTTTCTATACGTGGAAGGTGTTCCGGCTTGTTGATTTTTAGTAACTCCTCCTAATACATAGGGAATGATAGAGATATTTGTCCCTGCAGATGGGGGTGGTTGATCCCAAATTAATTGACCAGTATAGGCTAAAGAAGCAGTTGGAAATTGTCGCGGAACTGGAGCCCAACTCGATTTTTCTGCAACAGTGATGTCAAGTCGGCTAAAATTAATACCCCATGTAGTGATTCCGTTTTTATACCTGATTGTTTTAAATGGAATTGATGCTTCCCAAATCCATTTGTCTGCGTAGGATTTCACATGAGATGTCCATTTGTTATCCCAGTTTAAATCCGCTTTACCACCATCATATAGAAGTCCGTCCCATTGTGCTCCTGCAGCATTAGATCCAAATGTAAATCCATTAATTTGGTCGTCAAATGGATCCATGAACAAAAGGAAGTTATCATTTTTCCCGAAGTTAAAATCTCGTTTCAGTGACTCAACCATATAGGGTTGATCCTCTTTAAAATAACAAATGGCAATGATGTAGAGATGCTGATTATCATATGTCATTTTTACCTCTGTCCTTACCTGCGCTTTGCTGGTATCCATAGGAAGTACCATGTTAAAATCATGAGCAGTTTCTGTCAATGCCCATGAATCATCTACTATTCCATCTACAACAATGGGTGTTGATGATTTTTTTATATGGTATTTAAAATCAAGATTTTTGCGCTGGGCCAACAGGAGCGTAGGGGCAGCCCAAAAAAGAACAAGCAATAACTTATAAGGAGCGTTCAAGTAGCAAACAATTTCTTCCTATTAAGCTACAGCTTTTTTGACTAAATCTGCAGCTTCACTCAAAAGAATTGCACTTTGTACTTTTAAGCCGCTCTCATCAATCAATTTTTTTGCTTCAACCGCATTGGTTCCTTGTAAGCGGACAATAATTGGAATATTGATGTTGCCTAAATTTTTATAAGCTTCAATTACACCAGCAGCCACCCTGTCGCATCTTACAATACCACCAAAAATATTGATGAGAATTGCTTTTACATTTGGATCCTGCATGATGATTTTAAAGCCAGCCTCTACAGTTTGTGCATTTGCGGTACCACCTACGTCAAGGAAGTTAGCAGGCTCACCACCGCTCAACTTAATCATATCCATAGTGGCCATGGCAAGACCTGCGCCATTTACCATGCAACCTACATTGCCATCAAGCTTAACAAAATTCAGGTTGAATTTTCCAGCTTCTACTTCAGTTGGATCTTCTTCAGTGAGATCTCGCATGGCAGCCAAATCTGGATGTCTGCCTAATGCATTTTCATCCAAATTCATTTTACAATCTACGGCAATGATTTTATCATCTGCTGCTTTGAATAGGGGGTTGATTTCAAGCATTGAACAATCTAATCCTACATAAGCACTGTAGAGATTGGTGACAAACTTCACCATATTTTTAAATGCATCTCCGGATAAACCAAGATTAAAAGCTATTTTTCTTGCTTGGAAAGGGAGCAGTCCGCCTGAAGGATGCACCAACTCTCTATGAATTTTTTCAGGAGTGTCGTGAGCAACATCTTCGATGTTCATTCCACCTTCAGTAGAATACATTATTACATTTTGTCCCTTTGCTCTATCAAGGAGTATAGAGAGATAAAATTCTTTTCTTTCAGTCGGTCCGTCATAATACATGTCTTGAGCTACAAGAATTTTATTAACCACTTTACCAGAAGGTCCAGTTTGAATTGTGACCAAAGTACCGCCTAATATTTTTTCTGCAAATTCTTTCATATCCTCCGCACTCTTGCCCACTTTCACACCATTGATTCCCGTCTCTTTTACTGTACCCTTACCTCTTCCACCTGCATGGATTTGCGCCTTTACAACAGCAAATTTGCTACCTGATTTTTCTTTGATTTGTTCGTAAGCAGCCAACGCTTCATCAACTGTACCGCAGGCAACGCCCTCTTGAACTGGAACATTGTACTTTTTGAGCAATTCTTTCGCTTGGTATTCGTGCAGATTCATCT
>CAZDTN010000007.1:0-30861 GCA_964508355.1 uncultured Sphingobacterium sp.
GATGATATTCATTGGAGTGAAGGAATGGAAAAAGCCTGGGAAGAAATAAAAAAAAGTGAAAGAGTTTCCTGCTCTGTCGATTTATTTTTTATAGGAATTGTTTTTCTTCGAAAGGAATTCAAAGAAAAGCTGGATTTCACAATTCGTTTCTAATTTTTTAACTAGCCTGGCATGGGGAATTTCTTTACCTTCGGTTCCTCAATCAAACCCCATGATCATTGGTGTTTTAAAAGAAGTAGCCCCTGAAACAAGGGTTTCCCTCATCGCAGATGGTGTTGCACAACTAACAAAAAAAAAGCTGACCGTTTGGGTAGAAAGCGGAGCTGGTGAACAAGCTTATTGTTCAGACGCTGATTACCGAAATGCAGGAGCTGAAATTAAATCTGCGACAGAAATAGCAAATAGTGCTGATGTTATATTGTCTATTCATCCACCTGCCATTGATATCCGCAATGGTGTTGTGCTTATTGGCATGTATCAGGCACGTTTCCAGGCTGATCGTATCAAGAACTGGACAGACAAAGGAGCGGTTGTTTTTAGTATGGAACTGCTGCCAAGAACTACCAGAGCGCAAAGCATGGATATCTTGTCTAGTCAGGCCAATATTGCTGGCTACAAAGCCGTATTGACTGCAGCCAATGCTTATGGTCGTTATTTTCCGATGTTCATGACAGCTGCAGGTAGTATTGCTCCAGCAAAAGTATTGATACTTGGTGCTGGTGTAGCAGGCTTACAAGCAATTGCAACAGCAAAGCGTTTGGGTTCAGTAGTGGAAGTGTTTGATACACGTCCTGCAGTTAAAGAAGAAGTTCAAAGTTTAGGTGCTAAATTTATTGAAATACCAGGTGCAGCAGATGCTTCAGCTGCTGGTGGATATGCTGTAGAACAATCAGAAGAATACAAGCGTAGTCAGCAACAAAAAATTGCTGAAAGTATTGCAAAGGCAGATATCGTAATTACAACGGCTCAGATTCCTGGTAAGAAAGCACCCATTCTGGTAACAGAGGAAATGCTGCATACTATGAGAGAGGGTAGTGTTATTGTAGATCTTGCGGCATCTACAGGCGGAAATACACCACATACAAAAGATCGAGAAACAGTTGTTTATCGCGGTGTCAAAATTATAGGTGATAGTAACTTGCCTGCCACTATGCCATCTGATGCAAGTAAGCTCTATGGCAAAAACATCATTAACTTTTTGCAACTCATTACAGATAAAGAGGGTAATCTTCATTTGAACATGGAAGATGATTTGGTAAAGGGTGCAAGAGCACAAGCTTAGTATTTATTTTTTAAATTTCTAGTATATGGAACAGGTCTTGAATTGGATCAGCGCTCACCAGGAAATGTTTTATGTTGTATTCCTTATGATTTTTGTGGGCATAGAAGTCATTGGTCGCGTTCCTTCCGTTTTACATACCCCATTGATGAGTGGTGCCAATGCGATACATGGAGTGGTAATTATTGGAGCAATTATTGTAATGGGACAGGCAGCGGAAGATGATATTTTATCTTTAGTGCTTGGCTTTCTTGCTGTGATTTTGGGTACGCTCAATGTGGTTGGTGGTTTTGTGGTGACCGACAGAATGCTGGAAATGTTTAAAAAGAAAAAATAATCCTCCAAAATAGCTTGTAATGGAAATCAACTTGCTTGTACTCATTTATCTTATTGGTTCTATCACCTTTATTGTTGGATTGAAAATGCTTTCAAATCCAGCATCAGCACGTAAAGGAAATCTGGTTGCCGCTGGAGGAATGTTCATAGCTATATTAGGTACTATCTTTCTATATGAAAGTGAAGGAAGGAAATTGGGTAACTATCCTTGGATTTTTGCCGCCTTAATTATTGGAACAGTGGTAGGAACCTTGATGGCAAAAAGAGTACAAATGACGGCTATGCCTGAAATGGTAAGTTT
The DNA here is from genome assembly GCA_964508355.1 of uncultured Sphingobacterium sp. Taxonomy (GTDB): domain Bacteria; phylum Bacteroidota; class Bacteroidia; order Chitinophagales; family Chitinophagaceae; genus Pollutibacter. The sequence continues at coordinate 1,917 of CAZDTN010000007.1, forward strand.
GTTCAACGGAATGGGAGGAGCTTGTGCAGCATTGATTTCTGTGATTGAATTCAATCACCTGATGCATACTACAACTGATAGCGTTTCCATTGATGCCGCAAAGTTGTTGATTATTCTACTTGGATTAATTATCGGTGCTGTTTCTTTTTCTGGAAGCATGATTGCATGGGGTAAGCTCAATGGTAAAATCAAAGATTTTGCATTTGGCGGTCAGCATATCATTAACCTTGTTATTCTTGTATTGAATATTACCATTGCAGCTTATGTGATTTTATTCACTCCAGCCCAAATTCACTTGTTGTTTTATGTTGTAGTTGCATTGTCAATTCTCTATGGTATTTTCTTTGTATTGCCTATTGGTGGTGCGGATATGCCTGTCGTTATTTCCTTGTTGAACTCTTTTACGGGAGTTGCAGCAGCATGTGGTGGTTTTTTATACGATAACAAAGTCATGCTTACAGGTGGTATTCTGGTGGGTGCAGCGGGTACTTTGCTCACCATTTTGATGTGCAACGCCATGAACAGGTCGCTCAAAAATGTATTGATAGGTTCATTTGGTGGAAGTAATGCTGCTGTTGCAGGTGCAGGCGCGCAAGGGGGCACCTACAAGGAAGTTTCATTAAGTGACGCAGCTGTAGTAATGAGTTATGCCAGTAAAGTAATGATTGTGCCTGGTTACGGTCTTGCAGTAGCACAAGCTCAACACGTTTGTCATGAATTGGAAAAAGCATTGGAAGCAAAAGGTGTTGAGGTAAAGTATGCTATACATCCTGTTGCTGGTAGAATGCCCGGTCACATGAATGTATTGTTGGCTGAAGCAGACGTGAGCTATGATAAATTGCTGGAAATGGAAGAGGCAAATGAAGAGTTTAAAAATACAGATGTAGTTTTGATTTTAGGTGCTAATGATGTTGTCAATCCAGCTGCAAAATCAGACCCAGCTTCACCAATTTATGGTATGCCTATTCTAGAAGTGGAAGAAGCAAAGCATGTTATTGTGAATAAACGCAGTATGAAGCCTGGTTATGCTGGTATTGAAAATCAGCTATTCTTTCAGCCCAAAACATCCATGTTGTTTGGTGATTCTAAAAAAGCACTTCAAGATTTATTGGCAGAAGTACGCAGCATCTAATCACGCTTATTCAATATGATATTAGGTAGGAATACTTATTTTTAAGCTTCTAAATTCCTGACCATGCGTTTCTTTATTTTATCCTTCTTTATCATTATTAGCACTTCGTTACTTGCTCAAAAAAAAATCACTGGTTTTTTAAAAGAAAATAGTGCTGTTCAATTCGAACTTGAAAAAAAGTTTGATGGTTTATTGAGTGCAACTGATCAAGACAAATGGATGAAGTTCCTTACTTCTAAACCGCATCATATTGGATCTGCACATGGTAAAGCAAATGCTGAATACATGGCAGCCTTATTCAAGCAATGGGGGTATGAAACCGAGCTTGCCGTTTATCATGTGTTATTTCCAACCCCCAAGTATCGCTCATTAGAATTATTAGGAGCAAAACCATATAAAGCAAAATTGGAAGAAGCTGCGCTAAAAGAAGATGCGACCTCAGGAATAAAACAAGATCAGTTACCTCCTTATAATGCGTATTCAGCAGAAGGTGATGTAACAGCAGAGCTGGTTTTTGTGAATCGAGGAATACCCGCCGACTATGAAGAATTAGAAAGAATGGGTATCAGTGTAAAAGGTAAAATTGTAATTGCAAAATATGGTGGATCATGGAGAGGTATCAAGCCAAAAGTAGCTGCCGAGCATGGCGCAATTGGTTGTATCATTTATTCTGATCCTAAAGACGATGGTTATGTTGCTGGAGATGTTTATCCTGATGGTCCTTACCGTCCACAGCAAGGGGTTCAAAGGGGATCGGTAATGGATATGCCTGTTTATCCTGGTGATCCCACTACACCAGGTTATGGTTCAACCCAAGATGCAAAGCGATTAAAGCGAGAAGATGTAACTACCATCATGAAAATACCTGTATTGCCCATCTCTTATGAAGACGCATTGCCTTTGTTACAATCATTGGCTGGTCCAGTTGTTCCTGATGCGTGGAAAGGAGGATTGCCTATAACATATCATGCTGGTCCGAGTAAAGAGAAAGTGCGATTACAACTTCAGTTTAACTGGGATATCAAGCCTTTGTATAATGTTATTGCCAAAATGAAAGGCAGTGTATATCCTGATGAATGGGTAATTAGAGGTAATCATCATGATGGTTGGAACATGGGCGCAGCAGATCCAATCAGTGGCATGGTTGCTGAAATGGATGAGGCACGCGCCATCGGCGAATTAGCTAAGCAAGGTTATAAACCTAAAAGAACAGTCGTGTTTGCAGCATGGGATGGGGAAGAGCCAGCTTTGTTAGGATCAACAGAATGGGTTGAAGATCATGCACAGGAATTAAAACAAAAAACTGTTGCTTATCTTAATTCAGATGGGAACAGCAGAGGCTTTATTGGTATTGGGGGATCCCATGCTTTAGAAGGTTTCTTCAATGAAATAGCTGCAGATGTTGTTGATCCACAAACGGGTGTTAGTGTGCGCGACAGGCGTTATGCAAGAATGATGGCAACGGCTGATAAAAATGCACGTGCTAAAATGATGGGTAATAAATACATGAAGATTGAAGCCTTGGGTGCAGGATCTGATTATTCACCATTCTTTCAACATCTTGGAATTCCTGCAGCAAATATCGGATTTGGAGGAGAAGGAAGTGGCGGTGAATACCATTCAATTTATGATTCATACGATCATTTTGTAAAGTTCAAAGATCCTGGATTTCAATATGGTGTAGCACTGGCAAAAACTGCAGGAAGGTCAATGTTAAGACTAGCCAATGCAGATGTTCTTCCATTTGATTATAATGTTCTTACTTCTACTATAGCTGGATATTTAAATGATGTAAAGAGTTTGATTGAAACAATGAGAAGTGATGTTGAATTGGAGAATAAGCTTGTGGAGGAAAATATTTTTAAGTTGGCTGCTGATCCCAAGCTTTCACGTGTTTTGCCAAATAAGCAAAATTCTGTTCCTTTTCTTGAGTTTGGTAGTTTAGATAATGCTTTACACCAACTATCCCAATCAACACAACAATTAAAACAGCTGTTGCCAAAAGCTGATCAATTAACAGCAGATGATTTAGTGCGATTAAATAAAATTCTATTTACTGCTGAACAAAGTTTGCTCAATGAAAATGGGTTGCCACGCAGGCCGTGGTACAAGCATCAGGTCTACGCGCCAGGTTTTTATACTGGATATGGTGTCAAAACCTTGCCAGGCGTTAGAGAAGGCATAGAGGAGAAAAATTGGAAAGAAGCACAAGAACGTATCGGTGTATTATCATCTACGCTAATTAGTTTTAATGGTGTTATTCAAGATGCAATTACTATACTGAGTAAATGAATTTAAAAAGAGATTTTTTACAGCATATTGCCAATTGTCAGGGATTTAATGAGTCTACCTTTGTAGGTGCACACGATGAGCCTCCTGTGGTCTCAATTAGAGTGAATAAAGCTAAGGTTATTGACAGGTCCATTGTTTTACCCGATACCAATATTCGAGAACTAGTTCCCTGGTGTGAAGAAGCATATGTTTTACATGAGCGCCCTTCTTTCACGCTTGATCCATTGTTTCATGCTGGCGCGTACTATGTTCAGGAAGCATCAAGCATGTTTTTGCAACATGTAATGCATCAGTTATTCAATGGCTGCAGTGCATTGAAAGCCTTAGACATGTGTGCTGCTCCAGGTGGAAAATCAACATTAATGGCAGGCATTCCTGAATTAGGATTCATAGTGTCTAATGAAATAATACATTCTCGTGTAGCTGTTTTACAAGAAAATATAATTAAGTGGGGCTCGCTAAAAGTATTGGTATCTAATAACGATCCAGATGATTTTAAAAGACTTCCTGGATTTTTTGATTTTGTGATGGTGGATGCGCCTTGCAGTGGTAGTGGGTTATTCAGAAAAGATGAGAAAGCGATGGAGGAGTGGAATCCGGAATTGGTTGGGTTTTGTGCAGCAAGGCAAAAAAGAATCTTACATGCTGCAACAGAGACACTGTCTGAAGGTGGTTATTTATTTTATTCGACTTGCTCATTTTCCGAAGAAGAAAATGAGCAAAATTTAGATCATCTACTTGATACAGGTTGTTATGAGTCTGTCGATTTAAAAATTAATCCTGCTTGGAACATTGTAAAAACATCTTCAAAAAAACATAATGCTGTTGGTTATCGTTTTTATCCTGATAAATTAACCGGTGAAGGCTTTTTCTGTGGTATTTTAAGAAAGACTTCATCGATTAATGATTTTACTTTATACCCTAAGGTGGTCAAATCTTTAACTGTTGGGCAACAATTAGAGGCATGGGTTGAGGATGCTCAATCGCTATATTATTTTGAAAAGGAGAATAATGTATTTGCATTTGATTCAAGATTTGTGAATGAACTAAGTGTTGTTGCTGATGTTTTGAAGCTCAGGAAAAATGGACTTCGTTTAGGGGAATTGATAAGAGGTGAATTTGTACCTAACCACGAACTTGCTATGGCAACAGTACAAAGTAAACAGATACCAAAGCTTGAGCTTAATCTTCAACAATCTCTTCAATATTTGAGACGTGAGACTGTAGATATAAGCGTAAATGAGAAAGGATGGTCTCTTGTTCAATACAAAGAAATTTCATTAGGCTGGGTTAAACTTGTTCAAGGTAAAGCGAAAAATCACTATCCTTTGAATTGGCGTATTTTGATGCGTGGTTGAGTATATGTTAAAATTCAAGTTTCTTAAATTGCTCAATTAGCTTTTTGCTATCTTTGGTTGTACGGTTTATTCAATTGAAAGGCGCTAACATGAAAGCAATTTTATCTTTTTTATTGACTTTGATTTCATTTGTTGCAGTGGCTCAGCAGACTAAGGTATATGCTGTAAAAAATGAAAAAGGAATATTTGTCGAACACAAAGTTCAGCCCAAAGAAAACTGGTACAGTGTTGGTCGTTTGTATGCAATTAGTCCAAAAGAAATTGCTGCATTTAATGGGCTAACCATGGAGAAGGGTTTGTCTATCGGACAAGCTTTGAAAGTGCCATTGACCCCTACAAATTTTATTCAATCAGTTTCAGCAGTCGGAATTCCTGTTTATCATTTGGTAGAACCCAAAGAAGGGTTGTTGAAAGTAGCATCAACTTATGGGTTAAATCTTGCAGGGATTAAAAATTTGAATAATTTAAGTGCAGACCAAATTAATACAGGATACAATTTGATTGTTGGTTATATTGGTGCTGCAAATTCAAGTGTTGCATCCTCTTCAACGGCATCTGTTGCCCAGGTTGCCGCTGCACCAGTCGCACCAGTGCCTGTGCAGGAAACAAAATCAGCGTCACCTGTTTCTGTACCAAAGCAGAATAGCGTTACTGATCAACCCAAAGAACCTGCAGCAAAGCCTGTGGTAAAAGATCCCGAACCAGTAAATCAACCTGTAGTTAAACCTGTTGTAAAGACAGCTGAACCTGCTGCACAAACAGTTTCAAAACCTGCAGTAAAGAATACCGAACCAGTTAATCAGCCTAAAACTCCTGTTGAAACAAAGTCTGTCACAAACAGCACAATAAATTATTTCTCTACCGGATACGGGCAACAGGCCAAAGAAGGGAAGGAGCAAAAACTAGAAAACCCGACTTATGGTATTTTCAAAAGCTCCAGTGGCTGGCAAGATGGAAAATATTATATGCTTATGAATGATGTGGTGCCAGGGACAATTGTTAAAGTAAGTGCCATTGAATCTGGGAAGACAATTCACGCAAAAGTTTTAGGAGCAGTTCCTCCTGGTAAAGAGAGTGAGGGAATGCAATTGCGTTTGAGTAACGCCGCTGCAAGTGTATTGGGAGTAGAGCAATCTGGTTCACTATCATTGGTTTGGTTTAAATAACCAAATTTGTCTCAGCTTCTTTATTTAGCTTTGGCGGACATAATAAAGTGATATGTCGTTTGCTTTTCAGTTGTATCGCATTTTAGTTCCTAAGCCCATCAGGACAAAACTATTGTTATCCCGTTTGCAAAAGCAAATTCCAGCCTATCATGAAGCTTCCTCAGGATATGATACCGATGTAGAACGCAAAGAAGTAGTGGAGTATGTTAGAGAGCATGGTGTGCAAATTTTCCCCTATCATTTTACAAAAAATTATCAACAGGATATTATCGAGGTATATCATGATGATGATTGTGGCATGAAATATGTTTTACAAGAGGGAAAGCGTTTGTATTTTAAAAGAAAATGGTCGGTTAAGCGCATAAGGAAATCATATCATGATCTTACGTTGGAACAGGATCCAATGAGCCCTCACCGATATTTGTCATCTTCATTTAATCTTCAGGAAAATGATGTGCTGGCTGATTTTGGCGCAGCTGAAGGTAACTTTACTCTTTCTGTAATTGATAAGATAAAAAAAGCTTACCTCTTTGAGTATGATCCAGAATGGATAGAGGCTTTGGAAATGACCTTCAAACCCTGGAAAGATAAAGTAGAAATAATTCCAAAATTTGTATCCGATAAAAACGACACTAAACATTGTTCTGGGGATGTTTTTTTTGAAGGGAAAGAATTGACATTCATGAAGATAGATGTAGATGGAGGGGAAAGAGGGTTGCTGAAGGGATTTGAAAAAACAATTGATGCTGCACCCGCCATGAAAATAGCGCTATGTACGTATCATCAACATGAAGATGAACAAGAGTTTACGGCATGGCTAATTGCTAAAAACTATCAAGTAGTTCCATCTAAAGGGTATATGATTTTTCATTATGACAAAAAAATAAAGGCCCCTTATATTCGAAGGGCTTTAATAAGGGCTACAAAAATAAGAGCATGAATTGGAAGCTGATCAAATCAGAATATCTCTTTAAAGACCTTTGGTTTACCGTCCGAAAAGATACCTGTGAACGTTCAAGTGGTCAGTTGGTTGATCCATATTATGTTTATGAATTTCCTGAATGGGTGACTGCTGTTGCAATTACGAAAGAGGGTAAATTTATTTTTGAGCGACAATATCGTCATGCTGCTGGACTCACTATGCTGGAAATTCCAGGTGGTTGTGTTGATCAAGACGATGTTAGTTTAGAAGCGGCAATCGCAAGAGAACTGAAAGAGGAAACCGGCTACAGTTTTCAACAATATACTTATTTGGGAAAGACCTCAGCAAATCCTTCTACCCACAACAATTGGATGCATATCTTTTTGGCTACAGGTGGTGAATTTACCTCCAAACAAGAATTAGATGAAAATGAGGAAATTGAATTGGTGTTTTTATCACTTGATGAGGTAAAAGAATTGTTGCAAAAACAAGAGATCAAGCAAAGTATGCATGTCACTGCCTTGTTTTATGCTTTACAGAAAATGGGTGAGATTAGTTGGTAATAAATAGAGCTCTTTTAACCTCACCGACCACAAAAATACTTCCACAAACTAGGATTAAATCATCTTTTTCTGCCTTGTGTTTATAGTAAATAACGGCGTCGTTTACATCCTCAAAGATTCTGCCATTGAGTGCATTTGCTTTTGCCATTATTTGTAATGTGGTTGTATCTAGCGCTCTTGGTAAATGTGCTTTTGTAAATCCATATTGGGCATTTTTGGGCAAGAGCGATAAGACTTCGTTAACATCTTTGTCAGCTGAAATGCCAAATACGATATAGAGATTTTTAAAGTTAAACCTGTTTAATTGTTCCAGCATCTTTTTAATGCCATCCGCATTATGTGCAACATCAAGTATAATCAGTGGGTCGCTTGAAATTGCCTCCCATCTTCCGTGCAATCCAGTATTTACGATAACATTTTTAATGCCTTGTTGAACTGCTTTTTCATCTACCTCAATTTGTAAAGCCTGTAGTTCATCAATGGCTGTTCGCACTGTTATTATATTTTCTTGTTGATAGCTTCCTGCAAGGGGACAGGTATATAAGAAAACTTTTTGGTTAAAATTGTTCTTCAATTTTACGTGAAGTTTACTAGGGCTGCTCTCTTCTAATTCTGATTGCCAGATGCCATCAGCAAATTTGATCGGGGCATTTAAGGATGTGGCTTTATGTTCAAATACAGACTTTGTTTCTGATTGTGTTTTACCAATTACCACAGGGGTATTTTGTTTGATAATGCCTGCTTTTTCACTAGCAATTTTTTCTAACGTATTGCCTAAAATCTGAACATGGTCAAAGCTAATATTGGTAATGAGTGATAGTATAGGTTCGATCACATTGGTACTGTCTAATCTCCCGCCAAGTCCTGTTTCAATAATTGCAATTTGTACACCTTGATTGGCAAAGTACTCAAAGGCCATACCTACTGTGACTTCAAAGAATGACGGTGAAATTTCCTCAATTAAAGGGGTTATTCGAAGGGTAAAATCAATAACATCTTGTTCGGGAATCATTTCCCCATTGATTTTGATTCTTTCTCTAAAGTCTTCTAAATGAGGTGAAGTGTATAATCCGGTTTTATATCCTTGTTCCTGCAGAATGGAGGCTAGCATATGACTTACTGATCCCTTTCCGTTAGTACCTGCTACGTGAATTGATTTAAATGATGCCTGTGGGTTATTCAAATAGGTACAAATTGCCAATGTGTTGCTAAGGTTCATTTTTAGAGCCGCTACCCCTGATTTGCTGAACATGGGTAGTTGAGTATATAGATATTCGACAGCTGCTTTGTAGTTCATGCTGCAAAGATATTGTATCTTCGAACCCATGAGTATGTTCATGTGGCTGCCCATGTCGGCTTTTTTATTGGTTACCCTGATTCTGCTGTTTTATTACCTCAGGTATTTCCGTTTATTGGCATTTCACCGGCCTAAAGAAAAAGAGTTTTCATATGAACACGCTGTAAGTGTAGTCATCTGTGCTCGAGATGAAGCGGACGAAATTGAAAAGAATTTACCCGGTGTTTTGGCGCAGCAGTACAGAAGTACACACGAAATTGTTGTGGTAAATGATAATTCTCAGGATGATACAAAGTTTTTGCTTGAAGGCCTATATAAGGACTTTAAGCAGCTACATATCATTGAGCTTAAACAAGAAGCGGTTCACATTCCTGGCAAGAAGTTCCCACTTTCCATGGGTATTAAATCAGCAAAATATGAAGTATTGCTTTTGACTGATGCAGATTGTATTCCGTCTTCAGAACATTGGATTAAAAAAATGCAGGCTGCTTTTCATTCGGGCATTGAAATCGTATTAGGCTATGGTGCTTACAAAAAAGAAGACGGTCTTCTCAATAAAATTATTCGGTTTGATACTTTCCATACTGCATTGCAATACCTCTCTTTTGCACTTGGAGGAATGCCGTATATGGGGGTAGGTCGAAATTTAGCGTATAAAAAGGAGTTGTTTTACAAACAAAAGGGTTTTGCAGCTCATCATCATTTGCCTGGCGGCGATGATGATTTATTTATCAATGGTTGCGCCAATGTAAACAATACAGCTGTTGTTATCGATCAGCAGGCCTTTACCTATTCCACACCTGCAAAAAAATGGTCAGAGTGGCTAGCGCAAAAAGAAAGACACAACGCAACAGGTAAATACTATAAGGCCCAACATAAATGGGTTCTTGGTGCATACATGGTAAGCCAATTTTTATTCTATCCTTTGTTAGTATTGGCTTTTTTAACTTTTGATTGGAAATGGGTTTTGGGTGTTCTGGTATTAAAACTACTGATTCAAGGGCTTGTATTTTTTAAATCGATGAAGCGCTTAGGGGAGACTGATTTGTTTTTTCTTTTCCCTTTGTGGGATATATGGATGTTTTTTTATTACTTGATTTTTATGTCCTCTTTATGGAAAACACCCAAAAACCATTGGAACTGATAACTCATTATTTTTCCGACTTCACACAAAAGCAACTGAGTCAATTTGATCGACTTGGTGTTATTTATGCTGAATGGAACCAGAAAATAAATGTGATCTCACGAAAAGATATTGATGCTTTGTATGAAAGGCATGTTTTGCATTCGCTCTCTATAGCGGCACAATATCCGCTAATGTCTGGTTTGGAAGTTGTTGATATTGGAACTGGGGGTGGATTTCCCGGAGTGCCTTTGGCAATCTTTTTTCCGGATGTACATTTTCATTTAGTAGATTCAATTGCTAAAAAGTTAAAAGTGGTTGAGGCAGTTAAAAATGAGTTGGGTCTAGACAACCTTAGTTTTGAACACACTCGCGCCGAAAATATAAAAGGGAGGAAGTTTGACTTTGTCGTTTCTAGAGCGGTTGCCCCATTGAAGGATTTATGGAGTTGGGGTAAGCCATTAATTAGGAATGCTAGACCTATGGAAGAGTTCAAGAATGGATTAATCTGTTTAAAAGGTGGGGATCTTACACAAGAGATTGCCGATTCTCAATTAAGGCCCTATGTGACGCCAATTCAATCTATGTTTTCAGAGGAGTTTTTTGCAGAAAAGTATATTCTTTATGTCCCGGTTTAATTACATGAGGTTTATTTAAGCTACCTTTATTAGACCTTTTTAACCTTCTCCTCAATAGTTCAAACATTTATGGAAAACACCTCTCCTAAAATAAGGGTTTGCATTGTTGAAGACAATCATTTTGTCCGTCATGCATTAGAAGGAATCATTAATCAATCTGATTCCTGTACCATTGTGAACTTATTTCATTCTGCTGAAGATGCGCTAAGTCATCTTTGTGAAATCCCACCGGATGTTGTATTGATGGACATTGATCTTGGTCATATTTCTGGAATTCATGCAGTTCGATTTCTCAAAGAGCGATGCCCCTCTGTGCAATTTATGATGTGCACAGTACATGAAGAGGATGAGAAAATATTTGAGGCACTTTCTGCTGGGGCAAGTGGATATATTTTAAAAGACACAAAACCAGATGAACTAATTCAAGCAATTATTGAATTGGTGAATGGTGGAGCACCCATGAGTAGCAAAATTGCGAAAAAAGTAGTGAATAGCTTTCAACAAAAGGATATGGAAAGAAAGGGAAATCACCTTGAATGCCTATCCAGCAGGGAGTTTGAACTCTTGGAGCTATTGGTAAAAGGAATGCTCTATAAAGAAATAGCAGTACAGCTGAATATTGCACAAGAGACTGTACGTAAGCATGTTTATAATATTTATAGGAAGCTTCATGTGAACAACAGGGTAGAGGCTTACAATAAATATTATAGCAACTAGTTATTTATCAAGTTGGTCAATGAACAACCTGACCTCCTCAATTTTTGTCTTGGTATCTGAGAGTAATTGATGAAATTCTATGTCATTTGCATCAATGTTTACACCAGCATGTTTTTTGTCTAAAAAAAAATTGTATTTGGATAAGAGAGGTTCAAGTTCAAATATGATAAAACTGGGACTATTCCTATGTATCAGAAATTTGATGTTTTCTGTTTCATTAAGCGTCGGTAATTCAGCAAATGCAATAAGAAAATTTTCGAAGTCATTTAAGAAGATCGAGGCTATTCTTCTGTTCAAAACAGGATCTTTTCCTGTCATACTGTTCAGCCGTTTGAATTCCATGCTCAAAGAAGTTGCTTACCTGTTTAAAGAGGAAGATTTGTTTAGAATATGGCTATAAATTAAGTAAAAATACTTAATATTATTAAGAAAAAACAATTACTTGATCAGTTCTGCCACCTGCTCATCACTCAATTGTTGAAAATCATGGTAATAGGCACTTATGCCGGTAAATTGTTGAGTGACAAAACCACAAACCATTTCATCAGCTATTTTTTTGATATGCTGGTAGGTATTAAAGGGACAAACTGGTGTGGCTACAATAATCTTTTTTGCTCCATTTTTTCTTAATTCTTGAATGGCTAATTCAATACATGAACCCGTAGCAATGCCATCGTCTACCAGAATTATATTTTTTTGTTTTACTTCCTCATTGGTGAATTCATGATTGAACTTGGCTTTCATCTCTGCAATCCTATTTCTTTCCTTTTCTATGATAGTAGTGATTTCAGGATGTTGTTCATTGACAAGTGAATGATTGTGCATGAGAATGCTGGTTGACGAAACAGCGCCTATAGCATATTCAAGGTTCATTGGATGCCCAATTTTTCTGATAAATATCAATTTTAATGGAATCCGTATTTGTTGAGCAATTACTAAGGCTACAGGTATTCCTCCTCTTGGAAGCGTAATGACAACATCTCCATGAATTTGTTTTTCCAATAACAAGATACTTAATTGTAAACCTGCGCTTGCTCTGTTTTCAAACTGCATATGAATTTATTGTCTTTCAAATCTTCCGCTTTTTTCGTTGATTTTTATTCTAAACATTATTGGTTTTACTCTTCCTTTATCCGATAATTCATGCCCCTGTCCTTCGTCATGTTCGTGCATGTGAATAGCTGACTTAGTCATCAACGGCATAACTCTATTGAATAAAAGAATTCTGGCTTCCTCAGCATCTTCTTTTTCTAATTCTTCAAACTGTCCAAATATGATTGCGCTTTGCCAATTTGAAATATCGTTGGCTATATCCACTTCAAAACAAACATTTGGATTTTTCCGAAGTAGTTCTAGTTTTTTCCCTTCGGAGGATTGTCCGTAAATAAACATACCATCAAATGCAAAAGTGACTGGGACGATATAAGGATATTTATCTTGGCAGCAAGCTATGCGTCCGATAAGCTGACTAGATAAAATATTATTGATTTGTTGTTCATTTAATTCACCATTCATGCTATATTTTCTTTGAAAATAATATGACGCTGATTAGGTGAAGATGATGCTGATCATGATGGTAAATGAGGTTTATTTCTGTTTTTCCGGCATTTGTCACTACAATAGACTACATCTTCCCAAACCTTTTCCCATTTTTTACGCCATTGAAAAGGACGATTACAAATTAGGCAAATCTTTTCGGGTAAATCCCTTCTTTTTTTCATTTTCATTTTCGCTTCTTTGTGAAGTAGAATGTAAATAACTTAAAAACAACTCTAAATGTTCGATAGGCTGTCCATTGAAGTAATTGCTCAATTATTTTTTGTGAGGCATAGTAGTTTCTGGGCTCAATTTTTATACATTCATTTTCAATGATAGCAATTAGTTCTTTTTTTACTGTTGAAGCAAATTTCTTTTCTTCGACATCTATATTGAGTTCAATACTTGCAAGTGCACTGATATCATTAATATTGTATGATCCAATAGTAACAATCCTGTCGTCGCAAACCGCAATTTTGCCATGTAAAACATTGTTTTTGTACTCATGAATTATGATTCCTTGTCTCAAGGCCCATGCATATAAGTATCTTTCTGCATATTTCGCTATTCCTACATCAGATGTTGAAGCGAGGATTAATTTAATTGTTACTCCACGTTTAATGGCCTCTACCATACTGGATCTGATGAAGTTGCTTGGAATAAAATAACTCGACATGATAATGATTTCATGTTGAGCATTCTTAAGCATTTCCATATAGCTTGCAGAAATCTGGTTTAAATTCATGACCCAATCGTTTCTTCTGATTCGCATAGGGCAATGTAAATCAGCATCTACTTTTGACCGGACAATATTTCTGTCTAAATGAATCACTTTTTTACTCCACCGGGCATAAAAAAGATTACACAGTTTATGTAATTCGTATGCCACATCACCATCAATTAATATAGCCCAATCCAACCAGGCAGGGTCATCTGGCATATCATTATAACGATTTGAAATGTTTATACCACCTACTAGTGCTTTAATGCCGTCACAAACTACAATCTTATGATGTAATCTTCTGCCAAAATAAAAATTATCACTTTTGAAAACGGGATCGAAGAACCTGAGTTGGATTCCAGCATTTCTCAGGCGTTCTTTGAAAGTGGCAGATAATTTTCTGGATGCATACCCGTCAAGAAGTATTTGTATTTCTACTCCTCTATTTCTTGCAGTGATTAATTTATCTGCAATTAATTCACCTGTTTCATCTTCGTCATAAATGTATACTTGTAATTGGATAAATTTCTGAGCTTCTTCAATAAGTTTTGTCAGTACTGAAAAATAGCTTTTACCTCCTTTTATCAAGGTTGGTTTATTGTGAAAAGAATAACTTGATTTAACTTTTTTAGCTGAAGACATTCCTGATTTTGATAAACCTAAATGAAATGTTCTGTTTTTTTACTGACTTTGATCAGCTAATCAGCTAACAATAATCTATTCTTTATTGTTTGATCATCCTGTATTTATATATTTCTCCTGTAACTGTAGTCAGTATGATTTGGTAGACACCAGCAGGCCAACTTGCAGCATCCAAGCTAACATTATTGGCGCCTTTGAATACATTTTTAGAAGTCTGTGTCATGGTTCTGCCATTCATATCGATTACCATCAGGCGGATTCCCTGAGCATCTTTTACTTGAATGCTGATATTCCCTTTATCCTGGAAAGGGTTGGGAAATGCTTTTATGATGATATCCTGGTTATTATCTGCTGGCCAGTCGCCACAAGCCCCTTTATTTTGTAAATTCAAATCAATCCACTCTGCTCTTTGCTTGATCCAAGCTTTCATTGCATCTCTTTCTTCTTCATAGGATTTAATAGGATTTGCACCTCTCCACCATTGTAGTCCCGATAATTTCCATTTGGCAAAATGTCTGTTTCTGGCTTCTTTGGTTACAAAATCAGCTGAGTCGATTAATTTGTTGATGTTTTGTTCTGATAAAACATTTTTTCTGAGGTCTAACCATCTGCATCTTAAAGAAGAAACAAATGAGGTATCTAGCATAAGCCTGTCCCACCAAAATGGTATAAGACCGGCGCCATCACCCGGACACACATAGTTGAATTTATACGCCCATCCTGAAATTAAACTGCCATCACAATAATCTGCATTTTTAAAGCCAAGGTCAAAATCCCAAACCGGACCTGCTTTAATTCTACCGTCTGTCAGGTTTTTATTTTTATGAAAATAGCTGCTCAATCTATATCCGTCCACATTTCTGCTTAATTCATTGATAATCATAAAATCAATAAAACTGTTTAAGTCGGCATGTTTTCTTACACCCGTGGATGGGTCCTGAAAATTTGGACTTTGCAAAGACAACTCAAATTGATCGACAGCTTGTTTTATGTAATTTTTTTGCTGTGGAGTGATGTCGGCAACTTTTGGGTATACATAAGAAAATTGGCGTCGTGCCAAGTTGGGAGAATTAGGAGTAGGGTAAGATGAAAACCAACCATTAGCACCTTTGTCAAGGCTAAAAATATAACCCCCAGTTAGTTCGATGCCACTGTTGTCGGTGGGTAATAATTTACTAATGTTCACCCTGCTTGAATCTCTTTTTATTTTTTCCGCCAAGAGGTAGATTCCTTGGTATTCATTATTTAATATCAATTCAACGTACCGAACACGAGATGCCCATCTGCCCATTTCACGAGATAGTGTATAGGCCAAATAATTACGCATCATTGTCTTATCCATGTAAGGGGCATATAAAACCCAGTCACTTTCAACTGGCATTCCCAATAAAGAGGTAGGTGCTTCAAGACCGGCTGCATCTCTTAGTTCAATGTCAAAAGACCGCATCTGCTGTCCTTGAGAGGATTGACCCCTGTATTCAACACCTGCCTTTCCATTGTATTCATTGGGGATATCAGTACTCTTGTTTCTTTTTCCTTGTCCATTATTGGTTAAAGAAAAATCTGCTGTTATTTTGGAGGCATCCACTATTGTTGCACCTCTAGTATTTATGTTGATTATGGGGAGGTCTGAATCTAGCACACTTGTTTGTTGTGCATTGATTGATGGCAAAATGGAAATGCACAAAAGGATATAGGCAATAATTTTTTTCATATCAACAGCACTGGTTGATAAAAATAACTATTCGCCGCCATAATCAGCTCATTTTATGTGATTTTTCCCCAATAAGAAAATGGTGCATTTGCTTTCGTATTTTTGGCAACCTTCTTTATTGAAAATTATGGCCAAAAGTGTTCAAGATACTCCATTGATGCAGCAGCACAGGGCGATCAAGCAAAAATACCCTGATGCTATACTTTTGTTTCGGGTGGGGGATTTTTATGAAACTTTTGGGGAAGATGCGGTAAGGTCATCTAGCGTTTTGGGAATTACACTTACCAAAAGAAATAACGGTGCTGCATCTTCACTAGAATTGGCCGGATTCCCTCACCATGCATTGGATACCTATTTGCACAAATTAGTCAAGGCAGGATATAGGGTTGCCATTTGTGATCAATTGGAAGATCCTAAGCAAGCTAAAGGTATCGTGAAACGAGGTGTCACTGAAATGGTCACACCTGGATTGGCAACTCATGATAAATTGTTAGAGCATACAAGTAATAATTTTCTGGCAGGTCTTCAGCTGGGTGAAAACAAGCATGGTATATCATTTTTGGATATATCAACTGGTGAGTTTTTTATTGCAGAAGGTGATCTAGATTATATCGACAAGTTACTGCAGACTTTTCAGCCTGCTGAGGTTATTTTTCAAAAAGGGAAACAGCAGTTTTTTTCTGAAAGATTTGGTAAGAAATTCTATTTCTATTGTTTGGATACTTGGGTATTCGATTTCCGGTATGCTGAGGAAGGGTTATTGAGGCATTTTGGAACTCACTCATTAAAAGGGTATGGTGTTGAAGATATGCAAGAAGGAATTGTGGCTGCTGGTGCTATACTGCATTATTTACAAGATACAGCGCATCCCAATAGTCATCATATAGCTAGTATACATCGTATTAATAGAGAGGAATACCTGTGGATGGATCAGTTTACCATTCGAAATCTTGAATTAGTTGGAGGTCCACATGAACAATCTGCTACGCTATTAAAAACACTAGACTCAACCGTCTCTCCAATGGGAGCTCGTATGCTCAAAAGGTGGGTGCTCATGCCTTTGGTCGATTTGACAAAAATTAATGAACGATTAGATTTAACTGAGCAATTTATTGAACATGATGCTTGGAGAGGGCAATTGGTTCAACACATAAAAGCCTGCGGTGATATTGAGCGGTTGGTTAGCAAATTGCCATCAAAAAAAATTGGTCCTCGAGAAATGTTGCAGTTAGCAAGGGGGTTGATACAAATTGACATTATTAAAAATATTTCTAATGAAATTGAAAATGACTATCTCAAGAGATTAGCAGATAATCTTAATGCTTGTCAGTTTATTCAAGATAAAATACTTTCATTCATTGCAGAAGATGCCCCTGCTCAAACTACAAAAGGAGGATATATTGCAAAAGGAGTACATCTGGAACTTGATCAATACCGTGAATTAGCCACCGGCGGTAAAAATATATTGTTAGAAATTCAGCAGCGTGAAATTCTAGAGACAGGCATCACCTCATTGAAAATTGGTTTTAATAACGTGTTTGGATATTATTTGGAGGTAAGTAATGCCCATAAAACAAAAGTTCCTTCAAATTGGATTCGTAAGCAAACTTTAACCAATGGTGAACGATACATAACACCGGAACTGAAAGAATATGAAGATAAAATCTTGGGTGCTGAAGATAAAATAGCTCAATTGGAGTCAGTGATCTATGATCAGTTGTTGAGTGAACTTCAGGAATATATTTTGCCCATGCAGAAAAATGCCCAGGTGCTTGCTATACTTGATTGTATTGGTTCTTTTGCACAGAATGCCATCAAGTTTAATTATTGTAAGCCGGTATTACATGATGATGCTGATCTGCAATTGCAATCGGCAAGACATCCTGTAATTGAACAGCTATTGCCTCCTGGAGATGACTATGTATCGAATGATATTCAATTGGATCAAGATGATTGCCAAGTCATCATTTTGACAGGCCCAAACATGAGTGGTAAAAGTGCATTATTGCGACAAACAGCGATTATCACATTAATGGCTCATATGGGAAGTTATGTGCCTGCTCAACAGGCTAGAATCCCCATTACCGATAAGATTTTTACAAGGGTTGGCGCTTCTGATAATTTGACAGGTGGGGAATCTACATTTATGGTAGAAATGAATGAAACAGCAAGTATCATTAACAATATATCATCGCGGAGTCTTGTTATTCTTGATGAAATTGGTCGAGGAACCTCGACTTACGATGGCATTTCAATAGCCTGCAGTATTGCTGAATTTTTGCATGATGCAAAACAGCGACCAAAAACACTCTTTGCTACGCATTATCATGAAATGAATGATCTTGAAAAGAGATTGCCTAGACTCAGGAATTATCACATAACACACAAAGAGATCAATAATAGGATAATTTTTCTGCGTAAGCTGGCTCCTGGTGGAAGTACACATAGTTTTGGTATACATGTTGCTAGAATGGCTGGAATGCCTATTTCACTGGTCAACAGGGCTGGGCAGTTGCTTGCGGAATTAGAAAAAAAACAATCCGGTGATAATGGACTACCCTCAATTGGAGATGCTACTGGAATGCAGTTGACCATTTTTGATACACACACTGAAGTATTTGAAGAGATAAGAAAGATGCTAGCAGAAATCGATATCAATAGTCTGACTCCTGTTGAGGCACTTGTTGCCTTAAATGAAATAAAAAAGAAAATTAACTAGGTTTCTTTAAAGCAGTTCCTTCAAGTTAGCAACTAGGACATCAACATCTTCAACTTTATTATACTTGCTGAATGAAAATCGAATAGTTGATTGAGGCGCTTTTTTTAGTGCAGCAATAACATGTGAGCCTTGATTTGCTCCACTACTGCATGCGCTTCCACCAGATGCGCAAATATTTCTAATGTCTAAATTGAAAAGCAACATGTCGGTTTTGTCATTTTGCGGAAAACCTACACTTAGTAAAGTATATAAGCTTTCGCCATCTGGATCACCATTAAATACAACGTCTGGTAGAATTGACTCTAATTGATCTTTTAAATATTTTTTTAATCCCAGTATATGCATTTTATCTTGCTCATAATGGGCAGTTGCAATTTCTAATGCTTTTGCAAATCCAATTATTCCGTATAGGTTTTCAGTTCCCGCCCGCATATTTCTCTCTTGCCCACCACCATGAATCAAAGGGTGTATTTTATTTTTTCCATTGATGTACAGTAATCCCACTCCTTTTGGACCATGAAATTTATGTGCAGCACCAGTTATGAAATCTACTTGAATTGTTGATAAGTTGATAGGGAAGTGCCCCACTGTTTGTACAGTATCTGCATGAAATATAGCCTGATATTGCGAACAAAGTGCACCGACTTTTTGAATATCAGTAATATTTCCAATTTCGTTGTTGGCATGCATCAGGGTAACCAATGTCTTTTGTTCACTATTGGTTAGTTTCTGTTCTAAGTCAGCAAGATCCACATGACCATTGGGTAGTATGGCGACGTATTCTATTGATGCTTCTCCTAGCTCTGCTAAATAACTGCAAGTGTGTAAGGTAGCATGATGTTCTATAGGAGAAGTAATAATTCTTGTACATTTCAATTCTCTTACCGCCGCAAAAATTGCAGTATTGCTACTTTCGGTCCCGCCACTGGTAAAAAAAATCTCTGATGGATGAGTACCTAAAATGGAAGCGACTGATTTTCTTGATTTTTCAATGGCAAGGCGGTTTTCACGCCCATAAGAATATATTGAAGAGGGGTTTCCAAAATGATCTCTTAAGTAAGGCAACATAGCCTCAAGTACTACTGGATCAATTGGAGTTGTAGCAGCATTATCAAGGTAGATGCGAGAAGACATTAATCAGCGCTTTTTTTCAAATATACGGAATTGCATTATAAGGCTTCCTGTATGTCTTTGATGAGTTTGGTTGCAATATTGTTGGCTGTAGTTTCAAAGTTACTTTCCGCAATAATACGAATGATTGGCTCGGTATTACTTGCGCGCAAATGAACCCAGTCTTTATCAAACTCAATTCTCAATCCGTCAATGGTATTAACAGGATTTGATTTGTATTTGTGTTTGATTTTATCAAATATTGATGAAAGATTAATATTTCCCTCTAATTCAATTTTGTTTTTACTTATATAATAATCAGGATAGGAATTGCGTAATTGTTTGGCAGTTTTTCCATTGGCAGAGAGGTGGGTCAAGAAAAGTGCAATTCCAATTAAAGCATCTCTGCCATAATGAAAATCAGGAACAATTATACCGCCGTTTCCTTCTCCACCAATTACTGCATTGACTTCTTTCATTTTTGCCACTACATTTACTTCACCAACTGCAGCAGGGTGGTATATGCATCCGTATTTCTCTGTAATATCTTTTAGTGCCCTAGTAGAAGACAAATTACTCACCGTATCTCCCTTTCTTTTGCTCAAAATGTAATCGGCAACAGCTACTAATGTATATTCTTCGCCAAACATTGAACCATCTTCACAAACCAATACCAAGCGATCTACATCCGGATCCACAGCTATACCTAAATCAGCTTTGTTTGCTATAACTGCTGCAGAGAGGGCAGTTAGGTTTTGTGGTAAAGGTTCAGGATTATGTGCAAATTTTCCAGTTATCTCACCATTCAATACGACTATATTTTCTTTTGTTATACCTAATTTTTCCAACAAGGCAGGAACAAAGATTGCACCGCTGCTGTTGATGGCGTCAATCACCACCTTTAAATTCTTTTTCCCAATTATAGCAGAATTAACGAGTGGGTAGTTTAAAATGGCTTCAATATGTCGATCAGCATGATCTGCTTTAAGAGTATATTTTCCACTATGTTCAACACCAGCAAATTGTAAATTTTCCTGATCAGCGTCATTTAAAATTTGTGCTCCAGTTTCAGCACTGATGAACTCCCCTTTATTATTCAATAACTTCAAAGCATTCCATTCTCTGGGATTGTGGCTAGCTGTAATGATGATTCCACCAGCTGCTTCTTCAGCAACTACTTCATACTCGACCGTTGGCGTGGTAGAAAGACCAAGATCAATGACATCTGCACCCAAAGCGATTAAAGTCTGCGCAACCAATTGTGAAACAATAGGACCACTTATCCGTCCATCTCTGCCAATGACAATTTTTTTATTTCCTTGGCTAATAGCCCACTGTCCAAATGCAGCAGTGTATTTAACAACATCTAATGGTGAAAGTGATTCACCGGGTTTTCCACCAATCGTTCCTCTAATTCCTGATATACTTTTTATGAGTGCCAAAACTGCTGCTTTTGTGGCTGCAAATTTACATGAAAACCGTGGCTAAAGCAAGTCTAATTTCAATTAAAATGAATCAATTCATAAACAATTGGTTAAACATGTAAAAAGCTATCAATACACATAATTCTGTTTATTTTTGTACTATGGTATTTATTCAAGCAGAAGGCATGACACTTTTGCAGCAATTGTTGCATATCGACTATCAGGTCATGCTTTTTGTCAATAGGGTAATGACGCATCCCATATTGGATACAACAACGCTATTCATGCGTGAATCCATTTTGCATGTTCCGCTTTACATTTTCATTTTGTTATATGTTGTTCAGGTTTTTGGGAAAAAGGGAATGTGGTGGTTTCTCGGGGCTTTGATGTTAGTGGCTTTTTCTGATCTGGTGAGTAGTCACATTATCAAAGATTATTTTGATCGACCACGGCCATGTAGAGATCCATTTTTAGCACATCAAATTCGTTTTATTGCTAAATATTGTGGGGCGAATGGAAGTTTTACCTCTTCGCATGCAGTAAATCATTTTGCATTTGCCACCTATGCCTATTTCACACTTAAGAAACAGGCATCTTGGGTTAAATATTTGTTCATTTGGGCTGCTTTTATTGCCTTTTCCCAGGTCTATGTAGGTGTTCATTTCCCTTCTGATGTAGTAGTTGGGGGTTTCTTGGGGATGCTTTTTGGTTGGATTGCCGCTAGAATAGCTAACCAGACCTTATCTTTACAGCAATCAATTATATGAATGATTTAATTATCCTGTTCCTTCTTATAATGATTAATGGATTTTTTTCCATGGCTGAAATAGCCTTGGTTTCAGCACGTAAACCAAGGCTGGAGGGACAGGCAAACAAAGGCGATCTACGTGCAAAAAGAGCATTAACTCTTGCTCAGCATCCTGATTCGTTCCTCTCAACGGTACAAATCGGTATCACCATCATCGGTATCTTCACAGGTATTTTCTCAGGTGAAAGAATTGTGGATGATGTTGAACAGTATTTTCAGTTTTCACATCCCATTTCAGCATTTAGTAATGAGTTAGCTACAGTTGCAGTTGTCATTGTAATTACTTTTTTCTCTCTGGTATTTGGGGAATTGATTCCAAAACGAATAGGATTATCAAATCCAGAGTCTATTGCTAAAACAGTTGCTGGTCCAATGCTTTTCATTTCTAAGTTTACACATCCATTTGTTTGGTTGCTGTCAAAAACTTCTACTTTGTTTTTAAAAATCTTCAGATTAAAAGCAGATGAATCACAGGTGACTGAAGAGGAAATCAAAGCAATTATTAACGAAGGAACTGAGCATGGTGCAATTGAAGAAACTGAACAAGAAATTATACAACGAGTATTTCATCTAGGCGATAGAAATATAACTTCTTTGATGACACACCGAAGTGATATTATTTGGTTTGATTTGAATGACAGTGAAAATAGTATTAGGGAAAAAATTCTTCATGAACCTCATTCTGTTTATCCAGTTTGTGATAAATCAATTGACCATATAAAAGGCATCGTTTCAATAAAAGATATGTATGTGAATCCTGACGATGTTTCATTTAAGGAGGTGATGGAAACCCCTTTATTCGTTCCAGACAACATCAGTCCCTATCAATTGCTTGAAAAATTCAAACAATCAAAAATACATACCAGTTTTGTAGTAGATGAATATGGCACTTTACTTGGCTTGGTTACTTTAAATGATATTTTGGAAGCTATAGTTGGAGATCTGCCTCAATTAGATGTTCAAGACTATGAAATTGTGGAAAGAGAAGATGGCAGCTTCCTGGTAGACGCGCAAATACCTTTTTATGATTTTCTAACTCGATTTGAAAAAGCTGATTGGATGAATGAGGGTGAACAGGAGTTTGATACACTTGCAGGGTTCATACTTCATCAATTAGAGAGAATTCCTTCTACTGGTGACCAATTTGAATGGAAAGGCTTTTCATTTGAGATTATTGATATGGATGGACATCGCATCGATAAAATATTGGTAAAAGTTTCTGAACAGCTCCGAAGTGAAATGCAAGAAGAAGAATAAAACTTATGATGAATCTTTCGCTTGATGCAAAAACAGCATTGGTTTGTGGCGCCTCTCAGGGAATTGGAAGAGCCATTGCTGTTGCTTTGGCAGACTTAGGAGCGAAATGTATTTTGCTCGCAAGAAATGAATCAGCTTTGGTTGATACTGTAGCTGAGTTAAGTACAGCTCAAGGGCAAAAACATCATTATGTTGTTGTAGATTTTTCCCAGCTAGATTCCTTTTCATCATCTATCACATCAATATCAGAAAGATGGGGTATTGATATTCTGATTAACAATACTGGAGGTCCAGCTGGCGGGCTGATAGCTGAAGCAGATCCAATGGCTTTTGAGCATGCTTTTAGACAACATTTAATTTGCAATCATCTACTCGCTCAAGCTGTTATTCCGCATATGAAGGCAAAAGCTTGGGGAAGAATTATCAATATCATTTCTACATCTGTAAAAATTCCAATCAATAACCTTGGAGTATCAAATACCATAAGAGCTGCTGTTGCATCATGGTCCAAGACTTTATCCAATGAATTGGCTGTACATGGCATAACAGTTAACAGCCTGTTGCCAGGTTTCATTTCAACTTCCAGGTTGGATGCTGTTGCAGAAGGATTTGCTTCAAAAGAGGGGGTAGATAAATTAACGATGTTGCAGTCTATGAAAAATACAGTTCCTGCAAAACGTTTTGGTGATCCCAGTGAAATAGCAGCAGTTGCTGCATTTGTGGCATCGCCGGCAGCTTCTTATGTAAATGGGATTACTATTCCTGTTGATGGAGGAAGAACTGGTACAATTTAATAATTAATGATATGGAGCTTACAAAAAAATATGCCGACCAACTTGATAAAGAAGATCTATTAAGTGGGTTTAGAAAAAAATTTATCATACCCGAACTTGATGGTGTACAGCGAACCTATTTTTTAGGTAATTCTTTGGGTTTGCAGCCTAAGTCTACAGCTCATGCAATTGATTATATTTTGCATCAATGGGGTAATGAAGGTGTAGAATCTTTTTTCAATGGTGAGCGTCCTTGGATGGAGTTGCATGATCACATAGTTGGTCCTCTTGCTGTCATTGCTGGGGCGAACAAACAAGAAATTAGTGTAATGAGTCAGCTTACGGTCAACATTCATTTGATGTTCGTGAGTTTTTTCAATCCCCATGGTAAACGCAACAAGATGTTGGTTGAAGCAAAAGCATTTCCAAGTGATCAATATGCTGTTTCATCCTATCTGGAGCATCTGGGCTTGAATCCAAAAGATCATTTAATTGAAGTTCAGCCCAAAAAGGATGGAACTGCTATTGACGATGAAGATGTTATTGCGGCTATAAGACAGCATGCCGATGAAATAGCTTTGGTCTTCCTTGGCGGTGTTAATTATTACACAGGTCAACTCTTTGATCTTGAAAAAATTGCAAAAGCTGGAAAAGCTGTTGGCGCAAAAGTTGGTTTTGATTTAGCCCATGCAATAGGGAATGTAGAATTGAAATTACATGATTGGGATGTTGATTTTGCTTGCTGGTGTTCATACAAGTATTTAAATGGTGGACCAGGAGCCGTAGGTGCTATATTTGTTCATCAGCAACATCTTGAGAATCCCCATCTAAAAAGGTTGGCCGGTTGGTGGGGATATCCAAAAGCAGAAAGATTCAAAATGCATCCCCAATTTGTTCCTGCTGCTGATGCAACCAGCTGGCAGTTGGGTACACCATCTATGATTCTTTATGCCTGCTTAAAGGCGTCATTACAAATTTTTGAAGAGGCGGGCTGGAAAACAATTTTAGAAAAACAACATAAGATAAAGTCATTTTTAGAGTTATCCATTCAATCGCTGAAGTCCCCTTTATTTACTTGTCTTACACCTGAAGCAAGGGGATGTCAGGTGTCTCTTTTGTTTCATGACAAAGGAAGACAGGTGTATGAGAGGCTTTTTGATAAAGGGTTTATGGTCGATTGGAGAGAGCCTAATGTGATCAGGTTGGCTCCTGTGCCTTTGTACAACTCCTTTAATGATATCTGGAACTTTCATCAGGCCATGGAAGAAATCCTTGCTTCTGTATAAATAATTACTTGTTTTGTATATGGAAAGAAAAGCACTAATCGAGCAAATAAGAATAAAGAAGAGTTATCTCTGTGTTGGATTAGATACAGATCCAACAAAGATTCCTTCTCATCTTCATCAAGAAGAAGATCCAATTTTTGCATTTAACAAAGCAATCATAGATGCCACTTTGCCTTATTGCGTTGCTTATAAAATCAATACTGCATTTTATGAAGCACAAGGTTTAAAAGGGTGGTCGGCTCTTGAGAAAACTGTTAACTATATTCCTGATACACATTTCAAAATAGCTGATGCCAAAAGAGGTGATATTGGAAATACATCTACACAATATGCAATTGCTTTTTTAAAAAACTTACCATTTGATGCAATTACTATTGCACCTTATATGGGAGAAGACAGCGTAAAACCTTTTCTTCAATTTGAAGGTAAGTGGGCAATTGTATTAGGACTCACTTCCAACCCTGGTGCTCATGATTTTGAATTGAAAAGTTTGGATACCGGAGAAAAATTATATGAACAAGTCATTAAGACAGTTGTTTCATGGGGAACTTCAAATAATTTGATGTTTGTGGTTGGTGCAACCCGTGCAGATGAATTTACCAACCTTCGTTCAATTGCGCCAGATCATTTCTTCCTGGTTCCTGGTGTGGGTGCACAGGGAGGTAGTCTAAGTGAGATTTCTCAAAAAGCGATGAATAGTGATATTGGATTATTGGTGAATTCCAGCCGAGATATCATCTTTGCTTCAGACCAAGAGGACTTCGCAGTCATTGCTGGATTGAAAGCAAAGAAGTATGCAGAGGAGATGTCTGGGTACATTAAAAACTAATTCAAATGGACTTCAAATCATTTAGAAAAAAATACGACAAAGAAATAAAAGTCGGTTTAGTCGTTTTTATTGGGCTGATGATTTTACAGTTTTTTAAAAGCCTTCGTAAATAGCTCATCTTAATTTATATATAGCCTGACTTAGCTTATCTGCCCATCTTGCGTATTCATTTTTTGAAGGGTGGAGCTTGTCATCTGCTACAAGCCCTAAATCATTCTTTGCATCTCGCGTACCTGCAGTTATTTCAATATACTCGACTTTATATTGTTGGGTGATTTTTTGATTTGTAGCGTTATAAAGGTCAATTTCTCTAGTAATCTTGTCTTGGTCTCTATCTTTGGCAAAAGGTGTTGCACCCCAGTCTGGTATGCTAAGTACAAAAACATGATCTCGTTTTCCTCCAGCAAATTGAATCGCTTGTTTTAATAAATGTTCAAATTCTTTTTCATAAACTGATACATCCCTTCCTCTATATTGGTTGTTCACGCCAATGAGTAAACTCACAAAATCGTAGCTAGGCTTCAAAGATCGTTTTGCAATGGCATCAATTAATTCATCTGTAGTCCATCCTGTTTTAGCGACAATTTCTGGATCGATAATTGTCATGCCTTTTTTTCGCAGCAAGTCAACTGTCTGAAACGGGAAGTTGTCCTTTAGCGGTAAACTCTCTCCAATAGTATATGAGTCACCTAAAGCTAGATAAGTATAGGTTTTTTGAGCAAATGTTTCCATCGTTTGAAGAAAGTAAAAGGTAGACAATAAAAAGATGTACCGCAAGTTTTCCATACAGGTTCAATTTAAACATTTTGGCTTTATCTTTAAGCATCATCCAAAATTAAGCTCATGAAAAAGATAATATTTTTAATGACCATGTTTTTGTCTGTCTATATGGTCAATGCCCAGCAAACCTATCATGGGAAAGCCAATTATGAATTGGCATCTAGGTTCTCGCCAAAAAGATTGGAGAAAATGATTTTTTCTACTGCTGTAGATCCACATTGGACAAAATCAGGAAATAAGTTCTGGTATATGTATGAGACTACCAATGGCAAAAAATGGGTTGTTGTAGATCCCATAAAAATGTCAAAAACTCCAATGTTTGATAATGATAAGTTAGCTGCCAATCTAACAAGAATCGTTAAAGACCCATTTGATGGAAAACACCTTTCCATTGAAAATCTCAAATTTGTACGTGATGATAATTGGATTCGATTTGAAGTAAAGAGCAGTATTGAGGTAGAGAAAAAAGATTCTACTAAAAAGGGTAATGCTACGAAAGAGAAAAAGGTTTTCTATTTTGAGTATAATGTTACAACTGATTCGTTGGTAGAACTAAAAGACCATAAAAAGCCGGTCGCTAAACCTAACTGGGCCAATGTTTCTCCTAATCAGCAGTGGGTAGTTTATGCTAAAAATTTCAACCTATACCGCATGGATACTGCAAACATGCGGAAGGCTGCTTTGAATGACCAAGACTCGACTATAGTTGAGGAGCAACTTACCAAAGATGGAGTGATGTATTATGGTTTTGGTGAAGGTTTTGGTGAAAGCAATGTAGAGCAACTAGCCAATGCCAAAAAGAGAAAATATGTTCAAGTAATGTGGTCACCTAACTCACAATATTTTGTGGTGATGAGATCGGACAGCCGAAAAGTGAAAGATCTCTGGGTTTTGAATAGTATTGCTGAACCACGACCAACACTGGAAACCTATAAATATCATATGCCTGGTGAGAAGGAAGCACCAACAAGAGAAATGTATTTGTTTGGTGTTGCTGATAAAAGAATGCAACGTATCGGTGTTGAATTGTTCAAAGACCAGGAAGTTGCGGTTTGGCCTGCAGATATGGAAAAGAAAATGAGGGATGAAGAGCATCGTCCAATGAAATGGTTGGGTGATGACAATCGTTTTTATTTTAGCAGGACCAGTAGGGATCTGAAAAAAATTGATATCTGTTCTTATGATGTTGCTGCTAACAAAGTGAATGTTTTAGTAGAGGAAAGGTTGAATACCTATATTGAAATCAGAAAGCCAGCCTTGTTTAACAATGGTAAAGAGTTTATTCATTGGAGTGAAAGAGACGGATGGGCGCATTTATACCACTATGATGCTGATGGGAAATTAAAAGGACAAATAACGAGCGGCCCATGGCATGTGGAAGAGATAGAAGGGGTAGATGAGAAATCCAGAACTGTCTATTTTACAGCTAATGGCAAAGAGGTAGGTGAGGATCCTTATTATTTACATTTCTACAAAGCGGGTTTAGATGGAAGTGGTGTAAAATTGTTGAACAGTGGAGATTTTGATCATGCAATTGTTCTGGATGATGCAAATAAATTTTTCATCAACAATTCTTCAAGAGTTAATACCGTTCCGGTCTCTGCTCTGTATGATGCCAATGGTAAGAAAGTAATGGATCTTGAAAAAGCGGATCTTTCTGCTTTGATGCAAGCGGGCTACAAGTTTCCAGAACCCTTTACTGCAAAGGCTGATGATGGAATTACTGATTTGTATGGGGTGATGTACAAACCATTTGATTTCGATTCTACGAAAAAGTATCCTGTCATCGCTTATGTGTATCCGGGTCCGCAAACTGAATCTGTTAACAAAGCCTTCGGCAGAAGTATGGATCGCATTGATCGATTAGCACAATTTGGTTTTGTTGTAGTAACCCTTGGTAACAGAGGCGGACACCCATCTCGATCCAAGTGGTATCATAATTATGGTTATGGAAATTTAAGGGATTATGGATTGGCAGATAAAAAGACTGTGATTGAGCAATTAGGTCAAAGACATAAGTATGTTGATGTTAGCAGAGTGGGTATTCATGGGCATTCGGGTGGTGGTTTTATGTCGACTGCCGCAATGCTGGTATATCCTGATTTCTTCAAAGTGGCTGTTTCCTCTGCAGGTAACCA
>CAZDTN010000008.1:0-29800 GCA_964508355.1 uncultured Sphingobacterium sp.
ACATGATGTGTTTACCCGGTGAAGTGGGCACGGTTATAGCAAAAACAAAAGAGGCCATTGCAGCAAATCGAGTCAGTTGGGAACAGATTGATGCACGTCTGATGAAAGTGCTGGAAACAAAATACGAAACAGGTTTGGCTCAATGGAAAGCAATTCCAACAGAGGGACTTACCGACAGATTAAATGCGAAAAGCAATGCCATCAAACAGTTGGTTGCAGAAAAAGCAATTACACTTGCAAAATATGAGGACCCATCCTCCTTTCCATTAACTGCTAACAGGACTGGAAAATATGCCTTACTGGATATTGCAAAAAACAAGACGACTGCCTTCAGCAGTGAAATGAGAAAAAACTACAATGCAGATGTATTCCTGTTTGATCATGGGAAATCACAACAATCAGCCGATAGCTTATATGATTACTTATCCGCTCATTATGAAAAAATCATTATTGCAATCCACGAACTACCCAGGTATCCAGCGAATAATTTTAACATGAGCAAGGCGGCAATAGGGTTGGTGAATAAGATTAGTCAGCAAAAACCAACAAATATTTTTCTATTTGGGAATCCTTATGCAGCAAAAAGTTTTTGCGAAAGCAAAAACATAATCGCCTGTTATGATGACGATCCCATAACACATCAAGTAGCTGCAAATATGTTGTTGGGCATGCTTGCACCTGAGGGACAACTCCCTGTAAGTGTTTGCCCCGCAATGCCAGCAGGAACAGGTTTTACCATTAAGGTTAACCAACCTGAAGTGAAAAAACTGGTTGATGAACCCATACAGCGCATTGATTCCATCATCAACGACGCAATTGACAGAAAAGCTGCTCCTGGTATGGTATTGATGGCTTTCAAAGATGGAAAAATCGTTGTACAAAAAACATATGGTAAAACCAGTTATAAGCAGGGCGCACCCACTTCAATTGAGACTGTCTACGACATGGCTTCTGTTACCAAGATATGTGCTACAACTTTATCAGTAATGAAACTAGTAGATGAAGGAAAAATCAAACTTGATCAGCCATTGGGCAATTATCTACCCATAGTGAAAGGCAGCAACAAAGAAAACCTGCTCATCAATGATATTCTGTTACACCAAGCCGGATTGAAAGCCTGGATTCCTTTTTACAAGGAAATTTCAGATAGCATTACCATGAAGGCTTTACCGGGTTACTTCAGTAAAAAAATAGACCAACAGTTTGGGGTGAAAGTGGACGATTCATTGTTCATGAGAAATGATTGGATAGACACCATGTATAAACGCATCTTACAATCGCCGGTTGATCCCAAAAAACAATATGTATACAGTGACAATGATTTTATATTACTGGGAGAAGTGGTGAAAGCAATTAGTGGGTTGACGATTGATCAATATGCTGCCAAGTATTTTTACAGACCTCTTGGTTTAAGAAGCACAGGATTCAATCCCACTTCATCTATCGACAAGAAAATAATTGCTCCCACTGAACAAGATCCTTATTTCAGACAGCGTTTAGTAAGAGGTTATGTCCATGATCCTGGTGCAGCAATGTTTGGTGGAGTTGCAGGACATGCGGGCTTGTTTAGCAATGCCTATGAAATTGGCATCTTGATGGAAATGGTGATGAATGGAGGTGTTATCAATGGAAAACGCATGATATCAGCCAATACAGTGAAGTTGTTTACTACCTATCAAAGTGATATCAGCAGGAGGGGTTTGGGCTTTGACAAAGCTGAAAAAGACAATGCGAAAAGAGCAGTCGCTTATCCAACATTGAATACATCTGGATTGGCGTTTGGACATACTGGATTTACTGGCACCTGTGCATGGGCTGACCCGGAAAAAGGAATTGTGTTTGTGTTATTGGCAAACAGAGTTCATCCAACAGCAACCAATACATTTGGAGATTTAAATGTTAGGGGAAAAGTAATGGAGGAAATTTTTAAAGCATATTAAGCTGCGTGCGGACCATCGCTTTAGCAGCCACCCAAGCTTTGTGGTAGTTGGGAATACGAATTCTTTCTTCCAGAATTCTTTGCGGTTGAACCGCCTTGATTTTCTTGAATAAACTTAAGTAATACTTGTAGGCAAGGTATACACCAAATCTCGCTTTGAGCGGGAGTCTAATGATACCTTCATAAGCATCCCTGAAATCTTTTTCGATATCCTGCTCGATACTCTTTTTCATTTCAGGTGTAAATGCATTGAAATCAACGCCAGGGAAATATACCCTGTTCAATTGTTGATAATCGGCACTAACATCACGAAGGAAGTTTACTTTTTGAAAAGCTGAACCAAGGGATTGCGCACTGGGCTTGAGCTTTTCATATTGCTCCTGGTTGCCATTGCAAAAGACATAAAGACACATCAAACCGACTACCTCTGCACTACCATAAATGTACTCTGCGTATCCATTAGCATCATAGCTGGCTTTTTCAAGATCAAATTCCATGCTTTTGAAGAAAGCTTCAACCAATGCCAGGTCAATATTGTAACGATTAACCGTTATTTGAAAACTGTGTAATATGGGATTTAGGCTGATTCCTCTTTGAATTGCATCATAGGTTTCCTTTTTGAAATTGGAAAGCAATAATGCTTTATCATGGTCGTGGAAAGTATCTACAATTTCATCAGCAAAACGAACAAGGCCATAGATATCATAAATAGGTCCTTGAAGATCCGCATGCAACAGCTTGATCGCACTGCTGAAAGAAGTGCTGTATCGCTGTGTTGTAATGCGACTGCATTCATGGGAAACATTATGGAAGATACCTATCATATGCCGTTGAACTTATTTTTGGTCAGGGTTCTCTGAAGTTAAACAATAAAACGCACTATGTTCAGGTTTGTTCAGAGAGTTTGCCTGATTTTTTAAAAAATGACTTCTTTATTGACCAAACCAGCTACTACTTCTCCACTAATTAAACTCGGCGGCACACCTGGTCCTGGTACAGTTAACTGACCAGTATAATAAAGGTTTTTCACTTTCTTGCTCTTGCAGGATGGTTTAAGATTAGCTGTTTGCATCAACGTATTGGCCAATCCATATGCATTACCCTTGAATGCATTATAGTCTGCAATAAAATCTGCATTACAATAAGCTCTTTTATAAACCAAGTGTTCACGAATATCAACCCCAGTTCTGTCTTTTAATCTATCGCACAATAATTCAAAATAATGTGCTCTTACTTTTTCATCATCACCATCTAATCCAGCAGCAATAGGCATCAAGAAGAAAAGATTTTCTCCATTGGCAGGAGCTTGACTTGAATCGGTAACTGATGTAGCACTTAAATAGAACAATGGCTCTTTGGGCCATGATGGATTTGAATATATTTCTTTGGCATGTTCATCAAAAGGAACATCAAAGAACAAAGAATGGTGAAGAAGTCCGGGTATTTTACAATTAATCCCTACATAATAAATCAAACAACCTGGCGCCATAACGCGTTTATCCCAATACTTCTCTGAATAGGAACGGGACTCAGTTGGCAACAATTTGGTTTCGATGAAATGATAATCGGCAGCACCAATTACAACATCAGCATAGACCGGTGATGAACCATCTATAGTTACACCTTTTGCGATATCATTTTCAAGAATAATGCTATTGACATTGCAGTTGAAATGAAATTTGACACCTTGTTCTTCCGCCAATTTTTGCATGCCTTCCACAATCTTGTACATACCTCCTTCTGGAAACCAAGTACCTAATTTTATGTCAGCATAATTCATAAGACTATAAAGAGCAGGTGTATTTTCTGGAAGTGCCCCAAGAAAAAGAACGGGAAACTCCATCATTTGACGGATTTTAGGATGCTTGAAGTATTTAGCAATATGGGCTTTGATATCGCGAAACACATCCAGTTTGAACAGTCCTAATACCAATTCAAAATCCATGAATTCAAGCAGAGATTGTCCAGGTTTAAAAACCAATTTATTAATGCCAACTCGATACTTGTATTCAGCTTCTTGCATGAAAGCATCTAATTGTGCGCCAGCACCTGGCTCTAGGGATTCGAAAAGTTTTTTTAACTCATTATAATCAGCTGGAACATCCATGTAGTCTTTGTCCCAGTAAATACGATATGATGGATCGAGCCTCAGTAACTTATAATAATCGGCTACCTTTTTATTGAATTGTGCGAAATATCGCTCAAAGACATCAGGCATCCAATACCAGCTAGGACCCATATCAAATGTAAACCCTTCAGTTTTGAAATGTCTGCATCTACCTCCGGCTTGATCATGTTTTTCAATGACGTCGACTTGCCAGCCTAATTTCGCTAAGAAAGTAGCCGCAGAAAGTCCAGCGAAACCACTTCCAATTACAATTGCTTTTTTGGACACAAAGGGAAGTTAGGTTAAAACTTGTTAATCTGCTCTTTTAATAACCTTCTGGCAAAGTGAATTCTACTTTTAATAGTTCCGAGAGGCTCATTGAGCATATCAGCAATTTCGTGGTATTTATATCCTTCGAAGTACAACATGAAGGGTTGTTTGAAGATACTGGGCAATTCATGAATTGCTTTATTGATATCTTTCATTCTGATGGTCGTTTCAGCGCCGTTAGGAACTGCGGCCTGATTATGATCTAATAAGAACTCATTAGGTGTATTATCGAATATAGTGTTCTGCTTAGATTTTCTTCTGTAGTTGTTGATGAAAATGTTGCGCATGATCGTATACAACCATGCTTTTATATTGGTGCCAACGCTGTACTTTTCCTGGTTAGATAAAGCCCTGAACATCGTCTCTTGCAATAAATCTTTTGCACTTTCCTGATCCTTAGTGAGCGTCACCGCAAATGGCCTTAGGTATTCAGAATTCTGAAGCAGCAATTGATTGAATTCTTGGGTTGACATTTTTGTTTAATTTTATTAATTCAAATTTAAACAAAATAAATCTTGCTAACCTAAAATTTGTTTAATTTTTTACGAAATAAAATTAAACAATTATAAGAGATTGAAAATGAGAGATTTGTGTAATTAATAAATCCATCAGCAACACTGAACTTCAACAAAAAGCATGAAAAAACTTGATTTAAACCAACTCAGTGATAAATTCGGTCACTTCCTGGAGAGATTTTTTGAAGTGAATTTGAGCAGGAATTTTCTTTTCGTAGGTAGCGGCCAATCTACCAGAAATGATTAATGGAGTTGAATCAAATCTTTTTAGAGATTGCTGTAAAAACTTTTCGAAATTGAATACACTTGAAACAGAAGTCAGGTGGGTATAGATGAAATCAGGCTTCTTGTATTTGACTACATACTCAACGTCCTCCAATGGAACATTTGATCCAAGATAATAAACCCTAATACCTCGATTCTTAAGCAAGTATTGAATAAACAACAATCCTAATTCATGAAATTCACCTTCAGGCAAAAAGAGTAGACCAGATTTTTTCAATTGAAAAAGTGGATTAACAGCTTCTGTGCCTACAATCAATTTTTGACGGATGATATTGGAAACTAAATGCTCTTGTGCAGGGTTGATGTGACCTGTAATCCAGAGCACACCTATTCTTTCCATGAATGGGAAAATGATTTGGTGAATTGTTTTCTCAATACCCTTTGCACGAATATGCTCTTCCATGAGACCCTCAAATCCCTCCAGATTCATATCAACCATGGCCTGAATGAGTGCATTGACAATACGCTCTTGTTGTGCCTGAATATTATTGATACCAAGGATTTTTTCCTTCATATCAGCTTCAGTCATTTTATCGATATGGGAAATTTTAAACCCATATTTATTCAAGAGCGAAATGTTCAAGATTTTCTTGAGTTCCTCATTGTTGTAGTACCTGATATTGGTATCCGTACGCTGTGGCTTGAGGAAATTGTACCGCTGTTCCCATATACGGATCGTGTGGGCTTTAATCCCTGTTAAGTTTTCAAGATCCTTGATGGTAAATGCGTTCATGTAGGCTATAACAAGTTTTTGTTGGAAATTGTTGCAGCCTGCAACTATTTCCGGCAATTTGTTAATTATGGAGATGTCTGGTTCTAGCCTGCAAATTTAAAAAAATGTGTGAATTGTCATAATTCCTCTTTGTTTTAGTCATTTTGTTTAATCAATTACCAGTAATCAGTTTATGAAATGAACAAAACCCCTAAAATAAGGGGTTTTGAAAAGAAAAAAATAAATAAAAATATTTTTAGTTTTCTATGTTTTCCATCACTTTTTGCAGCGTTTTTGAATAGTGAAGCTGCTTCAAACCTTCTAAATGACGTATATGGTGAAGGTCAGTTCCCAGCAAATTGATCATTTGTTTATCCCCCAACTGCTCTGCAAAACGAAGGACTTCCTTGCCGTAATAACCTGAAAATGAAAGCAAGTTTGCTTGTAGTTTGCATCCTAACGCCTTGAGTTCAATTAACTCGTTGATACGATTAGTGTAGTACAAGTATCGTTCAGGATGTGCCAAAACAGGTTGATAACCCTGTAACTGTAATTCAAACAAGATTTGTTTGAGCTGAAAGGGTGGTTGTAAAAAAGAAATTTCTATCAGTACCCAATTGTCACGTATTGTTCTTAGCGGTGTTTTTTTTTGCAATAAATATTCAAGATTTTCATCAACCATATACTCAGCCGCAGCCACTACCTTGTTGGGTATATTGGCAGTTTCTAAGGTCGACTTAAGTAACTCGTGAGCCAATGAAATATTTTCATTGGTGTTTTTCCAGATATCCTGCATTACATGGGGTGTTGCCGTAAATTGCTCAAATCCCAGTTCTATCATGGATTTGATCAAATGTAAAGAGGTTGAAACATCAGGTGACCCATCATCGATACCAGGCAGCAAATGAGCATGTACATCTGTGCTGAGTTGATGGAAAGGAAAAATTTCCTTTTGTTTTCTATGGAAAAATGAAAACATGAAAAATGTTTAAAGCGAAATAAGATTGCTTTATTGTCTTGATTGGTACTCCTGATAAACCATTTCCAACCCTTTTCTAAGTGGAATGGTAAACTTCCAGCCTAAGGAAGTCAGTTTGGAAACATCCATTAATTTTCTTGGGGTGCCATCTGGTTTGGATCGATCATAAACAACATTACCTTCATAACCAACCACCTCTTTAACCATCATAGCAAGATCACTGATGGCTATATCTTCTCCAGTTCCAATATTAACCAAGCCTTCCTCACTATAGGTATTCATGAGGTACACACAAGCATCTGCAAGGTCATCTGCATGCAAGAATTCACGTTTTGGTGAACCAGTGCCCCAAATGATAACTTCAGGACTATTATTCATTTTTGCCTCATGAAATTTGCGTACCAATGATGGTAAGACATGAGCATTTTGTAGATCGTAATTGTCGTTAGGACCATAGAGGTTAGTTGGCATGACTGATATAAAATCACAGCCATATTGACCCCTGTATGCGTCGCACATTTTGATTCCAGCAATTTTAGCAATTGCATATGGTTCATTGGTTGGCTCAAGTAAACCAGTAAGCAAATACTCCTCTTTTAATGGCTGTGGAGCCATCTTAGGATATATGCATGAAGATCCAAGGAACATCAACTTTTTTACGCCAGTGGCATAAGAAGAATGAATGATATTACTTTGGATCATAATATTTTCATAGATGAAATCTGCTCTATATGTATTATTAGCAAGAATGCCTCCTACTTTAGCAGCAGCAAGAAAAACATATTCCGGTCGCTCAGCTTCAAAAAATTCATTAACCCGCTCTTGAATTCGAAGATCAAGTTCAACAGATGTTCTAGTTACAAAATTGGTGTAGCCTAGCGAAATGAGTCTCCTATAGATGGCAGACCCCACCATTCCGCGGTGCCCAGCTATATATATTTTGGCTTCCTTATTCATGTGCATCATTCACTTCAAAACCGGAATCCTTCAATAGTTTTTCTCTGCGGAACAATTCAACATCACTAGTAACCATATCATTTACCAACATGGGTAAATCATATTTTGGTTTCCATCCCAATTTAGTCATGGCTTTGGTTGGATCACCAATGAGCAAATCGACTTCGGTAGGTCGGTAATATTTAGGATCCACTGCAATTACTTCTTTTCCAATTTCGACTTTAAAATCAGGATGGTTAGCTGCAACCACATAGCCACGTTCATTGGAGCCTTCGCCTTTGAATTCCAATTCAACACCAACTTCTGCAAAGGCCATTTTTACAAACTCTCTGACTGGTGTAGTGATACCTGTAGCAATTACATAATCTTCTGCTACGGGCTGCTGCAGTATCAACCACATTGCTTCTACATAATCTTTCGCATGCCCCCAATCCCTTTTTGCATCCAAGTTACCCAGGTAGATTTTGTCTTGCATGCCTAATGCAATCTTTGCAACACCACGTGTGATTTTGCGGGTAACAAAAGTTTCACCACGTAAAGGACTTTCGTGGTTAAAGAGTATTCCGTTAACAGCATACATATTATAAGCTTCACGGTAGTTTACAGTAATCCAGTAAGCATAAAGTTTAGCCACAGCATAAGGAGAGCGAGGATAGAAAGGTGTTGTTTCACGTTGCGGAACCTCCTGAACGAGTCCATATAGTTCAGATGTTGACGCCTGGTAGACTTTTGTTTTGTTTGTAAGTCCGAGCAAGCGCACTGCTTCTAGAATTCTCAATGTTCCAATACCATCAGCATTGGCTGTATATTCTGGTGTATCAAAGCTCACTTTCACATGGCTCATGGCAGCAAGATTGTATATTTCATCTGGCTGTGTTTCCTGAATAATTCTGATCAAGTTGGTGGAATCAGTAAGATCTCCATAGTGTAAAGTCAGCTTTATTCCTTTTTCATGAGGATCTTGATACAGATGATCAATCCTTGACGTATTAAACAAAGAGGATCTTCTTTTGATACCATGCACAGTATACCCTTTACTCAATAAAAGTTCTGTTAGGTATGCGCCATCTTGTCCATTTACTCCAGTAACAAGTGCAACTTTACTCATAGGTTAATGTATTGCGTTAATTTTCTTAGTGGCTTCAAAATTAACGTAAAAAGGTGAGGCTGCAAATGATTGATGGTCCATGCTTTTCGATCTTCTCTATTGATGGTCCATCTGTTTTTAAAAGATGAATTGCTTTTCCCTCCTATTTTCATCACAACCAGGGTTTCAGGTATATAAAATGCTTTAATCTCTTGCTTGAACATAAATCTCAACATGAGTTCATAGTCGGCTGCATATTTCAGAGAAGTATTGAAATACCCCAAACGTTCATACATATTTCGCTTGACAAAAAAAGTAGGATGAGGTACCATCCAACCTTGATAAAACTTAGATACCTTATAGATGCCTGCTTTCCAATTGCGTACAACTTTGTCAAAGTTGGCATTCACATAAACCAGATCGCCATACACTGCTTCAACATCATATTGATCAAAACAATTCACAATTTTAGCTACAATCCCAGTATGCATATAAAAGTCATCTGCATTTAAAATAGCAACAATTTCACCTGTAGCTAGCGCTAACCCTTTATTCATGGCATCATAAAGTCCATTGTCTTTTTCTGAAACAAATTTTGCTACGTGAGGAAATTGTTGAACCACTTCTTGTGTACCATCTGAAGAACCACCATCAATTACAATGTGTTCAATATCGTAATGTGATTGAGCAGCAACACTACTTAAAGTATCAGCTATCGATTTGGCAGCATTCAATGAGACAGTAATGATGGAGACTTTCATGAGAAGGAACGAAGTACTCTTTTTCTTTTTAAACTTGCCGGATTACCTTGATACACTCCAAAAGTCTCAAGATCTGTGTTGGCAACTGAGCCAACGGTTAACATCGCGTGGGAGTGGGCGGTTACACCCGGACAAACAACAGCTCTAGCGCCTATCCAAACCGCATCATGTAAAATGATAGGTTTTGTTATTAATTCAAATCTTGGAGAATGGTAATTGTGGTTACCAGTGCACAACATAGCTCCCTGCGATATGCAGGTATGATCACCTATTTCCACTTGAGCAAGGTTGTCGATCCATGAATTTTCGCCTAGCCAGACATGATTACCCACCTTCAATTTCCATGGATACTTTACCTGAACG
The DNA here is from genome assembly GCA_964508355.1 of uncultured Sphingobacterium sp. Lineage (GTDB taxonomy): Bacteria > Bacteroidota > Bacteroidia > Chitinophagales > Chitinophagaceae > Pollutibacter. The sequence continues at coordinate 10,036 of CAZDTN010000008.1, forward strand.
CCAGGTCTGATGATGGTAGCCTCACCAATTTTCGCGCCAAAAAGTTGAAGCGTCCATTTTCGAACACAACTAAATGGGTGAAGAGGGTTTCGAACGAAAAGTACACTGCAGATGAACCAGAGTATCTGCTTCAATTTTGAAGCACCAATACCTTGTCCGTATGCTTTATTGTACTCATCATAGTTTTGTAGATTGGTTGTCATGTTGTTTCAAGGGGATGAAATTAAATCAATTTTCAAAGAGAGGACGGTAGAGTTTGTTCACATCCAGACTTTCTGAATAGGCATTTGCCAAATCAAGAGCCCCTTTTCGGTAAGATTGCCATTCTTCGTCATCCATATTGACAAACCCTTGTATAGCTGTTGTTACATTATTGAGGTTGGACAAGTCTAAATCCAAACCAGCCTTTTGTTGAACAAGATTTTTCCAAGGTGTATTATTACTGATTAACACAGGGCATCCAATAGCCAGTGCTTCAAAAATTGCGTGTCCGAAGCTCTCTACTTCAGAAAGTAAAGTAAAAAGTTGAGCATTGACCAGGTATTGTTTGATTACAACTGGTTCAATATCTAGAAACCAATTGATACTTATATTTTCAGGAAGAGCATCTGCTAATTTTCTGCATTTATCGAAATAGACCTCATCTTCTTTTGCGGCGATAACATTCAATACAATCTTGTCTTCGAGATTTTTCAAAGCATCCAATAATAAATGTAAGTTTTTGATAGGATGCATCCTACCCACAAAAACCATGTTTAATTCTCCATTCCTCTTTTTTGCAGGATCAAGACTCATGGCTGTGGCGCAGGGGATATTACTTGCGACCAGAATAGATTTTGCGTTAGGAAATATCCGCTGAATAACTATTTTCTCCTCGTTGCTGGTGGCGTGAAATGTGAAATATTTTGCAAATCCGAAAGTCCGCAAGAACCACAAATAAAAAAACTTCCTGATCGGCTTCACCGCCAAAGCAGAGGCATTTAACATCCCACGGGGAGCAATAATTATTTTATTTGAAGCATAGGCGACCAGGATTGGTATGATCATGTTGGAGAACATACTATTCAGGTAGATTCGATCTGGGTTAATCTCTGCTATTATGGATTTGACTTGTTTGAAAGTCATTTTTCTTGACCGGTAATATAGATGAACACCACTTTGATTTATCCATTCATCTGCTATAATATCGCTCAAAGGTTCTACCGATCCAAAGTCTTTATCTGAAGTATAAATATAAAAATCATAACTTGTTTTGAGTTGCTCTACCATATTCAGAATAGAACGAATCGGGCCGCCGCCTTTGAACGCGGGTGCATACCAATCGGTGATCAACAGGACTTTAGGCTTTGTAGTTGACATTGTTTTTATTCATCCAATAATTCAAGACAACGAACTGCCAAAGTTCAATCCACTGAATACCAACATCTCTTTTTAGAAATCTATTCCAATAATTTACGAGTTGCTGCTTATTTACAAAACCCCTTTCTGCACACTCCATAATCTGTGATTGGCAAAAGGACTGCAATTCATTTCTCATCCATTTTTTCCAAGGCAAGACAAATCCTTTTTTCTTTCTATTGATGATTTCATCTGGTAACAATGGCGAAACAGCGTCTATTAGTAACTGCTTCGGTTGTATTCCAGATTTATATAGATCAGGAACCGAAAGAACATAATTTATTAAATCAATATCAAAAAAAGGCTCTCTTACTTCCAGGCCATTTGCCATCGACATTTGATCAACATCTTTGAGTAATGTATCCTTTGCATAGATCTTATACTCCGCTAAACTGTATCTCGACAAACAATGTGAATGATTCAATAAAGACAACTCACTCATCAACCTATTTTTCACATCTGATAAATATGATTGATTAGCCAGGATATTCTTCAATTTAACAGGTGATATAAATTGACGAAGTGCAGGATAAATAGACTGAATCTCACTGTTATCTGATTGCAATAACTGATTAAACCTACTAAACTTTTCTCCTTGTAGAACTTCCAGCAATGCTGCAATACCTTTTCGTAAATAAATAGAATTATTAAACAAAAGAGTGTTACGCTGTATTTTTTGAAAATAACCGAAACCAGGATAACCCGCAAACAATTCATCAGCTCCTATTCCAGAGAGTGCTACTTTTATATTTGCATCTCGAATTGCTGTCGAAAGAATATATGTGTTTATTCCGTCAGCAGTTGGGCTATCCATCACATTTAGCCCATTTACCACTTCTTGTAAAAGGTCTTGTTCATCTAATACAACAGTAGTATGGTTTGTCTCAAATCGCTTGGCAATAATATTTGCAAAAGAAGATTCATCAAAAGCAGATTCTTTAAATGATAGGTTAAAGGTATTTACTGGACTGTCAGCGTGTAGACTCATTAATGCAACAATTGCAGATGAATCAACACCTCCCGATAAATAGGCTGATATTGGCACATCACTCACCATTCGTTTTTTGACCGACTTATCTAACAAGTTGAAGACGGTCCGGGTACAATCTTTATAATCATAAGTCTGATTTTCTACTAATGTGTTTGGCTTCCAGTAAAGATGCTCTTCTATATTATTGCTGTCTATCCTCAAATACTTTGCAGCGTCAAGCTCTTGTACACCAGCAATAATCGGAAATCGATGTGAAACACTTTGAAACGACAAATAGTGCGTCAGTCCACATTTGTCTAATGTTGATGAAGTAAAGCCTGAAGAAAGTAAAGAACGAATTTCAGAAGCAAATAAAATTGTTTTACCCTGCTGCAAATAATACAAAGGCTTTACCCCCATTCGATCACGTGCCAACCAAAGTGTTTTTTCATGTGAATCCCATATAGCAAATGCGAATATACCATCTAGCCTATTCAAACATTGAATTCCCCAAGTAGAAAATGCAGCCAACACTACTTCAGTATCACTAATTGTTGAAAATGACCAAGAAGTTAGCTGATTTCGGATTTCTTGGTAATTATAGATTTCACCATTAAATGATAAAACATACCTACTTCCTACATCTAATAAAGGCTGATTCGCTTTATCTGTTAGGTCAATGATTGAAAGCCGTTTATGACCCATAGAGATGGATTCATCATTATAAAATCCACTTGCATCAGGCCCCCTATGACTTATAGCACCTGCCATTTTATTCACAATATCATTGGAATTCGCAATTTGCCTAAAATGTAATATCCCAGCAATCCCACACATTAGATAACCTTAGCATTTACCTTATCTACATTCTCCCATAATTGTTGATACCTAGCCATCACTTTTTTAGCCTGGTATGCTTTTACCAGCTGAAATCCTTTTGAAGTTTTCTCTTTACGCAAATCAGAATTTGAAACAAGCATTTGTACCCCTTTACGTATTGAAGATATTGAATGTGGGTTAACTAATATTGCAGCATCTTTAGCGATGGTATTCAAAGGAGGAATATCACTAGTAATAATTGGTTTCCCAACTGCAAAAGCTTCTATTACTGGCAATCCAAAACCTTCGTACAATGAAGGAAACAATACTAAATCACAACACTCGTATTCATATCTTAATTCAGCGTCACTAATTTGTTTAACTACAGTAAAATCAATTTTAAATTTATATAGAAATTCTTCCTGCCTTTGAGAAATCTCACCAATAATTCTAAGTTTAACATTAAGATTAAATATAGCGGGTATACAATTCTCTAGATTTTTATTAGGTGTAGTCCCCAGAAAAAGCAATGTTGGCTTTGTATTGCAAAATATTTTTTCAGAACAAAGCAAATTTGGATCAACTGGATTATCAATAACAATAATTTTATCAGGCTTACAATTAGTATATTGGATTATTTCTTGCTTTGTTTTTTCAGAAACAGTAGTAATCCACTTTACTCTTCTTACAGGCAAATCCAAAAATAACCATTTCATTATTCGCTTTTTTAACCCCCGATAAGTTTTCAAAAAAACCAGATCGTGGATGGTTAAAATAGTTGATGCTTGGGGCAATGCCAATACAGCATAGTGAACATGCCCTGTAATATGGTAAATACCTCTCTTATATCTCTTTAAATAAAAAAGATTAAAAAGAATATATAAAAGATTACTACTTGGGAACGGTAAAACAATTGATTTATGATCATTACTTTGATCTTGAGAATTCAAAATAGCGAATATCTTTTCTATACTATAGAAACCAGCAATGGGGTGTCGGAAAATGAAATTTATTTTTATCTTTTAACTATTTTACCCTGGGACAGCCATGTGTCCAGGTATTGAATTAAAAACTTGTTTATAAACCAAAAACAAATAAAATAGGTAATTGACCAACCCAGAAATTTAGTTGTAGGAACAGGAAAACTCCAAGCAAATTGAAAAAAAGGTGCTGAATAGCACATGCCCCAAACCACATTGTACCCTTTAACAATAAAATACCTGTACATCCAACCTAGCCACAAACCAAAGAAGAAAATAGGGACAAACATATAATATTTACCAAAATCAATATAAGCTTCTGTGACTGTCCCTAATGAAAAAGAAGCACCTTGTTCAGCCCCTGAAAATTGGACGCCAGTATATTTTGAAGTTAGCTCAGAATCATAAATAGGTTTTTTATCTGGGAACAAAACCCTTGGCTTCAAAATATGTTCAAATGCATTTTTCAACAAAAGACCGTCTTCATGAGGAATATATATTGGTACCTGATTAATTGATAACGCTAAAAATTCAACGTATGAAATACGATAAACTAAATTTTCGAGTCCCTCAGAAAAACTCTTTGAAAAATTTTGTGGGGAGAAATCTTTTGAAGCAATTTCAAAGAACTTAATCAAATTATTAAATTGGTCTTGCTGCACTACATATTGTGTTTTCTCTCCACCAGTTAGGTATTTTCTATATTCTCCTTTACTATAGGTCCAAATAACAGACAATATTAATGTAACACTCCCAATTAAAATAATAAATAAAATCGATTTAAGCTTAAACTTTGGATTCAATATCATTAAAGCACCAATACTAACCAGAACATAATCCTTGAAGACAGCCCAAAAACCCCCAAAACTGAGCATAGTTTCAACAAGAATTATCAGAATGACCAAGAATCGATTTTGATGATTAACTAAAGTATGTAAAATTAAGAGGGTCAATAAAACCCATTTTAAATACAGTACTGCTAACAATAATTGGCCAACTGATATTTGTAAAATTGAAGAATTTAATACTACAGATAAAATTGAGATGACAAAATATATTAAAATAATTCGATGTGCATTATACTTTTCAAGAATACTTTGAATAACACTAAAACTAATTTTTCGGATACGAATGAGACTGCACTGTATACCAAAGACATAAAATGTTAAAGCAAACAATCCCAACCAACTAGCTAATCGAATATCAGACTTACCATACTTAGTGAAATTATTTAATGATTCATTAGTGATTACTGAATAAATAATCAATATTGCTACAACTGCCCAATACAACAACAGATTGATTAAAAGATGCTTGGGTTCGTGCTCTCTCCAGAAAGCATGAAATATATATAGCAATAACGAGCCAGCACAAAAAAATAAAAGTGCTTCTGTTGTAAAAACAGAAATTAATAAAAGGATTAAAAAATGATAAACCTTAATTTTCAATTTGTGTAGCTACTTTTTCCAGTGCCTCTTTAAAGGATCTAAATGAAAAATTATCTAATTCATTATTAATACCCGACTGAACCTGTTGATAAAAATTATTATCTGAGATCAATTTCATGTTGATGCACAAATCCTCCGCATTATTTGACTCAAATATCAGTCCATTTACACCATGTTTAACCAAATCAAATGCGCATCCACACTTGTTACTTACAATTACCGGTGTACCGGAAGCTAATGATTCATTAACTGAAAGTCCCCATGTTTCAGATATACTAGGTAAAACAAAGACGCTTGCAATTCTATAGACAATTTTCATTTGGTTTTGATCCTGGAAAGGCAGGAAATATATTCTATTTGAAATAGTTTTTGGCAAACTTGCTACAAAATGCTTCATCTTAAGTTCCAAGTTTCCATTACCTACTAATAGCAACTTAAAGTTAGTATTGCTTTCAGCAGTCATCGCAAAAGCCTTCAACAATAAGAAGGGATTTTTCTTTTCCATGAATTTTCCAGCAAAGAGAAAAACAAAGTCATCAGTTGAAATCTTTAACTTACCCCTAAGTCTATTCAAATTATTTTGCTCCAAAACAGAGAATGTACCAAAACGTGCTGTATCGACTGAATGTGGTGCACGAATAATTTTATTAGAACGAATTCCAACTTTTTTAAAATATTGGTCACTCGCCAATCCAGGACTTAATGCAAAATCAACATATCTATAAACCCATTTCAAAAACAAATAACGAAAAGTATTGAGTATTGAATTTCTTGACGCATCGTCCAAAGTAGTTGAATCTCCACGAAATAAAATAGGTACTTTGGATTTAAAATACCTCATAATCCGTAAATGACTATGATGTTTCCAACCAAAAACCAAGATAATGCTTGGCCTATATTCCTCAACTTTATCAATAATAAAGGGATTTTGGATACCCCAGAATAAATCTAAAGAACTACGACTGGCAATATTTTTTAAATATTCATAACTATACCCAGATAATAAATCAATATTCCATGTTCGTTCAATACCAAAATCCCTATCAAAAGTTTTCACCTCTTGATTACCGAGAGTATAAAATATCTTGATGTTTTGGTTAAAATGTTTTGATAAATATGAGAATAGTGGTGCATGATATTGTATGGGGCATGTAGTAATAACTGCTATTCTCAATGTAAATTATTAATAAATTATTTTACTATTGAATTGATTGCATCTGCTAATTGGCCTGTAATTGTATGAGCAGCATATACACTCGCTTTATCTAAGTTAAAACTCCAATTTTTATGGTCTACACGTGACTTCCAATTATTAAAATTGGATATAAGATCATTTTCAAATTTTACTTTATCTATACTTGAATAGGTAGTAGTTATACCCCACTGTGCTTCTTCAATAATAGCCTTAGCTGAACTGGAGGGATGCAAAATAGCAAAAATTGGTTTTTGGGTTACAAAAGCATTAAACAATTTACTTGGGGTATAATGAGCTTCAGTACTTCCAAGAATAAAGATACCTGAGGAACTAGTAATTGTATGAAGTAAATCCAAATATGAAATTCGTTTTGGATGCTCATAAATTATATTATTCAACAATTTGAGCCTGGCTGCGTGTTCAGTAATCGAGGACCTACCGGAAGAGTGACTTTTCAAACCTGTACCAATGAAATGAATTTCTACATCTTGAAAAACATGAATATTTCTATCTATAATATGCAAAAAATCAATTAAAATTTCATCAGATTTAGGCAAATATGCTCCAGCATAAATCAACTTATATTTTTTTTGTTCATTTTGTTTTTCACCTACCCAATAATCAGCCATTAATTGTTTTTGCTCATCAGCATCCCAACCACAAGGCACAAATAATATTTTTAACCCTAATTTCAATTGTGGGTTTCTAATAAATATGGGTTGAACATAATTAGGGGCTACACTGGTTATCAGAGAGACGTATTTTAGAACATAAGATTCCAAATACTTTGACAACTTAGTACTCCACCAATGTCTACTAAAAATATGTTCTGAACCCGGGAAAGTATGCACCCAAGGATCCATATAATCAATGCCAATCTTTATACCATGTTTTACATTTAAATAGGGCGCCAATAATGTTAAGTAAAAAGAGGGTATAATTATGTAGATAAAATCAATCTTCTTTTCTTTTATAATTTTATTAGCCCTTTTTCTCAATTGAAAGAAAGCTCTTAAACCTAAATCACCAATCATTCTAGGCTTTGTAATCGGAAAAGCATTTACCTTTTCAATATGTTGTTCTCGTGGAAGCAATTTATTTAATTCAAAGTCCAGTTTTTCCTCATAGTAGTTTTCATGAACAGTAAGTACTATTGGATTCCAGTCATACTGTGGTAAATATTTTGCGAACAAACGACCTCTATGAACTCCTGCCAAATTAGAAGGTGGATAATGAGACGTTATAATCAAAACATTTTTCATAGACTAACTATTAGTAGATTTATCAACCAACAGCTGTATTTTGCTGGCTTGTTCGTCCCACAAATATTTAGCGTGAATTTTTGAATTGGAATTATCTACTAAAGAATTTAATATTTCTTCCACTTTTTGGGCTATGTCTAAAGAATTAGATAAATCAACATATACTATTTTATCTTCGAAATCATCTTTCAATTCTAGCTGACCTAATGTTTTTGATGCAATTACACTTAGACCCATTTGCAGATAAGTCAAGATTTTGTTCGTTATTGTAAGACTTCTATTTAAAGGATAATTTTCTTCAAGCGCTAGCCCTATTTCAAATTTGCTTATAAATCGCATCAATTCATCATGGGATAACAAAGGATGAAAAACCAATTGATGTGAAGTATTGCTTACAATTTTTTCTAAAGTTTGTTTATAAATCGAACTATATTGCCCAATCAAATGTATCTGCAAAGATCGTTTTATCAACTTCATGGCATACAAAAAAGGCTCTAATCCTCTATCCGACCCTAAATACTGTGAAAACCAGACTAGTGAATGAGGTAGTTTATTTACTTCAACCTCAAAGTCAGAAACAACAGGAAATGAATTATAGATAACCTCAATATTTTTTTGAACATTATAATAATCACAGATTTTAGTTGCCATAGCTTTGGAAGGACATGTTACATAGTCCCCGTTATGAATAGCATATAATTCTGCGTCCTGCAAATAACTGACTGGTCGATCTAATTTTAAATAATTTTGTGAATACCAGTCCTCAAAATCAAAAGCTACTCTTGCGCCAATTTTAAGTAATTCAACACCTAGAAGCAACCCCTGTTCTTGATGACAAATAAATAAGTCAAACTGCTGTTTGGTGATGTTCTTCAACTGTGTTCTTGGCGAATATACAATCTGATAGATTGAAGGCTTTTTAAACAATATAAAATTTAAATTGGCTAACTTTTTTACCAATTTGCTCAAGATCACTAATAAAATTCTTCTGCCTGATATCAGTAAAGAAAAACTGGCACGATATGCTATTGATTCACTAATAAGTGTAGCATCATTTTGTAATAATTTTTTATCATACCAAGTAGAAAAAATTGATACACTATACCCGGAGGAAGCTAGTAAATTAGCCTCTTTCCATACCCGAGGATTAGAAACTAGATGCTGGCCAGTTATAATTGCAATTTTTTTCAGGACAAAAGTAAAGTTTAGACTATTGAAGTATTTCTTTTTTTCTTCATAGTATACTCATAAAGCTTGTAATTATGAAGAACGGTATTATCAAATGTAATATGTTCCTGAGAATCAGATTTATTGAAACTCTTCTTTGTATTGAGTATTTCGCTCATGGCATTAGCCAAATGTGCAATTGTATTTTTAGGATATATTAGTTTATACTCATAATCACTTAAAACTTCGATAGTTCCTTTATTATAGGAAGCAATTATAAATTTATTCAAAGATTTACCCTCATGAATTACAAGTGGTGACATTTCAACAATTCTAGTTGGCACTACAACAACATCAACATTATCTAACACATTTGCAATCTGATCTGGATCAAAAGATCTAAGCCATTTTATATTTGTAATTGATTTGGTTTTATCTAGTAGCTCATGAATAAAATGATCACACTTATCACTGTACTCTGTATAAATATTTAACTGAGTAATACTTGAGTTTAATTCAATAAATGCGTCAATCAAAAGATCAAGCCCTTTATCAAATGAAGCTCGGCCTATATAGGCAAAAACAAGGGGTTCAACATAATTATTTACTTTTTGGGGTGTTTTAATGACCCCAGTTTGAATTAATTTTAATTTATGAGTGTCATTAAACTGAACAAGTACATCATAGTACCATTTCGAAATCGCAACTATATAGTCACTATTTTGAAATATTTGCTCCAGATCATTCAAGTGCCTGTCGAGAATAGAGTATATATTTAAAGCAGTATTAATTCGAGTAAATGGGGTAATATATTTTATTTTATTTTGGTGTAAAAATTTAGAAAATGATGCTATTGGAGCTGAAAAAACACCCATACCTTTTTGTGCTAGAAAACAATTACTACATTTTACCCTATCAGCTATACCATTACAATCCTCTGAACCTTTATACTGAAGATTTTGCATGAAGCATGAATACCGAAGAACATGCAAAGTAGTTATTATGGGTAAATCAAATTGTTTGAAGTAGATCAAAGTATCGATATTGAATCCATCTGGCCTAATCAGTTCATGCACATGAATAAGATCAGGTTTTTCAATTTCCACTATTTTAGTTAAACATCTTACTCTATCAATTTTTTGACTTTCAGTAGAAGGAATTTCATATATTTTTATTCCATTGTATACATATTCATATGCATCGAGTCTGTTTGAAATAATCAAAACAAATGAAATGATATTTAATCGCTCTAAATCTTTTATTAGACGATATACGTATACTTCTGTACCCCCAATATTTGTAGGTAGAAAATTAGTAAGTAAATACCCTACTTTCATTTATGCGACAAGTGCAATCAAAAAGTCAGAATAACTGAATCCAACTTTTTTCATTGATAAGGGAATGATTTTAAATGAACGAATACTTAAAGCATAACGAAAACAATTAATCAAAAATCTTCTTTTTGATTTATTGATAAGTCGTTTTCTTTTTTTTTCAATAAGCGGAGATGAAGGTATAGACAAAATATCTATAAAGTATTTATACCCATAAATTAGATACTCATAATGTTTATTGATTTCTTGATCAGGGTGTCGTCGATAATTTAAATAATCGAAATCTAATAAAACTATATCTGTTTTAGAAGCAGCCATTAAATTATAATACATATCGCCTACCGCCCCATAGCAAGTTGGAAATCCATTAATTTTCTCAAATAAGTTTCTTTTGATTATCGAACCACCTGGCCCTATATGTAGTATAGATTTATTGTAAAAATGATAATTGTATGCATCTGATGGCGACAATCTTATACAGCCTTTAGCATCAGTATGTTTATTAATTATGAAAAAACCTACGTCCGTATTTTTTGATAGAACTTGATTGAGATAGGACAATGTACCCTCCTTTATTGTATCATCAGAATCAACATAAAGAATAAAGTTGCCTTTCGCAATGCTAGCTGCTAAATTTCTGTTTTTGAACTGCCCAATATTTTTTTCATTTTTGAAAAAAACTGCATTAATGAACTTGCTTTTGAATGACAATGCAATTTCAAAGGTTTTATCAGTGGAGCAGTCATCAACTAGTATTAATTCATAATTTGAGAATGATTGAGATAAAATACTATCTAGTGTTTCAGCAATATATTTTTCTCGATTAAATGAGGTTACAATAATTGAAAATAGAGGAGCCTGCATTTGTATTTTAATTTACGTATCGTAATGGTAATGACATTTGGAATCCATGGCTTATCGAGTCTACTTCCATAAATAATTTTTTTTACTACTGTTTTTACAGCTGGTAAAGCCTGCAAATAATTCTCAAATTCAAAAATTTGGGTAGATAGATTAAATTTCGTTGTGGTAACCAAAGATGCATTTTGGGAAAGAGCTTGTGATTTTTGAGGGTTAGCAAATAAATCATTTAAAGCATTTCCATACGTTTCCGGTCTTGAATCATTTAAAACATAACCAGTGCTTCCATCAACTAATATGTCTTCTACATTTTGGCCCCATACTGATACAATTGGTATACATCCAGCTTTCATTGCTTCGATTAAAGTTACAGGCACACCTTCATTTTGAGAAGGCAATAAGTATATATTTGCCTTATCATAAAATGATTGAAGGGATTCTTGAGGAACATAGCCATAATAATTTGGGATGTTAAATTCACTACCCCACCAAGTATATAAATCTTCTTTAGTAAACCCACTTCCAGCAAGATGCCATTCAACTGGTATGAAATATTTTTTTAGTTCTTCATTTATTAGTTTAATTTTTTCAACCCCCTTATTTGAATCTCTTAAATTTTCAGCTATAACTGCAATTCTTAGTTTATCAAATGTTTTTAATCCTTTGTTGAAATTTTTAACGGGAACCCTAAAATAATTGATTTGCGCATCAATATCTCTTTGAGAAGACAATAAGGAAGCTGAATGTTTACTTACACAAAGGGCAAGATCAATATGTGTTTTGTGCTTATCATACAAATCATGATAGTAAGAATAGCATCCATGTAAAAAAAAGACAAGTGGGTTATTCAATCTCAAATGAGAAACTAGCCCTAGCTCAAACCAATCATGTGAAATCAATATAGCTTTGGCTGGTATATGTTTAGCTAAGCGTCTATACACTTGGTTCAAATTCTCAAATTTAGAATATCGGAAAATTATTTCGGAAGTAGCCATCGGGGCTGGCTCATGCTTCCAATCTAGAAAGCTTTCACACTGAAGTATATATACTATATGATTTTGTATAGACTCATTGGTTGAATATTCTATCAAATTTCTGACGACATGATATACTCCACCTTTATATCCATTTATGAAATGATAAACGCTTAGTTTTTGATCAGTCATAAAAATACTGGAGATTCCAATTTAACATGAAAATTAATTTCATGTCGATTGAACATGAACTATCTAGAAATATTTTTGGGGAAAGCAATCTGTCTAGAATAATATACTGTCAAAACAGAAATGAATTCTTTTATAAATTTTATCTTATTAAACAAGTTTTGCTTCTTTAAAAAGGATTTTACAATTACTGCCTTTTTAAAAATTAGTTTCCTTTTTAATAGATTTTGATCAAAGAATTTTAATTCCAGATTACCAATTAGCAGCTTATCTATTTTCCGAAGTAAATCAGAAATTAATTTATAACTGTTACCGTTTTCTTCTAAATAGGCTTTTAATTCACCCCCATTTAAGTCAACCTCAAAATCAGGATGTAAGTGATTCAATAGCTTTAACCTAACCCTCTTAGCAGATAATTTTTGTTCTAAAAAATAAAGACTCGAAGATTGATTATTGTGCTTTCTGTATTCCAATAAACATATTGGTAAATTTTCAACTTGTGTTTTCAATACAAGTCTCGACCACAATTCATAATCCTCTGCGTATCTATACTGTTGATCATAAATGGTTGTAAGATCATCTATGACTGATTTTCTCAGGAAAACAGTTGGATGAGCTAAAGGTGAATACTCTAGCATATCCAAAATAATCTCTTCATGCTTAGTTGGCAGTTTAATGATTTCATTTGATCCTAATATTCTATACCATGTTCCTAAAACACCTACACTAGGATTATCTTCCATAAATAAGAACTGCTCTTGAAACCTTGTGTTGCAACTAATATCATCTGCATCCATTCTTACTATATATTTTCCAGTTGCAATAGAGATCCCATAATTCAGACATGTACAAATCCCTTTTTGAGATTTATGCTGAATAAATTTTATTCTATCATCATTATATTGTTTAATCTTCACTACGGTTCCATCCGTTGAGCAGTCATCAATTATGATAAATTCAAAATTGCTAAAAGTTTGATTTAATACGCTTTCTATTGCGGCACCAACATAATGAATACTATTATAAACTGGCATAACAACCGAAAGGACAGGCTGATTTCTCATTGATTATCTAACTATACCAGTTTATATCTAAGATATGCTCAGGCACAAGGCTCAGGAAAAGAAGCGCTTAATTTGTTTCCCAAGATAAAATCGGACGAACTATACCTGGAAAACTTCCATGATAATCTCCCCTTGCTGAATCTCCTGAAATATTATCAAAAATTATTATTGTGATTTTTTCTTCCACAAGAATGAGTGGCTGAAAAGTACTTGCGTCTATAATTGAGACAGATATTGTAAATATTCCTTCATTAAGAAAATTAGCAGGAATTTTACAACGAGCTTCATACTTACGACATTCACGATAATTCGCTTTATAGACTGGATCAAGATCATGACTAGAAAAAACATGAGCTCCCGATTCATTATACAAATTAACGCTATGGAATATTTTTAAATCAGGAGCGATAACTTCATACTCCATATTTATATAGAATTCCTCCGTAACATTAATTTGGCCTACGACTTCATCACTTGAGTTCTCAACCCATATTTTGTTAACGATTAATTTATCTAAATAGCTATATCGATACTCATGTATTGAATTCGTTTCATAAGCTCCCCGGAGATATTCCATTGATGTATGCTCAGTAGTATTGTGACTAGATATAATACCACGATTAAGCACAATGATTTTTTTAGATAATTTAATAACAGAATCAATATTGTGGCTAACAAACAATACAGTTCGACCTTGCTTTTCACTAATGTCTTTCATTTTCCCCAAACACTTTTTTTGAAACTCTGTGTCTCCTACTGCAAGAACTTCATCAATGATCAAATTTTCTGATTCAAGATGCGCTGCAACTGCAAATGCTAAACGCACATACATACCCGAAGAGTAGCGCTTCACAGGAGTATCTAAATAGCGAGCTACTCCAGCAAATTCTACTATTTCATCAAACTTAGATTTGATTTCAGCACGTGTCATACCAAGAATAGTTCCATTCATGAATATGTTATCTCGACCACTTAATTCAGGATGAAACCCTGTACCCACTTCTAACAAACTTGCGATACGACCTTTAACTTTTATAGACCCAGTTGTTGGCGCTGTTGTTCGACTTAATATTTTCAATAAGGTGCTTTTTCCAGCACCATTACTACCAATTATGCCAAGCACCTCACCTTGTTGGACATCAAAATTTATATCTTTTAGTGCCCATATATATTCACTTTTCCCATGTTGTGTTCGATCGTTTTCCTCTCCAATTTGCATATATGGATCCTCTTTACCACGAATGGTATGCCACCAACGATTCACATCATGAAAAATACTGCCAGTACCCACCTGCCCTAGTCGGTATAATTTTGAAAGATTTTCTACTTGTATAACCTTCACATTATTTTTTTTATTTCAACACTATACGGTATCCATAAATGTTTTCTCAACTTTACCGAATAAAATCAATCCTGTAAGCAATACAACCAAAATAAACACACCACTATATAGTAATTGCGCCATATCAAAACTACCTACTCCTAATAATGCATATCGAAAAGATTCAACCAATGGGGTAAGCGGATTGATAGATAACCAAAATTTCAAATCTTGATTTTGGATAGTCGAAATTGGATACACAATTGGTGTAGCATACATCAATAATTGTACACCAAAAGTTACCAATACTGTAAAATCTCGATACTTAGTAGTAAGAGAAGAAATAATAATTCCTAATCCTAAGCCCATACCAGCCATCATAAACAACATGACGGGAATATAGAATAAATGTATTCCAAATGGGATAGCAACACCATTGTATACATACCCAATCATTACTGCAACTAATAACAAAAGCTGTATGCCAAACTTTACCATATTACTCAACACCACAGAGATGGGCATGACTAATCTGGGAAAATAGACTTTCCCAAAAATATAAGAGTTGGCAACAAATGTGTTTGAAGTTGCTAATAAGCAAGAGGAGAAATAATTCCAAATGGTTATACCGCTTAAATAAAAAAGCAGTGGCGGTAAACCATCTGTAGAAATAGCCGCAATTTTTGAAAACACCACGACATAGATCAAAGTCGTGAAAATCGGCTGTATAAAATGCCACAACGGGCCAAGAATCGTTTGTTTGTATTGTGCTGCATAATCACGCTTGATAAACATCCATAAGAGATCACGATAACGCCATACCTCTTTTAGATTGATATCAAGCATATTCGACTTAGGCTTGATGATCAAGTCCCAGTCTTCTTGCTGCAGTTCACTTTGAATATCTTCTTTTTTCAGGGAATCGGATTATTGACCAAAAAGACGACTTACCCAGTTCAATCTTTTTGGCTTTTCAGTTTCAAAATACTGTTCAAGATCGTTTCGGTACCCATAACCATAACCCCCATAACCATAATTTACATATCCTTGATAACTACCATAACCAAGTTGTGCTTTCACGTCGTTCACAACTAACGACAAATGTGGCAACTTACTCTCTGTATAAATGGTATTTACCAAAGCAAGTTGCTTTTTGAAAGTATAATTATGCCTGACTACAAAAAGGGTTGCATCTGCATAATTACCCAGCACATATCCATCACTTACCATACCAACTGGCGGAGAATCAACAATAATCATTTCAAATTCTTGTGCCAATTGATCAAATAACATTTTTAATCTATCAGTCAAAATCAGTTCAGCCGGATTTGGAGGAACCGGTCCACAAGGAATAATGTATAAATTTTCAACTCCTTCAACAGGATAAACAATTTCAGATAAATCAGCTTTACCAATTAAAAAGTGTGTGAGACCATTTTTTTCTTTACTACTCAATCCTAATCCGCTCATCAATTTGGGCTTCCGAATATCAAACTCCACCAACAAAGTTTTTTTACCTGATATGGCCATCACGGCAGCCATGTTCGTTGCAATAAATGATTTACCCTCACCACTCATGGAAGAGGTCACTAAAATTGTATTCGATTTTTTGCCATCAGTTAAGACATATTGAAGATTAGTACGAATAATTCTAAACTGTTCTGATGTAAACTTTCTATCCCTTGGTGAAATAATCAATGTCGACTTTACATCTGAATGTCCTATTTCACCCAACATTGGGGCATCAGTTCCTAATTCAATATCTCGCTTCGTTCTGACCTTATCATTTAAAAACTCAAGAATAAATGCAAATCCGATTGGAATAGCTAAGCCCAGTAACAAAGCTGTTGTATAAAAAGACCTAGGATTAGGACTAACTGGTATTTCTGAAGAAAAACCTGGTTCCAATACTTGAATATTAGATAACGTAGATGCAGTACTGATGGAAGTTTGAATTTTTTTCTGAAGCAAAGTTGCATATAACTCCTCCATAACTTTTTGCTGTCTTGTTATATCTAACAACTGTCGCTCTTTACCTGGCATATTTCTTAACTCTGCATTCGCCTTCAATTCAGCCTGTTCCAAAGATTGTTGAATTACTGAAAAATTTTCTTTTAATTGAGACAACGAAGACAATATTTCATTTCGAATTTTTGCTAATGATAGATCATAATCTTTGATAATGGGATTGTCCTTGGGAATTGTCTGTAAAGAAATCTCTTTTTGTAACTGAATTTTATTGTACTCTGTTACTTGTCCAGCTACAACTCCTTCACTTACTCCAGCAACCAATGGAATGCTTTTGTTGATGTTCTTTGGATCCTTCACATAATTGATCATGAACTCAACCATTTTAATCTTAATCGTTTGATCAACGATCAGCTGATCTGACTTTTGCAAGTTTCCAAAATAACTAGATGCTTGGTCAGCTAGCTCAATGGCTTTATTACGCTCCCTAAATCCTTGCAATTGCAATTCAACATTACCTAAATCGGATTTTGCTTGCATCAATTGTGACTCAATAAAATCTAATGCACTCACGGCACCTTCACGCTTATCTTTTAGACTATACTCCTGATAGGCATTCAAAAACCCATTTACAACATCTTCAGCAACCTTAGGGTGCTCAGAATTATACACAAAATTTAAAACATTACCTCCCTTGGTTGCTACACCAACTTGTATACCGCTTGCCAATGCCCTTGCCAAATCAAGTTCAGGAGTCCACCCGCAAATAAATGCCCTATTTAATCCAAAATTACTTACTTGTTTATCCAATCGGAAAGTGCCAAGCGAATGCACAAAACTCTTCCCAAATAAAATTGGAGAATTATTACCATCAATGGTAAATGACTTATCATCAATTATATTTACTTCGAAACTAAATGCAACTGAAGAATCCTTTAGTGATAAAATAGCTAACCTGAGTGGACTAGAAGGATTATGAATCAACCTGTTTCGCAAATTACCTTTATAAAAATAGGTATGTTGAAAATCTGCAGTTCTGGCAACCAGGCGTGCTAAAGCAGTCGACTTTATCAACTCAATTTGATCATCCATCAACTTAGTGTTGACAGATGTTGTTATTACATCACCTAATTTATCACCAGCGATGTTACCTCCAGGTTTATCTGTTTTAATCAATACTTTTCCTGAAGCCGCATAAACAGGGTTGATATAGCGCAATCTGGTATATGCAATACTTAATGCAATACCAGCACATACTACTACCCATGGAAATAAATACAAATTCTTATGTATAAACTCCCTAACAGTAAACTCATGAGCAGTTTGATTTTGCTTACCGACTAAATTGATATATGCATCAGGATTTTTATTGGCCATTGAATCGAAATAAAATCATCTAAAAATACTAATCAATATACTAGCAGTTGTCAGAATACTCAATAATATACTTGTGTTCCGCAACCAAGCCTGATCAACACTATTGACTTTGCCTTTACGCATATCTACAAACACCATATCATTTTGCTGCAAGTAATAATATGGAGAATTGAATACGTCAGGCTTAGTAAGATCAATTCTAGAAAAAACTCTTTTTCCATCTTGCTCTCTAATCACCAAAACATTTTCTCGCTTTGCATAATAAGTCAAATCACCCGCCAAGGTTAATGCTTCAAAAATATTTGTATTGGCCCTGGTTAGTGGATAAACGCCCGGCCGGTTTACATCACCAAAAACAGTGACTTTTAAATTTAGAAATTGTATTACATAGTAAGGGTTGGTCAAATATTTATCCCGCAACTTGCTATTTAATAAATTCGTAATACCCTCTCTGGTTAACCCTTCAATTTTAAGTTTACCAATTTGTGGAAAAAATATCATTCCCTCACTATCTACTTCGTAAATATTAGCAGGGTGCTGAACACCACTTCCAGGCTGTTGAAGCGCAACACCGCCAACTGTAGGAATAGACCCGGTATTAAACATTGCACTAGCTGCTGCATTATCACTAAAGACAGCGATACTTAACTGATCCCCTTTTTGTACTTTTTGTTCAGGGACTTTAAAGTGACTGAATCGGGTAGAATCAATATCACCTTGTAATACTTGCAATTGCTTGTATGTAGTACAAGAAGTGAAAGAGAAAAACAAAAGCGCTAATAAACAAAATATACGCATGAATATCATTTAAACTTTAACGACAGTCCTTTTATCAAACTTGGCAGTCAACACAAACCCTAGGCTATCAATCCGCACCTCTACTGTATTGTTACCCAATACTCGCAAGACCCTACCAGTAGCTCCCATCATTACCCCTGTATTTAACATCACCTGGTCTGATGGCTTTATTTCTATATTACTAACGGTAACATCATCATATTCTGCAAGGAATTTTTTTATCTCGATAATCTCTTCCTCTTTAACAACCGCAGGTTTACCATTCCAATAAACGTAGTTTAATATACCATCAACATACCTAACCTCCGACATCTCTTTTACATCCACACGAACAAAAACATAACTTTTGAATAAGGGCTCTTCGACTGTCTTCATCCTGTCACTCCACTTTCTTCTGACTTTGTTCAATGGACAATAAGCCTCAAAACCTCTTTGCTCAAGTGATTTAAATACTTTTTTCTCCCAACGGGGTTTTGTATACAGTGCGTACCAGTTTTTCTCTGTGTTGCTCATACGGTTTGATTAATGCTTCGCCACCTCGGTTACATGCTTAAAAATGCGACCGAGTATACTATCAGAAAATGAATGCCACATTCGCTGAAATTAGCATGACAGCTACACAAATATACCCCATTAAATT
>CAZDTN010000009.1:0-26325 GCA_964508355.1 uncultured Sphingobacterium sp.
TCACGCGTTGCTGCAATGCTTATTGCTTCTGCAACAATTTTTAGCTCTTGTCAGAAGGACTTAGATGTCCAGTCTGCAGACATTGATCAACTCCGCGTTCGTGGAGTAAATGGCGGAAACCTTAGCAGTCTTGCTGCTGTTGGTCGCCAAGTATTTTTTGATTCTAAAATGTCTAATCCAGTTGGTTCGCAGTCATGCGCTTCATGCCACATGCCAAACGTTGGTTTTGCTGGTTTGGGTGATGGACCCGGATTCGTACAAGGTGTTGGTCAAGGTGCTGTTACTGGCGCTTTTGGCGGTCGTAAACCACCAAGTGCTGCCTATGCATCTTTCGCACCACAAATGACCTTGGCTACCCCTGCACCAGATCCAGCTAATCCAGTCCCTCCGGTTCCAGAATTCACTGGTGGATTATTTTGGGATGGTCGTGCTACTGGTTTAAGATTAGGAAGCCCAGCTGCTGAGCAAGCACTTGGTCCATTCTTGAATCCTGCTGAGCACAACGTTGCTGACAAGCAAACTATTTTGAACACAATTAAGTCTTCAAACTATTACAACCTTTGGTTAGCTGCATTTAACAACGAACCAATTGATCTTTCTACACCTGCATTGGTAGATGCTAACTATGATAAAGTTGGTCGTGCAATCGCAGCTTATGAAGCAACTGCTGAAGTAAATAAGTTTACTTCCAAGTTTGATGCTTACATGAAAGGTCAAGTTCGTCTATCAGCACAAGAAGCTAGAGGTCTTGCTATCTTCAATCTTCAAGGTGAGTGTTATGACTGCCATGAATCAGTTTCTGTGGATGGCGGTGTTACTCCTGCTTTGTTCACAGATTGGACTTATCATAACCTTGGTTTACCTAGAAATACTGCAACACCAAACAAATCTATGTTGCTGCAACAAGATTTAGGTTTGGGCGGTGAATTAGAAACTGTATTACCAAACGGTCAGTTCAAGTATCCTGCAGCATGGAGAGCACAGGCTGTTGCACAGTACGGTAAATTCAAGACACCTACTTTGAGAAATGTTGCTGTTGGTCCAAATAGAAGATATATGCACAATGGTATTTTCAACTCTCTTGAGCAAGTTGTACACTTTTACAACACGCGTGATGTTCCGGGAGCGGGCTGGACTATTGATGGTGTATTCAAGACTTGGGCTCAGCTTGGTAAAGAAGTAAACTTGAATGTTGAAATTCATGGTGCTGGTAACCTCGGTCTAACTGCACAACAAGAAGCTGACTTGGTAGCATTCATGAAAACACTTTCTGACGGCTATTCTGCAAGCGCTGCTGTTACTACAGTATTATAAGGCTTAGATAACAACTACATACTGGTTATATCTATAATCAGCAAATCCCCTGGGTAAACCTGGGGGATTTTTTTGTAAATACATGAATAAAACATGTTGACTAATAAATGTATTTGTAAAATCTAGATCTCGAATAACATATTGCTTTAATGGTATCAAAAAATATTTCAAAAACAACTAAATATCACAATAAAGGATTATGTTACTTACGCGCTAATATGTATTCATTTTTTTAACAAGTAAAGTTTTTTTATGAATAAAATATACACTGTTTTGTTGTTATCAATTGTCTTTGTTTCTTGCAGTTCAAAAAAAAAGTCTGATCAAGTTGGTGCATCAGATACATCAGTTCAAGTCTCTCCTCCTTCTTCAAATTCAACAACAACTTCAGAATCTTCAGGTTCTTCGGGTTCATCTGGATATATTATTGAGGATGATATAGCCCGACAAGCAATACAAGAAGCCATTAATGAGTACAACAAAGCCAGAAGGGGCAGTGATAACAGTATGATGTATGCGAATGCTGCAGTAGTTGCTGAATTATATCGACAAATAGGAGATGCCGCTAATTATCGAGTTTGGAAAAATATTGAAGATGGGCATACCAGACAAATGGAATTAGATATTCAACGACAAATCGATCTTGAAGTAAATAGTATAGATGATTACAAGGAGTAAAGCAGCCTTATTGTGTCAGTAGTTTATTGAAATGATAATAAGGTTGTAAATTATTTTTTTTGTAAAATTCTAAGTCGAGTAATAGAAACTGAGATAAACTTACGAATAAGGCTAAAAAATATAGGATTTTATGCAAAAAACGCCTTGAATTTGAATTTCAAGGCGTTTTAGAAACTTTAGTTTCGTTTTGCGGACCGGACGGGACTCGAACCCGCGACCTCCGCCGTGACAGGGCGGCATTCTAACCAACTGAACTACCGATCCTTGATTGATATTACTATCAAATCGGGTTGCAAAGATAAAGGTTTTGTTTTTATTACAAAATCCTTATTTAAAAAATCCTTTCAAGTTTTTTATCTGAGTCTATACTCTGGATTTACCCAAACAGGTCTACCTCCCAGTGGCTGTAAAACCCTGGCGTTTTTCTCTTCATAAATCTCAGCATACTCATTCAATTGATTGCTTGATATATGGATAGGAGAATCAAAAACAATCCAGGTTAGTCCTGAAGCGTTAGGTGTAAAATCTAAATTGGGTGTAGTTAAAGAACCATTATAGCTGTAGTATTTTCCTGATGTTTTAGGCAATAAGTCAAAAGCATTGAATTGTTTAGCAATTGAATTTGTACCTGCTGTAAGTGGTGAATTTTCAAAAAGCAGTCCGAGTTTTTCATTATCTCTTCTGGTCGCTTGTATAAAAACACCCATTACTGCAATTTTACCATCTTCAGCAACATGAACAAAATGTACTTCCATTGCTGATTTGTTTCCCCTCAATGCATGTTCACTGTCTCTATGAAAATGAAATTGGTCCAGATCGTATCGCTTGCCTCTTATTGTAATATAATTTTCACCTGTTACATGCACCTTAAGGTAATCGCCATGGTTGTTGATGATATTATTATCGTTCAAAGAAAACTGCTCATAGTGAATTACAGGGTCCTTCGACTCAAACTTTTTTGTGTCTTTTGGAATGTCAATTGGTGTTTGTCCGCTTAATTTGCCTAAGTTAGGGAAGCTGGATCTTCTAGAACTGTGTGATAAATCAAATTCCATCAAAGCCAATTCAGCTTTTGTGGATAGTGATTTAGGAGAGGATGGGCGTGTTGGCTGCTGAACCATTTCGTTGTTATCCTTAGAGCATCCATACAATAAAACCAGGCTAAGCGCCAGTGATAGCGTTTTTTTCATTGAAGTTTAGTTAAAAGTTGAATCGGATTTCACCGGAGTGTGGATGAAGTTGTATTTCCGAGGATATGCGGTCTGTGAAGTTATGAAAAAGTAACTTAACTACTTTTTTCAATCTAAATTACTCTGGAAATTCTGCTCCTAATTCTCGCTCAATTTCTTCCATTTGAACAATATCCCATGCTTCTGAAGTGGTTGGGGTGGTATTTAGTTTTTCTAGCATCCCCCATGAGTTTAGTTGGAGTTTAACCGGTTCACTTATGTTACAGACTACACATGATTTTAGAATGCCATATTGTTTCTCAGTTAAGGCTACAACTGTTGATCCAAATCCTTCCTCAACCTGCTTGACGTTGGAAAAGTCTAAAATCAGGCTTTTTGAATCTTCTTCCTGTTTTTTCGCAATTATTGCCTGAAAGTCGGCTGACATATTAGCAGTTAGTTCACTATCCCAAAGGGTAATGACATAGAAAATTTCTTTGGTATCAATTTTGACATTCATTTGTATAGTTCTTAATACTTCAACGGAATGAACCACAAAGATACCTAAATTGTTGGGTGAATTGATGGCAGGAGTAATCTGAGAATTATTCATTATTATTGTATCAACTGTAAATCCAACCTATATGGATAATAATTTTTCAGCACAGGTAAAAGAGATCATTTCCTACAGCAGGGAAGAGGCTTTAAGGCTTGGTAATGATTTCATTGGGACAGAACATTTGCTATTAGGTGTTATCCGTGAGGGTGAGAATACAGCATTAAAGGTGCTTCAAAACCTCAACATTGATTTGTACGAATTGCGTAAAGAGGTAGAGATGGCTGTAAAGGATAAATCAGGTAAAAACATCCAGAACATCAATAGTCTGCCTTTAACGCGTCAAGCAGAAAAAGTAATTAGGGTTACGGTCCTTGAGGCAAAAGCATTAAAGAGTCCAATGGTGGAGACAGAACATTTGTTGCTATCTATTTTAAAAAATAAAGAAAATATAGCTACACAAATTCTGAATCAATTTGATGTTGATTATGATCTTTTTCGTAATGAATTAGGAACAGTCAAAAGCAATGATATCAAAAGTGAATTTTCAGATGAACCAGAGGAGGAATTTGATGAAGAGCGCAAGGCTGCTCAACAAAAAGCCAGGCCAGCTCAGGCAGGGGGTAAATCCAAAACTCCAGTATTGGATAATTTTGGAAGAGATATCACCAAGTTAGCAGAATCTGGCTCATTAGATCCCATAGTTGGTCGCGAGGCTGAGATTGAGCGTGTTTCTCAAATTCTATCAAGAAGAAAAAAGAACAATCCTATTTTAATCGGTGAGCCTGGAGTGGGTAAAACTGCAATAGTTGAGGGACTTGCCTTGAGAATTGTTCAAAGAAAAGTATCAAGAGTTTTATTTGATAAGCGGGTTGTATCATTGGATTTAGCCGCACTGGTTGCCGGAACAAAATACAGGGGGCAGTTTGAAGAGAGGATGAAGGCCATCATGACGGAATTAGAAAAGAATAGAGATGTGATTCTTTTTATTGATGAGATTCATACCATAGTTGGTGCTGGAGGTGCTAGTGGTTCATTGGACGCCTCAAATATTTTTAAACCCGCTTTATCTAGAGGCGAATTGCAGTGTATAGGGGCATCTACATTGGATGAATACCGTATGCATATTGAAAAAGATGGAGCACTAGACAGGAGATTCCAAAAAGTATTAGTTGAGCCACCTTCAGTAGATGAAACCATTCAGATTTTAAATAATATCAAAGGTCGTTACGAGGAATACCACAATGTGGATTATGCAAATGATGCTATTGAAGCTTGTGTGAAACTAAGTGATCGCTACATGACAGATAGACTTTTGCCTGATAAGGCTATTGATGTGTTGGATGAAGTTGGTGCCAGGGTGCATTTAAAAAATATCAATGTTCCTGACGAGATAGTTGAACTCGAGAAAAAAATTGAAGATATAAAATTAGAGAAGAATAGGGTAGTGAAGAGTCAGCGATTTGAAGAGGCTGCAAGTTTACGTGACACTGAGAAGAAATTACAAGAAGAATTGGAGTCAGCTAAATCGAAATGGGAAGAAGAATCAAAGCATAAGCGTTTCCCTATTGCTGAAGAAGACATTGCGGAAGTAGTAAGCATGATGACTGGTATCCCCGTTAAAAGAATGGTGCAGGCAGAGACTGAAAAGTTGCGAAATATGGGTACTGAGATGAAATCACTTGTAGTGGGACAAGATGATGCCATCTCCAAAGTGGTAAAAGCAATTCAAAGAAACCGTGTAGGATTAAAAGATCCCAAAAAGCCTATTGGCACATTCATCTTTTTAGGCCCAACTGGGGTAGGTAAAACAGAATTAGCCAGAGCATTGTCTCGCAACATGTTCGATTCTGAAGATGCATTAATCAGAATTGACATGAGTGAATACATGGAAAAATTTACCGTAAGCAGATTGATAGGCGCACCTCCCGGCTATGTGGGTTATGAAGAAGGTGGTCAACTGACAGAAAGAGTAAGAAGGAAACCTTATTCAGTCATTCTGTTAGATGAAATAGAGAAGGCGCATCCAGATATATACAATATTCTTTTACAGGTACTCGATGATGGTCAGCTAACAGATGGATTGGGTAGAAAGGTAGATTTCAAGAATACGCTAATCATTATGACTTCCAATATTGGTGTTCGTCAGTTGAAAGATTTTGGCGAAGGTGTTGGATTTGCTACTAGTGCACGTCAAGCAAACGCAGAGGAAGCCAGCAAAGCTGTAATTGAAAAAGCATTGAAGAGAACTTTTTCACCAGAATTCTTGAACAGGGTTGATGATGTTATTATATTCAATTCACTTGAGAAGCACCATATTTTTGAAATCATAGATATCTTGATGAAAGGTGTGATGAAAAGGTTGTCTAATTTGGGCTTCTCACTTGAACTTACAGAAGAGGCAAAAGAATTTATTGCTGAAAAAGGATATGATCAACAGTTTGGTGCAAGACCATTGCATAGAGCAATACAAAAATATTTAGAGGATCCTTTGGCAGAAGAAATTCTAAATATGAATATCAAAGCTGGCGATGTAATGTTGGCAGATTTAGACAAAGAAAATCAAAAAATAATTTTTTCCATCAAGCCAACGCTTCCGGAAAAGAAAGAGAAATCAAAGGCATAATCACCTCCAACTCTATTAACTTTGTCCCGGTATACACCGGGACTTTTTTATGTTTATAACTGAGATAGGAAAAGATATCACAAAAGCTAAAGCCTTCTTGGAACAAGGAGAGCTTGTTGCTATTCCAACTGAAACTGTTTATGGGTTGGCTGGGAATGGGTTGAATCCTATTGCAATTTCAAAAATCTATACAGCAAAAAATCGTCCCCAGTTTAATCCATTGATTTTGCACGTTGCTAATGAGACTCAGCTAAAAAAGTGGGTAAATTATATACCACGTGCTTGTACTCAATTATTAGAGAAGCTTTCTCCTGGTCCAATTACCTATTTACTTGAAAAATCAGATGCGGTACCAGATTTAGTTACTGCAGGGAGTCGCTATGTTGCCATTAGGATTCCAGCACATGAACTTACTCTATGTTTATTGCGTCAGCTTGAATTCCCTTTAGCAGCACCAAGTGCAAATCCATCAGGATATGTTAGCCCAGTTACCAGCATGCATGTTTTTGAAGGCCTATCTGGTGCGATTCCATATATTGTAGAAGGAGGGCAGGCCAATGTTGGATTAGAGTCGACTATTGTAGGTTTTGAAGGAGATAAAATTATTGTTCATCGTCTTGGTGGAATTGGAGTAGAGCAACTACAAGAGGTTACAGGCTGTGAAATAGAAATTAAACTCGCACATGCTTCGCCAACTGCACCAGGACAGTTAAAGAGTCATTATGCAACAAATAAGCAATTAGTAATTGGAGATATTGAAAAGTTGTATAAAGAGCATGAAGGGAAAAAAGTCGGTATAATTTCATTTAAAACCAACTACCAGCTTCCTAATTCATTTGTGTTTCAACTTTCAGCAGACGGTAATTTAAACGAGGCAGCTTCAGTGTTGTTTAATGTCATGCGAATACTCGATAAATCAGATGTCTCTGTTATTCTTGCTGAACCATTTCCTGAAGAAGGCTTAGGGAAGGCAATAAATGATCGATTACAAAGAGCGGCGTATCCAAAGATGTAGATTACTCAAACAATTCACTTAGTTCAAGCCACCGTAATTCTTTGGTATCAAGTAGGTCGCTAATTTCTTTGAATCTTGACGATAGTTTTTCTATGGTTGAATAGTCAAGTGATTCGGCATTCATTTCAGCAGTTATCAAGTCCTTTTCTTTGCTTAACTTTTCTATTTCTTTTCCAAGCAATTCAAATTCCCTTTTTTCGTTGAAGGATGGTTTTTTCTTGTTTGTATTTGAAGTAATTGCGGGATTACTTATTTCTATTGATTTTGTTTTTGGTTGTTGTTCTTTTTCTTTATTTTCTTGATCTTCTCTGTACTCTGCATAGTTACCTGGAAAATCTTTGATGACACCGTTTCCCTCAAATACAAAGAGATGATCAACGATGCGATCCATGAAATACCTATCATGACTAATAATAATCAGACAACCTTGGAAGTCCATTAAAAAGTTTTCCAACACGGATAAAGTAGGTAAATCTAGGTCGTTGGTTGGTTCGTCTAGTACAAGGAAATTAGGATTTTTAAATAGAATACTCAGTAAATGCAATCTTCTTCTTTCACCTCCACTGAGTTTACTTATGTAATTGTATTGTTGGTCTGGGGTAAATAGAAAGAGTTCTAAGAATTGTGCAGCACTTAGAGAGCCGCCTTTTGCCAGTGGGAAACTTTCTGCAATATTCTTGACAAACTCAATTACGCGAAGATCCTGCTTGATGACTAAACCTTGCTGAGAATAGTTGCCAAATATGATGGTGTCACCTATGTTTACCTTACCACTGTCTGGCTCTTCTATACCTTGCAGGATATTGATAAATGTTGATTTTCCAGCCCCATTTTTTCCAATTATACCAACTCTCTCTCCCCGTTTAAAAGTATAGTCAAATCCGGACAGGATTACTTTATCGCCAAATGACTTGTATACTTTTTTAAGCTCTGCAATTTTACCGCCTAGTCGGCTCATTTTCATTTGCAACTCCAGTTGCTTGTCTTCAATTTTTTGTTTAGCAATTTTTTCTATTTCATAGAAATTATCCTGTCGGCTTTTTGATTTTGTAGTCCTAGCCCTGGGCTGTTTGCGCATCCACTCGAGTTCTTTTCTATAAGTGTTTCTTGCTTTATCAATTGAGGCTTGTTCACTCTCAATTCTAGCTGCTTTTTTTTCGATATAGTTTTGATAATCCCCTTTGTAAACAAAGATTTTACTATTGTCTAATTCCCAGATTTCATTACAAACACTATCGAGGAAATACCTGTCATGTGTAACTAATAATAAGGTGATGTTTTCTTTGTCGAGGTAATGTTCCAGCCACTCCACCATTTCAATATCAAGATGGTTTGTTGGCTCGTCCATGATTAATAAACAATGTGTATTGTCGAATCCAATATCAATAAGCGTTTTAGCAAGGGCAACTCTTTTTCTTTGTCCACCACTCAGTGTAGACATGGGCTGATCCAGGTGATGAATATTTAATTTGCTTAAAATTTGCTTGACTTTAACATCAAAGTCCCATGCATTTTTCTCTTCCATCTCAATGATAGCTGAAGCAATCTTTTCTTCATCATTCGCGTCTTGTGCTGCTTCATAATTTTTTATAGCATTGAGCTTAGGATGATCGTGAGCAAATATGTTATCAAGAATATTTGAACTTTCGAAGAAAAACGGGTCTTGTTCAAATAATATCGTTCTAACCTCTTTATTGATCCAACATTTACCTTCATCCGCTGTTTCATTACCTGCCAAGATTTTAAGTAGTGTTGATTTCCCTGAACCGTTTTTGGCGATTAGTGCTATTTTGTCACCTTCGTTTATATGGAAGGATAAGTCTTTGAATAAGGGCTTAATACCATAAGATTTTCCCAGCTGCTCTACTGATACATAATGCATGAAGCAAAGATACAAACAGATAGTTGTTTGACGGGTTTTACTTGCTGATGAGTAAAATAATTAAACAAAGAATTATCGTCAATACAATGACTACAGGGACTTTTAGTTTTTCAATAAATTCTTTATGCTGGATAGTCCTCACTTGCTCATTCCAAATAGATTGCTGTTCAGGATGCTTTTTCAATAATTTCTTTAACTGTTCAATCAACCTTAATTGATAGGCAGAAGAAAGCGATGATGAAGATTGCAAAGCTAACTGAATAACAGTTTTTTCCAGTTTACTATCGCTTTCCTCAAGAATTAGTTCAATTCTATTTGTGTTGTATAAATTTAGTAAAATGTCTAGTAATTGAAAATTATCCGACCTGAAACTATCCATTTCATGAATAACACGTTCGGTATTGATAAATAGTTGAAGAATTTGATCAGTGCTAATGGCTGTGTCTAGTTCATGACCTTTTGATTTTTCTAGCCATCTTTGGTAATGGTATTCCTCTCTTTTTTGAGGGTTAGATAAAATCTCATAGGCGAGTTGTAATTCTCTATAATGACTTGTGGAGTAAGGAGATTCCTGGTTTTTATCAGGGTGATATTGCATAGCCAGCTTCCTGAATGCTCTTTTGATTGTTGTAAAATCAGCACTTGGCTCTACTTGTAGCAATTTGTAGTAGTCTTTAACTGGCATTTATCAAAGTTATTAATTCTCAATACATTTGTTTCATAAACCTTGCTTATGAGAGTTGTCGTTATTTTATTATTTGCAATAACCTGTTTTACTGCCTCTGCACAACATAGTAGTAGCAATTATCATTTCTTTGAATTGAAGGTCTATGAATACAAGACGATTGAGCAGGCGAAGGTCCTTGATCAATTTCTGGCAAAAGCTTATTTGCCTTTTTTACATAAAAGTGGTATTCAGCATGTAGGAGTATTTGGACTTCACAATAACGATACTGTTTTGAACAAGAAATTGTTTGTATTGATACCTCATGTATCATTAGCGAGCATCTCAGTTCTGCAAAAGTCTTTTTTGACTGATAATACTATCCTGGAAAATGGTAAAGACTATATTGATGCGCAAAGTTCAAATCCGGCGTACAATAGGATTACTACTTATATTTTAGAGGGGTTTAGGTTTGCGCCGTTTTTGATGTTGCCTCAATTGAAATCTAGCCATAATGATCGGATATATGAGTTGAGGAGTTATGAAAGTGCATCAGAAAAGAAATATTGGAAAAAGGTTGAAATGTTTAATGAGGGAGGCGAAATTGATCTATTTGCCAGGCTAAATTTTAATGCAATTTTTTATGCAGAAGTTATAAGTGGTCCAACAATGCCCAATTTGATGTACATGACAAGTTTTGAGAATATGGATGATAGAAATGAACATTGGAAGGCTTTTTCAAACGATCCTAAATGGAAAGAATTGTTGTCTATGAAAGAATATGATCAGACTGTCAGTAAAAACGTAACCTTATTTTTAAAGGCGAAGCCTTACTCAGATTATTAGAAATAAGAAACTCCAGGTATTTTTAAAACCAATTCACTTCCATAGTGTCCAGCAGGTGTTTGATAACCTGAAGCCCAGTTGCCTTGCAATATTTCTTTTGCAATAACCAGTGAGGCATGTGCAGTGAATGTATAGCCTTCTGGACCAATCAGCCTAACAATTTTGCTTTCACCAGCTTCATTAATTCCTTTACCCCAAACAAGTGATTTACCGTTTTCTCTCATGCTTTCATTTGGACCTGCTGGTCTTTGATTGATTTTTTTCTTTACGTAATTTCTGATCAGGTTAGTTTGTAGTAGCCAATTGAAAAATCGCTGAAACTTCATCCATTTGTAAACAGTGGGTTTTACTGCAAAGAAAGTTTCAATGTTGGGGATGCCGGTAGTATGATGAGCCGTACTGATATCTCCCCAAGGAATACTCATTACAAAAAGATGTTTCTTTCCAAAATCCACATACATGCCATTTTCACCAAGAGGTGTTTTGGTGATAACTCCATTTACTCTTTTGGCACCGCCTTCACCTATTTTTTCTGCCATGGTTGTAGCAGTACCATGCGAAACTGAACTTCCAATAGATGCAAAGGCAAGTTGAAGGGAATGTATCTGAGGAAAAGTTTCGCTGATTCTTTTTGCAACTGAGTCTGTTGGGACAACGTCAAAGCCAACTCCTGGCATAAGCATGCAATTCGCCTTTTTAGCCAATTGATTATATGACTTTACTAGTTCAAAACAGGATATGTCTCCATTGATATCAGTGTAATGAACCTGATTTTTTATACAAGCCTCTACCATTTGTTTTGCAGTTTTACTAAATGGGCCAGCTGCATGTATAACTAATTTTTGTCCTTTCAGCAGTTCATCTAGTCCAGCTGAGTCTTGGAGGTCTACAATGCTGTATTCTAAATTTAGTTCTGACGCAAGATTTTGTATAGCTTCTTTGTTGCGACCTGCAAGGAGGGGTCTAAGTCCATAAGCACTGCATAGTCTTGCAATAAGATCGCCCGTGTAGCCATTTGCACCATATAATACAAAATCGTTCTTCATATTCAAACTACACTAAAGGTAGTATCTTTGCGCCAAAGGTTTAGTAAATGAATCAATTAGATAAGCTCCAGGAGGCTGTAGGGTATTTAAAGCAAAAAATTAGAGGCGAAAGTAGGATAGGCGTGGTGTTGGGCAGTGGCTTAGGAGCATTTACCAATGAGATCAGTGTGGATATTGAGATTGCTTATACAGATATTCCACATTTTCCAATGTCTACGGTTGAGGGACATAGCGGCAAGTTAATTGTAGGAACTTTAAATGGCGTTCGACTGCTGGTCATGGCAGGTAGGTTTCATTTTTATGAAGGATATACTACTGATGAAGTTGTATTTCCTATTCGTGTGATGAAGCTAATGGGTGTTGAGTATTTGTTTTTGTCAAATGCAGCTGGAGGGGTTCATCCAGCTTTCAAAGTTGGAGATCTGATGATCATAAAGGATCATATAAGTTTTGCTGTCAAAAACCCATTGTTGGGTAAGAATATTGATGAATTGGGGCCAAGGTTTTCTGATATGAGTGAGCCATATCCAAAGCAGTTGATTAACAAAGCACAGGAAATTGCAAAAGAACTTGGTATATACGTTCATGAAGGCGTTTATTTTGGTGTAACTGGTCCCACTTATGAGACTAGGGCTGAATATAAGATGATTAAACTCATTGGTGCAGACGCAGTGGGTATGAGTACTGTCCAGGAAGTTATTGCAGCAGTACATTGTGGCATGAAAGTCTTTGCCATGAGTGTCATAACAGATTTGGGTATTCGAGATGAAGAAAATACGATCACCCATGAGGAGGTATTGGAAGCTGCAAATAATGCGGCTCCCAAACTCACAGCTATTTTCAAGACATTGATTCAATCAGTTTAATGAATACAATTAGGTATTTTTTCTAAGATGAGGCAATTGAATATTAGTCGGCTTAATATTAAGTTTAACTGTTCTCCCATTTTTTGTGGCGGATTCTTGTTGCTTTTCTTATTATCCTTGACAAAGGATACCAATGCTCAGGGGAGAGGAGGCGGAATAGGTAGAGCGGCGCAGGGAATGGGCTCAAGGTTCAGCAGTGGTGGAGGTGGAGGAGGGGGCTCTGATTCACTCTCATTTGAAAAAAGGAAGTTTTCTGATGATTCGGTTAACGTTAGGTTTCGTTATTTAGACACAGCGCGATACATTTTTTTTGATTCTTCGATTTCAGATTTTTACAAGAGAATTCCCATGAAGCCTGAGTTTGTTCAGATTGGGCATAATGGAAATGCAATACGACCTCTATTGTTTTCTCCACTTAGGTTGCCAGGCTGGGATATGGGATTTCATGCATTTGATCCTTATGCTTTAACTATAGCAGATACCCGATTTATGAATACGACTAAGCCGTACACGGAATTAGGATATTTGGTCGGGAGTAAAGCTGAACAGCAGATAAGTATTGTTCACACACAGAATATTTCGCCTGATTGGAATTTTGTTATTCAATATCGATTAATTAATGCACCGGGTACATTTAATTCACAAAATTCAAATCACAATAATTTTAGGTTCAACACCGATTTCACTTCAAAGAATCAACGTTATCACGCTTACCTCATTGTTTTGTCGAATGCATTACAAAGTGCAGAAAATGGGGGTATTCAAGATGAATCTTTTTTAGTGAATCCTAATCCTGCTTATGAAGACAGATTCAATATTCCTACTAATTTGGCCGCGACTGCCTTTTCTTCAAGAAACTTTTTCAATGTTAAATTGATAACCGGAAATCGTTATGTCGATAAGCATTATCTATTACGTCAGCAATATGATTTTGGGAAAAAAGATTCTATTGTGACAGATAGTTCAGTAGTGCGCTATTTCCTTCCTAAACTAAGGTTTGAAAATACAACACAACTTAGTAGCTATAAATACGAGTACCTTGATGTTCAAGCTTCTGGATCAGCAGCGTTTTATGAAAAAAATTATGCAATGGGTACTGTACCGGATACAGTAAACTACAAATCAGGGTTAGATATTTTTAAAAGCGATTTTTCTTTGGTGCAATTTCCAGACTCCAAAAAT
Organism: uncultured Sphingobacterium sp.; assembly: GCA_964508355.1. GTDB lineage: Bacteria > Bacteroidota > Bacteroidia > Chitinophagales > Chitinophagaceae > Pollutibacter. The sequence goes on from CAZDTN010000009.1 coordinate 13,845, forward strand.
CCACTTCAATTTATCAAGGCTGGTGCTACTTTTTTATTATATACACCCACAACTGTTCCTATTGGGGATCGTTTTTCCAATACCATTGTTCATGGAGAATACAGAAACCGGACTCGAAATAAAAAATGGGATATGTTGTTGTATGGTGAATTTTTTGCCCTTGGAAGAGATTTGGGTAACTATAGGGTAAAAGCAAATTTACAACGTTCATTGGGGGATAAATTTGGTGCATTGGAGTTGGGTTTTGAGAACATCAATCGTTCTCCATCTGATGTATTCACTCGGGATCTCTCTTTTCCTGTTTTCAGAGAAGCCGACTTGAGTGACGAAAATGTTACTGCAATAACTGGAAGCCTTTATTTTTCAAAAATAAAAACCAGATTAAGTTTAGAATATTTCCTTGTCTCAAATTATACTTATTTCAAGGGATTCAGGGAAGCTGATCAATATGCTCCATTGTTTAACTTTATCAGGACAGGCATAAGCAAGGAAACAAATTTGAGCAAGCGCTGGAAATGGTATTTGGATTTCTATTTTCAAACTGTCACCGGAAATGCACCTATTCATTTGCCATTGATTTATACAAGGAACAGAATAGCTTATGAAGGAAAACCATTTAGAAATCTCGGTATATCTTCTGGTTTGGATTTGAGGTATTACAGCCCTTACTTTGCTGATAATTATTCACCCGTTTTAGGCCAGTTTTTCTTCCAATCTGAAAAGAAGATTGCTATTCGTCCTGATATAGCAGCTTATACCAATTTCAGGATCAGAAGTTTTACTACTTATATTAGGGTGGAGAACTTGAATACTGTAACGCAAAGATTTGGTTTTGGATTCAAAGACAACAACCTAGCTGCACCACTTTATCCCAATCCAGGTATGGTTTTTAGGTTAGGTATCTTCTGGAATTTTGTCAATTAAATAGGTGTTAATTCATTCCTGAAACTTTTGATTTTCAAAAGAAGTTGTAATTTTACATTGTGAAGAAGCTACTCTCCATATTTCTTTTACTCATTTATACCGCTACCAGTAGTGGTACTGTAATGAGCGCTCATTTTTGTATGGGCGAACTCGCTGGAATCAGCATTGGAGAGAAACAACAAGAGGCTTGTGGATATTGTGGAATGGAAGATGCTGGTTGTTGTCATGATTTGCTACAAGTGGTTAAACTGGATAATAGTCAATTGGAAAAGACTTCAACTTTTTCAGTTGAAAATAATCTCTCATTACCAGTTGAAATACCACATTTACATTTTAAAGAAAACTTATTCAGGAGTTCATCTGTCCTGAATGTAAATTCATCCATCAAGTTAGGTGGCCCTCCAGTCTATTTGCGAAATTGCTTTTTCAGAATTTGATTTTTCAGGATAGGTCAAGGTCAGTATTTCTCAATTAAAGGCTTCTATTCATATGCTGCCGGTAAAATATAAGAAGTACCTGTGGCAAATTTCAAATCAATCAAATCAAAAATCATGAAAACAATATTTTCAACATTCGTATTATTTGTATTTTTTTCAATTACAGCAACAGCTCAAAAAAAAGAAGACATCAAGGTTTGGGGTAACTGCGGTATGTGTAAAAAAGTAATTGAAACAGCTGCTACTTCAGCTGGTGCTAGTAAAGCAAGCTGGAGTGAAGAGACAAAAATTTTGTCTGTAGCTTATAATGCCAAAAAAACAGATGCTTCAAAAATTCAACAGGCAGTCGCAGCAGCGGGTTATGATACCCAGGATTTTACTGCTCCAACTGAAGTGTATAACAAACTACATGGATGTTGCCAGTATGAAAGAAAACAGGCGTCTACAGTAAGTGATACTCAAAGTAAGATGGATTGCTGCAAGAATGGTGTTTGCGAAAAGGGAAAAGATTGCCAAGGGTGCAAAGACAGTAAGTGCATGAAAGAAAAAGCTTGCCAAAATTGCAAGGATGGAAAGTGTGAGAATGGCATGGAGTGCAAGAATTGTAAAAACTGTAGTAAGCACTAATTCAAACTCTACATTTAATGTAAACTTTTTAACATTGCGCGGGCGCAAAGCGCCCGCGCAATAAAATTATTTGATTATGAAAAAGATTATTTTCTTTATAGTAGTGGTTTTATTTAATGTTGTGCATAGTGAGGCACAGATCAAAAAAGCGACCTTACAAGCAAGTGGGTTGACCTGTGCAATGTGTGCAAAGTCGGTCTATACCAACCTGACATCACTGAGTTTTGTTGATAATGTAGATACCGATTTAAATGCTTCCTCATTTGTCATCAATTTTAAAGAAGGTCAGCATGTGGACCCCGAAGCCATCAGAAAAAAAGTAGAAGATGCAGGTTTTTCAGTTTCACAACTTCATTTAGAGTTTGATGCCAAAAACCATAAAATTGAACATGATACTCACTTGAAGGTTGGTAATAGTTTTTATCATTTCGTGAATGTAAAATCAAAAGAATATAACGGACCGGTTACCATTCATGTTATTGATAAGGAGTTTCTAACTCCTAAAGACCACAAAAAAATTGTTGGTGGTTCTAATCTGGACTGTTATAAGCCTGGAAATATCACCAAATGTGTTGTGCCTAACCATGAAGTGCATGGCTTGAATATTTATCATGTTACCATAAAATGAGAAAGCTTATAGTCTTGGTGGCAATTGTCCTGGTTGGGACAGTCCACATAGGTGTATCTGCTCAGGAGCTCTATGTTTTCTCGGATCCAGCATCAAATGTTCCAGCTAAATCGTTATCTCTGAAATATGCTGGTAAATATATGAGTGAGCAAAGATTTAATCAAGGGTTGAATAAGGATGAATCCATACTGATGAATCGGCAAATGGCTGAAGCTTCCATAGGGTTGAATAAAAAATGGATGCTCAGATCTGGATTTACGTTTAGCGACATGTATACCAACCGTGTTATGAAATGGGAGTCTGTTAATTTATACGCCAAATACAGGTTTTTAAGTAATGATGACGTCCATAAACATTTTAGGGCAGCTGCTTATGTAAAGGGTGTATATAGCACTAACGACTTAAAATATGATGAATTAACTACTGATGGAGATCAATCGGTCTTTCAGGGTGGACTTATCCTGACACAGTTGGTGGATAAATTAGCGGTTTCATCCACGTTGTCTTTTACTGAGGTTATTGGTGGAAGGCAAAATGCACTCTTATCTAGTCGGTTATTAAGTTTTCGCAGCTTTAATTATTCCCTTTCCTCCGGCTATCTACTTTTTCCTAGGAAATACAAAAGTTATGAACAAACCAATTTCAATATTTATCTTGAGTTGATTGGCAGTCAAGGATTGGATAGAAAGGTTTACTTTATTGACTTGGCTCCAGCCCTTCAGTTTATTGTAAATAGTAATACGAAAATCAACATGGGTTACCGGTTCCAACTAAAAGGAAATGCTTTTAGGATGGCTGAGGCAAATCCAAGCCTTTCATTGAGTGTAGAAAGGACTTTTTTCAATACATTTAAGAAATGAAACTAGTACTAGAAGCTTTTCGTAAACTTTTTTCTTTTATAGGTAGTTTATTTACCAAAAAGGAATGTTGTAAATAAGCATCAAACTCTTGTTTTCTAACTTTTTGGAGTATGTTGAATGCGATTATCCGGTTTTCGGTCAGGAATAAATTAGTAGTTGGACTTTTGACATTGGCTTGGATTATTTGGGGGAGCTTCCAACTCATCCAATTGCCAGTTGATGCACTTCCGGATATTACCTCTAATCAAGTGCAGGTAATTACAGTTTCTCCCACGCTAGGTTCACTTGAGGTAGAGCGATTGATCAGTTTCCCCATTGAACAAGCCACTTCAAACATACCTGGCATTAAAGAAATCAGATCAATTTCCAGATTTGGTTTATCTGTAGTTACTATTGTTTTTGATGATGATAAAGATGTGTATTGGTGTCGTCAGCAAGTCAGTGAGCGGATGACCATGGTTCGGAATGAAATTCCAAAAGAAGCTGGTTCTCCTGAATTAGGACCTGTTACCACAGGACTAGGGGAGATCTACCAGTATATCGTGAAGCCTAAAAAGGGTTATGAAAGTCAGTATGATTTGACGGAATTGAGGACAATTCAAGATTGGATCATCAGGCGTCAATTAATTGGAACACCCGGTGTAGCTGATGTAAGCAGTTTTGGTGGAAAATTGAAACAGTATGAGGTAGCCATTGACCCTGCTAAGATGAAGAGCCTTGGGATTACAGTAGACCAAATTTTTAGTGCTCTTGAGAAAAATAACCAGAACTCTGGAGCTGCATATATTGAGAAGGGCCCTAGCTTATTGTTCATCCGAACTGAAGGACTTGCTAAAAATATTGAGGAGATCAACACCATATATCTTGATCAGTCAGAAGCTGGAACTCCAGTCTTTATTAAAGATGTAGCTGAGGTTAAGATAGGTAGTCCTATTCGTTATGGTGCACTTACATTTGAGGATAAGGGTGAGGTATCTGGTGCAGTTGTATTAATGCTTAAAGGTGAAAATGCTTCAGAAGTAATTAAGGGTATTGAACAAAAAATGAGGCAAATCGAAAAAACATTACCAGATGGGGTTGAGATTAAAACATTTTTGAACAGGACAAAAATGGTGAATAGAACATTGAGTACTGTTAAAATGAACTTGCTTGAAGGGGCGCTTATTGTTTTATTGATTTTGGTGTTTTTCTTAGGAAATATCAGAGCTGGTTTAATTGTTGCATCAGTTATTCCCTTAGCTATGCTCTTTGCAGTAGGAATGATGAATTTATTTGGCGTATCGGGCAATTTGATGAGTTTAGGTGCATTGGATTTTGGATTGATTGTTGATGGTGCGGTTATTATCGTGGAAGCGGTTCTTCATCGATTGCATACGAAACATAAAGGACTTACTCAACTTTCTGTTACTGATTTAAATGGAACTGTAGAACAGGCTGCTGGTAAAATGATGAATGCAGCTGTTTTCGGACAGGTTATTATTTTGATCGTCTATATTCCAATTCTTTCATTATCAGGAATAGAAGGTAAAATGTTTAAGCCAATGGCCCAAACAGTAGCGTTTGCACTGATTGGTGCCTTTATTTTGTCTCTTACTTACGTCCCAATGGTAACTAGCTTGGTGTTGAGCAAAAGGCTACCTGAAAAAGTGAATTTTTCAGATCGTATTATGAATGTCTTACAAGCGAGGTTTAAAAAAATATTATCGTTTCTTTTGTTTCATCCAGCCAAGGTTGTGCTCTCTGCTGTCTCTTTGTTTATTGTTTCAATTTTTGTAGCATCTACTCTCGGCGGAGAATTTATACCTGAGTTAGAAGAAGGTGATTTTGCCATTGATGCGAGATTAATGACTGGGAGTACTTTACAGGAAACAATAAATGCAACTACACAAGCAGTTACAGCACTCAAGAAATTTCCGGAGGTTAAAAGCGTCGTGACAAGAATTGGTGCAAGTGAAATTCCAACCGATCCTATGCCGATTGAAATGACTGATATTATTGTTAATTTAAAAGATAAGAGTGAATGGACAAGTGCTGAAAGTTATGATGAGTTGGCCAATAAAATGAGTGAAGCTATTGGTTCGGTTCCTGGATTAACTGGTGGTTTTCAGTATCCTGTGCAAATGAGGTTTAATGAATTAATCGCGGGTGCGAAGCAAGATGTAGTTTGCAAAATTTTTGGTGAAAACCTTGATACGCTCTCGCATTATGCAGCTGCTTTTGAGAAAGTGATTCATTCAGTGAATGGAGCTAAAGATATTTTTGCTGAAAGAGTTACTGGCCTGCCTCAGGTCGTTATTAAATACAATAAACAGGCCATAGCATCATATGGATTGAATATTGCTGATGTAAATAGAATATTGAGGGCTTCTTTTGCTGGAGAGGTTGCAGGCCAGATTTATGAAAACGAAAGGAGATTTGATTTGGTTTTGAGGTTACAGGATAATAGTCGTAATGATTTATCTGATTTACAACAACTCTTATTGACAACACCCAATGGCACCACTATTCCGTTAACCCAAGTGGCAGATGTTGTAATTGAGGAAGGACCTAATCAGGTGCAACGTGAAGATGCCAAAAGAAGAATAACTGTTGCCTTCAATGTTCGAGATAGAGATGTGCAATCTGTGGTAGAAGAAGTACAATCAAAAATTGATAAAGAAGTTGTACTGCCAGCTGGATACTATGTAAAATTTGGAGGTCAGTTTGAAAATCTGGCAGAAGCAAAAAATCGACTCATGATTGCAGTGCCAATTGCATTATTGCTCATTTTATTAATCCTATATTTTTCTTTTGGTTCAATCAGATATGGATTGCTCATTTATTCTGCAATACCATTGTCTGCTATTGGGGGTATATTTTTTCTATGGCTCCGAGACTTACCATTTAGTATATCAGCTGGAATTGGATTCATTGCTTTGTTTGGTGTGGCTGTTCTAAATGGCATTGTATTAATAAGCGAGTTTAATCGAATCAAAGCAAAAGGTAAATTAGGCATTGATGATATAGTTCTTGAAGGTACAACTTCAAGATTAAGACCAGTTTTGATGACTGCAGCAGTTGCCTCTCTTGGATTCTTGCCCATGGCGCTTAGTACAAGTTCGGGAGCAGAAGTACAAAGACCTCTGGCTACAGTGGTTATTGGCGGATTGGTGTCTGCTACTTTGTTGACACTCTTTTTATTACCCGTACTCTATGTTTGGGTTGAAAAGAGAAAGAAAAGATTTTTAAATAAAGGATTAGTTTCTTTTTTGGTCGTATTATCCCCAACAATATTAAGTGCTCAGACTAATGAGCGCGTTCTCACACTTGATTCAATTTTGAACTATGCGGATAAGCATGCCCATGTATTAATAATTGATGATAAGCGAATAATTCAAAATGAATACTTGAAAAATAGGCCTGCGCAAATTCCTAATACCTCAGTAGGGCTAGAATATGGTAATATAAATAGTGCGTTTAATGATACTCGATTTTTCCTCAATCAGGGTTTGCAATTGCCTATAGTGTATAAGCGTCAACAAGAAATATACCAAAGAAATATAGCTGTAGAAACTGCAAGAAAAAGTTTAAATAAAGCTGAATTACATTGGGCAGTACGTCAGTTGTGTTATCGGATAATGGATCTCGACCGTAAAGCAAAATTACTTGATGAAGTAGAAGTTAATTTTAACGAATGGAGGAGAATTGCTTTACTGCAAACCCAGTCTGGCGAAATTCAAAAGGCTATTTTCAACGCGATAGATGTTCAATACAATCAGCACAGAATTCAAAAAGAGCAACTTTATACAGATAGAAAATTATATATCAAAGATCTAAATCTACTGATTAATTCTAATGATGATTTTGTTCCCGAATTGCAAGGTTTAAGGAGTCAATATAATTTTCCTGGAGTTAATGATTTATTATTGGATAATCATCCATTGTTAAAATTTTCAAACGCAGTTGTAGAGGAAAGAAAGGCGCAAGAATTATTAAATAAATCAAAGCTATTGCCTGATATAAACCTAGGGTATAGTAACCTTTCAATTATAGGTTGGCAGTCTCCAGATGGAATACAGCAGAAATATTACGGGTCTGGTAGGAGATTTGGCATATACCAATTGGGATTGAGTCTTCCTTTGTTTAATGGGTCAACAAAGGCAAAAATAAAATCAGCTACTATAGACATTGAAATAGCTCAATTAGAACAACAGCGTCAACTGGCTTTGATAAAAGCTCAATTGGTAAAATTGATAGCCAGGTACCAACAGGCAGAAAAGGCAAATCAGTATTATTTGAATGAAGGAATTCCTTTATCAAATGAAATGCAAAGTCAGGCAACATTGAGGTTAAAAGCGGGTGAAATACCTTTTGCAGAATGGAATTTGCTGGTGGGACAGTCCTTACAAATTAAGATTGCATATGTTTCAACCATATTTGAAATGCAGACCGCAATGGCAGAATATATTTATTTAACTGAAAAAAATTGATCATGAAGCAGAACATCATGTTGATGCTTGTTTTTATTACTTTTCTATTTTCCTGTTCTAATAAGACAGCTGATGTTACTGCTATTGAAGAGGAAACTACTGTAGAAGAGGTAGAATTAACTGGTGCTCAACTAAATTCGCTTTCACTCCAGCTTGGTGGGATAAAAAAACAAAAAATGAGTTCCACGCTTCAATTACAGGGTAAAATAGATCTACCTCCTCAAAATATTGTTTCCGTCAATTTTCCATTGGGCGGTTATTTGCGCAATACAAAATTAATTCCTGGTATGCAGGTCAGTAAGGGAGATGTAATTGCAATTATGGAAGATCAGGCTATTGTTCAATTACAGCAGGATTATTTGTCTGCAAAAGCAAAGTACGATTTGATCAAACAAGAGTTTGATCGACAACAAATACTTTATAATTCAAATGCTGCTACTTCCAAAGCCTTTCAAAATGCTGAAGGAGAAATGAAAATGCAATCTGTGCTAGTTAAATCACTAGCTGAAAAATTGAAATTGATTGGATTAGATCCTCAATCACTTACTGAAGCATCAATAAGTGGTCAATTGTCGATACGATCAACAATTAATGGATATGTTTCAAAGGTGAATGTAAATATTGGTAAATACGTTCAGCCTACTGAAACAATGTTTGAATTAATTGATCCAGATGATATTCATGCAGCTTTGACCATTTTTGAAAAAGATTTACCATATATAAAAATTGGAAATACAGTAGATATACAATTTATGGGTAATACAGGTAAATCCTATCCAGCAAAAGTAATTTTAGTTAACAAAGGTATTGATGAGGATAGAACTGCTACTGCTCATTGTCACTTTACTGTGCATCCTAACCAACTTTATCCAGGTATGCTTATTCAGGCTAAAGTGGCTGTTTCTGATCGAGAAGTTGATGTTCTTCCAGATGATGCAATTGTAAGATCTGGAAATCAACATTTTATTTTTTATAAAACTGCGGAAAAAAAATTTACAATGATACCTGTGGTAACTGGTATTTCAGCTGATGGTGTGACAGAAATTCAATCAGGTTTAGATAAAATTTCAACAAGTTCAATAGTTTTGAATAAAGCGTATCAGCTTCTAGGTATTTTGAAGAACACCGAGGAAGAATAAAGGGTGTTTAATCCCTGTAATCTTCCCTTACTGGACTAAATACATCGATTAATTTACAGCCAGTTAGTGCTATCGCTGAATGTGGCGTATTGGAAGGAATTACCTTCACATGACCTGGTTCTAAAACCACTTCCTCATCACCAATCTGCATTTTTAATTTTCCTTCTAGCATGAAAGTGACTTGTTCATGTGGATGATGATGTAATGGAAGGTGACTTCCTTCTTCAATATGGACCAGGCCAAATGTTGTTGTCTCACCATGAACGTATTGCCCAATGATTCCTTCAATTAATTTTTTCTTTCTGACTTGATCTATGTGTGTCATATTATTTATTTTTTAAAGTAAGCAACAGATCCACCAACCCAGTCTTTATCTGCATTGTATCTAACCCCAATCATTTTACCCTTACTTAATCTTGCTAAGTTATTTACTAAAACTGGTCGCTCTTCACCTTCTTCCCAAATGTACATGAGCCTAACTTCTACCTTAGCTGGTCCTGTTGGTGTTTCAATACATTCAGCGTAATCAACTTTGCGTTGTAATATCCAATTCTCTGGATCCTTAATTTGTCTTATATCTTCCTCTCTAACATCTATAATTACTCCTTGTCCAGCAAAAGAAAATAAAGGTTTTAAAACATATTCTGATAAGTTGACCGGCAGTTGAGTCAGCTCATGTAAAAACTGTGTTCCAGGTATACAAGGGTGTTGTAAAAAGGGAAGTGTGAATTTTGAAATTCTATAAAACCAATGAGGGTGGGTTACCCATTCAACATCATATTCTTTTGAAAAATCGATAGTTTTACCCAACTCAACTTGTCTGTTTTTTAGTTCATCGGTTATGACCCTGTTGTAAATTCTTTTTATTTGGATCTTTTCACCGTCTAACCTATAATAAAGTTTATCTTCTTCTGAAAACACCTTTGTTAAACAAACAGGTTTAATGCCAAGGTATTTCTCTGTACAGTAAAAGTCTATTTTTGTTTTTTGTTCATCAGGTTTGATTTCTAATAACACAACATTTTTAGGTTCATGATCGCCAACAATTACTTTACGGAGTAATGCTATAAATTTTTCTTTATCATAGTTGTTCAAATAATTAGAGTATTCGCTCGGGATATGAAAATGTTTTTCTAAAATTTCAGGATAATAGGAATGATAAGCAAATAGGGTTGGAAAGCCTTGCATTTCAATTAAGGCCGGGAAAAAGGTTCCATCTTCTTTTTTACAGATCCCAAAATCAAATGCGATAAAATGAGTATGCTTGCCTTCATTAGGAATTCTCTCATCCAAGGGTATAGCCCTTTCAGTTATAGCTATGAATTGATCATTCTTGATGAAATCAATAATATATTCACAGCAGTCAATCATGCTACTAGTAATAGAATCCTCAATAAAGACAGGTGTTTCAGCAACACGAAATTCTATCGCTCCAGGGAAGTCATGATCAAGTGCCTTTAGAAACTTTTCATATTGCTCTTTAGAGAACGATGAATTAAATAAACTTCTTATTGGAGCAATCATGATTGTTTTCGGTATTAAGAGAGACTAAAGGGGTTATTTAGTGATGCAATAGATTGATTGAGGAAATTGGGGAGAACGTATTTGTTGGTCAGACTGATTTTATCAGGATCATTTAAATGTTCAAGCATTGAAGTCCATTTAGCTAATCCATGGTTTTGTATGACAGTTTGTTTTTTGTCTTCTCGCTGCAAGTACATGCTCATACCTTGAGCATCAGCTTCTGGATGGAACTGTGTTCCTACCATATAGGGATTAAACCGAATGGCCATGATTGCTCTTTCAAGCGGTACATGTGGTCTCTCTTTTTCAATACATAAAATTTCACCACCCATTTCATGAACTCGATTCTTATCTGTTTTTACTACCTGGTAATCTCTGCTATCAACCCCATAAAAAGGATCTCCCAGACCGTTAAAAATGGGATCTGTTGTTCCATGGTGCTTGAGCATATGAATAGGGAATACTCCAAAAGCTGTTGATTTGCGTTTAATTACTTCTCCTACTTTAAAAAACCTACAGGCCAATTGAAATGAATGGCATATTAAGAAGACATACTTTTTCCTTGTATTCAATGGATTTTGGTTCCATTGAACAATTTCACTGAGCCATTTAAAATAGGCGTTTTCCCATGCGGATCCTTCACTGGTTAATGGGCTTCCTGGCCCTCCAGATGAAATATAAATATCATGATCAAGCGTTGGAATTTGGATTTGTTTTCTGATTTCATATTCTTCCCAAGTAATTAATGGAGCAAATGTTTGCTTTACCATTTGGAGAACATCTCTAATACAGCGCATCCCTTCATTGGGCATACCTTCGTTCATATCTAAAATTGCCACATTGATTTTTCCAGCCATAGTTGCAAAAATACATTAAAGCGGTGCAAGAAAATTAGATTCGATATGTGTTGCAACTGCTTCAAGACTATTGGTTTCTTTGAATATTGCCAATTGTCTATCTGCGCCAGTCCCTTTTTCTAAAATTCTATGTATTGTATTTAGGGCTTGTCTACAGCCTAAATCATCTGCAACATCATCAATAAAGTCTAAAAGTTCTATTATAAGTGAGCGTGTATTCACTTCTTGTTCTTTCCCAAAATCAATAAGTTTGTCATCGATACCATATCTAGAAGCTCGCCATTTATTTTCATTCAACAATACCCTGGGATACATCATGAAATTAAGGTTGGCTAATCTTAATTTATAAAGTTTTACACAAATACATTGGAACAGAGCTGCAAATGCAATTGATTCATCGATTGTTAGGGGTACATCGCATATGCGAAACTCGACTGTACCATAAAAAGGATGCACCCTTAGGTCCCACCAAATTTTCTTAGCGTTATCAATACATTTGGTTTTAATAAGAAGGTTTACGTAGTTCTCGTAAGCACTATAGCTATCAAAATAATCAGGAATACCTGTTCTTGGAAATTTGTCAAAAACCTTAGTTCTGTATGATTTAAAACCTGTTACTCTTTTTTCCCAGAATGGAGAGTTGGTGCTTAGTGCAAAGACGTGGGGTAGAAAGTACCTCGCAGAATTTGCAATGTGTATAGCCATTTCTTTAGAAGGCATGCCAACATGTACATGTAGGCCAAAAATCAAATTAGATCTTGCGGCGTCCTGCATTTCATTCACTATTTCTTGGTACCTGATATGATCAGTGATTAATTGTTGACGCCATGTACTAAATGGATGTGCTCCAGCAGCACCAGTACTGTATCCCAGGCTTAAAGCAATTTCTCTTATCGTTTTTCTCAAGTTGGTGATATCAGCTCTAGCCTCTTCAATATTTGCACATACATCAGTGCCTACCTCTACAACAGCTTGGTGCATTTCAGCTTTTACTTTTTCGCCAAAAAGCTTTTGTC